>DATBHM010000308.1:0-24576 GCA_036557505.1 Actinomycetota bacterium | reverse complement strand
CGGTATTGGTCACGATCACCTGTGAGATCGGCGACTCCTCGATGTTCGGGACGGCCTTCCCGCTGAACAGGCCGTGCGTCGCGGCCGTGTAGATCTCGCGCGCGCCTCGCTCGGCCAGGGCCTGCGCGCCCTGCACCATCGTCCCCGCCGTGTCGATCATGTCGTCGACGAGGATGCAGACCTGGCCGTCGACGTCGCCGACCACCTCGATCGACTCGATCTTGTGCGCCTCGTACTTCGACCGGCGCTTGTTGATGTAGGCGATGTCGGCGTGCAGCGACTGCTGCAGGCGCTCGGCCACCTTGACCCGGCCGGCGTCCGGCGCGACCACGGTGATCTCCTCGCCGGAGAGCCCGGTCTCGTCGCGCAGGTAGTCCGAGAGGAGCGGCAGCGCCGTCAGGTGGTCGAACGGGAAGTCGAAGAACCCCTGGATCTGCCCGGAGTGGAGGTCGACCGACACCACGCGGTCGGTGCCGGCCGCCGTCAGGAGGTCGGCGATGAGCTTCGCGGAGATCGGCTCGCGCGCCAGCGCCTTCTTGTCCTGACGCGAGTAGCCGTAGTACGGGATGACCGCCGTGACGCGCTTCGCGGACGCGCGCTTCATCGCGTCGACCATGATCAGCAGCTCCATGATCGTCTCGTTCACGGGCGGCGTGCTCGTCTGGATGATGAACACGTCCGCGCCCCGCACGCTGTCGACCGGCCGCACGTAGATCTCGCTCGAGGCGAACCGGCGGATCTCGCACGGCGAGATCGGGAGGCCGAGCTCCTCGGAGATCTCCTTCGCCAGGTCGGGGTGCGAGGTCCCCGCGAAGAGCATGAGGTGCTTCTTGGTGACGATCTCCACTGGAGCCCCCTTCTCAGCCCTTCGTTCGTCCGCGCTTCGAGCGGGCGCGGTGCAACGCTTCCTTGCGCTCGCGGAACCCTGCGACGTTGCGCTGCTCCGAGCGCTCGATGGCGAGCGCCCCCGGCGGCACGTTCCGGGTGATGACGGAACCAGCGCCCGTCATCGCGCCGTCGCCGACCTCGACCGGCGCCACGAGCATCGTGTCCGAGCCGATCTTCACGTCGTCCCCGATCACGGTGCGGTGCTTGTCCCATCCATCGTAGTTGACGGTGACGGTGGCGGCGCCGATGTTGACCCCGCTTCCGATGTCGGCGTCGCCGACGTAGGACAGGTGCGGCACCTTCGAGCCCGGCCCGACGCGCGACCCTTTGATCTCGACGAACGTCCCCGCCTTCGAACCGGGCTCCAGCACTGTGCCCGGGCGGAGCGAGGCGAACGGCCCGACGTTCACGTCCTCGGCGATCGTCGAGTCTCGGACCACGGCGAACTGCACCGTCGACCGGTCCCCGACCGAGCTGTCGACCAGGCGGGCGCTCGGGCCGATCTCGGCATCGCGCCCCACCCGCGTCGAACCCTCCAGGAACGTCATCGGGTGCAGCGTCGTGTCCTGCCCGATCGCCACCTCGGGCCCGACGAACGTGGTCGACGGGTCGATGAAGCTCACCCCGCTCGCCATGTGGCGCTCGTTGATCCGGTTCTGCAACACGCCCGCCGACCTCGCCATCTCCGACCGGGAGTTCGCGCCGACGCTGCCGCCGTTGTCGACGAGCTGCACGGCGATGCGGTCGCCCTTCTCGCGGAGGATGCCGAGGACGTCGGGCAGGTAGTACTCGTGCTGGCGGTTCTCCCGGCCGACCAGCGGCAGCGCCGCGTACAGCGCGTCGCGGCGGAACGTGTACACGCTGGTCGCCACCTCGGTGATCGCGAGCTCCTCCCGGCTCGCGTCCGAGCCCTCGGCCAGGCGGACGAACTCGCCGCGCGCGTCGCGGATCACACGGGCGAACCCGCGCGCGTCGTCGGGGACGGTCGTCTGGATCACCGCGGCGACGTCGCGACGGCGGTGCAGCCCCAGGATGCCCTTCACCTGCTCCGCGTCGGTCAGCGGCTCGTCGCCGGGCAGCACCAGCACGTCGTGCGCCCGGCCGACGGCCCGTTCGGCCTGCAGGACGGCGTGTCCTGTCCCCAGCATCTCTCCCTGATCGATGAAGACGGGTTTCGGTTCGACTTTCCACGAGCGAATCGCCGCCTCGACCTCCTCGGCGTCGTGGTGGACGACGACGATCAGCTTGTCCGGCTTCGCCGCCTGCGCCGCGCGGAGGACGTACCACAGCACCGGGCGGCCGAGCAGCTCGTGCAGGACCTTGGGCCTCGCCGACTTGAGCCGCTTGCCGAGGCCGGCGGCCATCACGACGACTGCGAGGGTTCTCCGGTTCCTGCTGGGCACGGCGGCGGCTCTACCTCACGGCTGGTCGGGGGGAAGCCGGTTCATTGTCCCCGGCGGGAGCGGGCTCCCGCAACACGGGCGTCAGCAGACGTCCTGCAGATCGCGGAACGCGTCCACCGCGTCGCCGCCGCCGGGGTGCAGCTCGAAGTGCAGCTGCGGGATCAGGCCGCGCGCGTCGCCGGTGTCGCCGGCGTACCCGACGACGTCGCCGGCCGTGACCGTCCCCACCGCGCCGTATGCCGCGAGGTGCGCGTAGTAGGTGTACGTCCCGCCGGGCGAGTCGACGATCACGGCGTTACCGCCGAGGGTGTTCGGCACGCGCCGCGCGAACCCCGGAAGCGCGGCGACGACGGGCGTGCCGATCGCGGTCTGCATGTCGATGCCCTGGTGGGTCCGTCCGCCGGCCCGCGGCGCGCCGAACGAGTCGATGCTGAAGTACGGGCCGTCGACCGGGCAGACGTCGAGGCGGCCCCGGTTGTCCTGCGCTGGAGCCCGGTGGAACACCCTCCGCCACGCCGCGGCGCCGTTGACGCCGGGGTCGGGACCCAGCGTGGCCTCGACGACCCTTCGGACCTGGAGCAGGGTCACCTTGACCTGCTGGTACGAGCGGTGGAGCAGGGCCTTCACCCAGAACCACGAGGGCAGCAGCGGCGCGACGCGACGTCGAACGGCCCGGAGGTCGGCGCGGATCGTCGCGGCGGCGGCCGCGCCCGGACCCCGTCGGAGCTCCGCCCTGTCCCGCTGCATCCGGGCCTGGGCCGGCTTCACGTGCCCCTGCAGCGCAAGCCAGAACGCCGTTCCGGCGGCGATGGGCGGCTCCAACCGAGCGAGGTCCAGCCGCAGTTCGTGGAGCCGTGCTACGGGTCCCGACGGGGGGCCGGCCGCTCCAGCGGAGTCCGCCCGGGCGGCGACCACAACAGCGCACAGCGGCCCGATCACCAAGAGAGCGGATCGGCGGGGCACGGGTTCAGGATGGCACACCGCCTGCCCTGCCACCCGGTGGGGTCGTCTGCCGTGCCACGATGGCGATCCGGGAGCCCGGTCGAACGCGTGCGCCCGGTCCGGACACGTACCGATCGGAAGCGCGGTCCCGATCGCGGACCGGGCAGGAGGCAGAGGGGATGACCGAAGCGGTGACCCGTCGAACGCGGCGGTTCGACGCGCTGTTCCGGGCGTTCCGCGGGGACATCGTCGCGTACTGCGGCTGGCGTGCGGCGACGGCGAGCGACGCGCAGGACGCCGTGGCCGAGGTGTTCCTGACGGCCTGGCGCCGGCTCGACGACGTTCCGGCCGGGGATGCCGCTCGGCCCTGGCTTTATGCGACGGCGCGACGGGTGATTGCCAACCAGCGCAGGTCGAACCGGCGCCGTCTCGCCCTGCACGAACGGCTTGCCGCCGAGGCGACCGACGCCGCGGCCGAGCACGTGCCGCCCGGCCCCGAGGGCGACCTTGTCCGCGAGGCCCTCGGCCGGCTCGCACAACGCGATCGCGAGGTGCTGCTGCTGGCCGAGTGGGAGTCGCTGACTCCGGCCGAGATCGCCATGGTGCCGGGATGCCCGGCCGTCACCGCGCGTGGCCGGCTGCACCGGGCGCGGAACCGGTTCCGGGTTGCGTTCGAACACGTCCGCGCCGGGGCCGGACGGACTGAGGCGCCCCACGAGCACCTGATTCGTCCGGCCGCGAACCGATCCCGGCCGCTGATGGCCGTGGTTGCGCGCGAATCGACCGACCCGGGCCCGAGATGAACAGGAGGAACGAGATGTCCAGATCCGACAGCCTGGAAGCGCTGCGGCGGGCGAACCCGCGGAGGGAGCCCGCCTTCACCGGCTCGGTCGCAGCGGCGGACTCGATGCGCGACCGGATCGTCACCTCACCGGTCGAGGTCAGGTTCGCTGCTCCGCCGGCCGCTCGCTCGGGCAGGCACCGGCGTCCCCGGCGCCTGGTCCTGGTCCCGGCAGCCCTCACGTTCGCGGTCGCCGCGATCCTGGCCGTGTTCCTGGTCGTCGGATCCCCGGGATCGCTCCCGACGCGGAGCGCGTCGGCCGCAGTGCGGCTCGCGGCCGATGTCACCAGCGCGTCCGCCGCGTCATCCGGAACCGCCGTCGTGGTGATCACCAACGGCGGCGTTGCATGGGCCAACCGGACCATCCGGTGGTACGACGGCGACGTGGATGTGTTCGACCATCAGGCGCCCACCGACCTGGCCCAGTGCGGCGAACGCGAGATGCGGGTCGTGGACGGAACGCTGTACGCGTGCGACCCGATGGACCGCGGCTGGATGGATCTGGGCGACCCGTCGCACATCGATCCCGGCTCCGGCACGACACCAGGCGAGTACCTGGCCGCCACGCGGCAGGACATCGACGGGACGACGCTGCAGCGGATCACGGGCGGTATGACCGGCCTCACGGCGCAGCAGACCGACGACGGGTCGACCGTGTACCGCGGATCGGTGCCGGCCGGCTTGATCGCGACCGAATCGGGGTTCAAGGAAGGGGAGCACATCCGGGTGTTCCCGTTCGGTCTCGTGGCGCACGGCCGCGCTGCCGATCCCCACGCGGGTCTCGACACGGCGGTGACCGTCAACCCGGTCGGCGTCATCACCGAGATCGCAGTCGACTGGGGTTCCGGCGACTCGGCTTGGAGATACACGGTGACCTATCGCGACCTCGGCACGACGCCGGCCATCGAGGTTCCGCCGAACGCTCGGTCCATCTTCGACCTGCGGACACCCGGTGCTCCCCCGACGAACGGCGGCGCGTAGCTCGGCCAACAACCGACCGACGTGGTCAGGCCGGATGCGAATGTGGTTCCGGGGGGAGGAGTCGAACCTCCATTTGAGGCTCCAAAGGCCCCCGTCTTGCCATTAGACGACCCCGGACCAGACCCGCCGATTATCCAGCACGCGGGGCGACCACCGGCGGATCGTCCGGCGGGGGCGGGGCCGACACCGCGACGCCGCCGGGGAAGCGCTCGGCGATGCGTTCGGCCTCCTGCTCGTCTGCGGCGAGACCGGCCACCGTCGGGCCGCTGCCGCTCATGACGGCGCCCAGCGCGCCCGCGTCGAGGAGGCGCTCGACGATCACCTGGATCTGCGCGTGCCGCCGGGCGACCGGTCCCTGAAGGTCGTTCCACAGCCACTGCGCGAGCTCCTGGGGATCGCCCCGCCGGACGGCCTCGACGGCGTCGTCGAGGCCGACGTTCGCCGTGGCGCCCTCCTCGTCCCACCACGCGTACGCGTCCGCCGTGTGCACGGGGAAGGGCTGCGGGACGAGCACCCACCACGTCGTCCCGGCCTCGACGGGCACCACCTGCTCGCCGCGGCCACGCATCACGGCCGCCCCCCCGCGCACCATGGCCGGAACGTCCGAGCCGATTCCCGCCGCGACCGACGCCAGCTTCGTCCTGGAAAGCCCGCCGCTCCACAGTCGGTTCATCGCGAGCAGAACGGCGGCCGCGTCGGCGCTTCCTCCCCCGAGGCCGGCGGCCATCGGGATCTCCTTCTCGACCACGACCGAGGCGGAGCGACCCTCGGCACCCCGCGCCTCGAGCCATGCGTGCGCGGCGACGAACGCGAGATTCGAACCCGGATCCGGCAGCAGCATCGGCCGTCCGTCCGGGTGGAACATCGCGACCGACACCCCGTCGTCCTCGCGAACCGTGACCGTGTCGGCGAGCGACACGGGGAGCACGAGGCTCTCGAGGTCGTGGTACCCGTCGTCGCGACGGCCGAGCACCCGCAGCACCGCGTTGATCTTGGCCGGCGCCCGGACCACGATCCGCCCGCGCTCAGCCACGCGACACCGCATCCGCGAGACATGCGAAATCGCCCAGGCCGAGCTGTTCGGCGCGGACGTCGACGGCGATCCCGCACGCCGACAGCGCGGCCTCCGCCTCCCCCGCCGACAGGCCCAGCCGCACCAGCGCGTTCCGCATGGTCTTGCGGCGTTGCGCGAATCCCGCCTCCACCACGCGGAACAACCCCTCGCGCTCCACGTCGACGGGCGGCTCGCGGGGAACGATCCGCACGAGCACCGACTCCACGTTCGGGCGCGGCCAGAACACCGACGCCGGCACGCGCCGCACGATCTCGACATCCGCGAGATACGAGAGGCGGACGGAGACCCCGCCGTACGCCCCCGCGCCGGGCCGAGCGGCCATGCGCTCGCCGACCTCGCGCTGGACCATCACCAGGAACCGGTCGACCTGCGGCGCCCCGTCGAGCATCCGGAACACGAGCGGCACCGCGACGTTGTACGGCAGATTCGACGCCATCCGCCACGCCTCGCCGGGCAGCTCGGTGTGCCAGTCGATCCGGAGCGCGTCTCCCTCGACCACGCGGACGCGGTCCAGCCCGTCGACGGCGTCGCGGAGCGCGGGGACCAGGGCGGGGTCGGCCTCCACCGCGACGACCTCGCCGGCAACATCGGCCAGGGCGACCGTCAGGGAGCCCAGCCCGGCGCCCACCTCCACCACTCGGTCGCCTGGCTCGATCCGCGCGTCGGACACGATGGCTCGGGCCAGGTTCGGGTCGATCAGGAAGTGCTGGCCGAGTGCCTTCGACGGACGGATGCCGTGGCGGCGCGCGAGGTCGCGGACCTCGGCCGCGCCGAGCCCCCTACCAGGTGAGCCGGACCTCGCAGACCCCCTGGGGGAGCGGGGCGAGGAGGGCGAAGGCCTGGGGCGAGAGGTCGATGATGCGCCCGCCGAACGGTCCACGGTCGTTGATTACCACGGTGACGGACCGGCCGTTGGCGAGATCGGTGACGGTGACGTGGGTCCCGAACGGCAGCCAGGGGTGCGCCGCGTACATTCCCGGCGTGCCGGTCCCGTACCACGTCGCCTGTCCGGACTCCGTGTGCGAGCCTCCCGTCGGTGGCGGGGTCGGTGGCGGGGTGGGCGTGGGAGCCGCGGTGCCCACCTCGCGGACCTCGTCGACTGAAGCTCGCACCACCGACTGCGCCATCAGCGTCCTCGACACCTCGCGGCCGTCGACGTACCGCACGCGGTAGGTCCGTCGGACCGAACCCTCCTCGCCGGGGGTCGTGATCCGGACCTGCCCGGCGGGCAGCGACGAGGTGGTGGTCGTGTGGACCCCGAACCCGATGCTCGACGTGAGCGTCAACGTCCGGAGGTCGACCCGGTCGAACCGGACGACCTCCATCGGGTGAAGGGGGGTCTGGAGTGGCGGCGCGACGCGATCATCGCCGTCTGGCTCGATCCCCATGGCCGAGAGGAGCTGCCCGACGGTCGCCGCATTGGTCAGTTCGTCGAGGTCCTTCCCCAGCACCTCGACGGACACGGCGACCGGCCGGTGCAGCGCGAGCCAGCCCGGCGGGATCGCAGAGGGTGCGGCCTCTGCGGAGAGCTTCAGCGCGCCGAGCGCGCCCGCTCCCCGCCTCGCGGCCACCCAGACCCCCACAACCGGTTCCACCACGCGGGCCGCCGACGCGGTGTCGACGCTGAACATCGACGGCACCGGTCGGGGCGAGCGAACCGCGCTGGCGAGCGCGGTTCGAACGGAGGTCGAACCCTGAACTCCCGGTCGAGACTCGGTCCGCGATGCGCCCGTGCGGGACGCCGAACCGCTCGTTCCGGGGACGATCAGGATCCCGGCCGCGACCGCAAGGACCGACGAGACCGCCGCGACCGCGGCGCGCCGTCTGGCTCGCCGGGCCCGCAGGCGCCGTCCTCGTGTCGGTCGAACCCCCACCTTCCCTCCTCACGAAGGGAAGCCCCAGGGGGAAGCGGCGATGCCGGACCAGAGCCTCCATGATGGAACAGGCGGGAACCCTAGCAAAGCCTCAACCTTCACTGCAAACTTGACCGGGCTGTGGACGTCGGTGGAAAAACCGCTGGTCAGCGCATTCCCGGGAAGGCGGCCAGCGCGTTCGCCGTGGTGAGGTCCACCATCTCGGCCGTGTCGACCGCCCGCACGCGGGCGAGCTCCTCGACGACGGCGAGGGCGTTCGCGGGCTCGTTGTCGCGGCCCCGCAACGTCTGCGGCGACAGGAACGGTGAGTCGGTCTCCACCAGCAGCCGGTCGGACGGGGCCACGCCGGCCGCGCGGCGGAGGTGTTCGTTCTTCGGGTACGTGACGTTCCCGGCGAACGACATGAACCACCCCCGCTCCGCGCATGCGACGGCGGTCTCCGCATCGCCGGAGAAGCAGTGGAGCACCACGCGTTCGGCCTGTTCCTCGTCGAGGATCCGGACGGCGTCGCCCCAGGCCTCCCGGACGTGGACGACGAGCGGCTTGTCGACCTCGCGGCTCCACCGGACGTGGAGCCGGAACACGCGCCGCTGTTCCTCCGCCGGCGACTTCATGCGGAAGTAGTCGAGGCCGCACTCCCCCACGCCGACGACGAGCGGGTTGGCGAGCAGCTCCTCGATGTCGGCGCCGGCCTCGTCGCCGAGCGAGTCGGCCGTGTGCGGGTGCATCCCCGCGGTCGCGAAGACCCCCCGGAACGACTCGGCCATCTCGACGCTCCGATGGCTCGACTCGGGGTCGATGCCGACGCAGATCAGCCGCTGGACGCCGGCGCGGCGCGCGGACTCGACCGCCGCTCCAGGTTCGCCGTCCAACAGGAACAGATGGCAGTGGGTGTCGACCGCCCCCGTCTCCACCGCGCCTCGAGGGTTTGTCCCCATGGCTCGCCTACGCGTCGAGGCGTGGGAACAGCGCATCGCCGCGCCTGGTCCGGGTGCCGGGCTTCAGCAGCCCCCACGCGGCCGCGTCGGGCAGCCCCTGGTCGGTCAGGGCCTCCCCGATCCCGAGCTGCGTCCACAGCCGCGAGGCCGCATCGGGCATGATCGGCGAGATCAGCACGGCCAGGACGCGGAGCACCTCCGCGCTGGCCGCGAGGACGCCCTCGAGCTCCGCGCGCCTCGACGGGTCCTTCGCCAGCGCCCACGGGGCGCGCTCGACCAGGTAGCCGTTCGCGCGATCGACGATCTCCCACACGGCCGCCAGGGCCTGGGTCGGGGCGACGCGCTCCATGGCCTCGTCGTACCTCCGGGCGACGTCCGCGACGACGGCCGGCAGGTCGCCCGCCTCGGTCGTCGCGGCGTCCGGCACCACGCCGTCGAAGTTCGACGCGAGCATCGCGAGCACTCGGCTGGCGAGGTTCCCGAGGCCGTTCGCGAGGTCGGCGTTGTGGCGCTCGACCATGGCCTCCCAGCTGAAGTTCCCGTCCTGTCCGAACTGGATCTCGCGCATGAAGAAGTAGCGGTACGAGTCCACGCCGAAGTGCTCGACGAGCTCGAAGGGGTGGATGCCGGTGGCGTTCGTCTTCGACATCTTCTCGCCGCCGACCGTGAGGAACCCGTGGGCGAACACCAGCCGCGGCGGCTCGACGCCGCCCGCCATCAGCATGGCCGGCCAGTACACGGCGTGGAACCGGATGATGTCCTTGCCGATCAGGTGCATCCCGGGCCAGTACGTCGCGAACCTCTCGTCGTCGGTCCCGTAGCCGGCCGCGGTGATGTAGTTGGTCAGCGCGTCGAACCACACGTACGTGACGTGCTTCGGGTCCCATGGGAGCGGGATTCCCCAGTCGAACGACGTCCGGCTGATCGAGAAGTCACGCAGGCCGCCCTTGATCAGGCTGAGCACCTCGTTACGGCGGGTCTCCGGCTGCAGCGTCTCGGGGCGGCTCGTGTAGCGGTCCAGCAGCGCGTCGGCGTACCTGGAGAGCGCGAAGAAGTAGTTCTCCTCCTGCATGCGCTCGACCGGGCGATGGTGGATCGGGCACAGGCCGTCCTCGTCGAGCTCGTCCTCCGTGTAGTAGGCCTCGCAGCTCACGCAGTACAGGCCCTCGTAGGTTCCGAGGTAGATGTCGTCGCGGCCGTTGTCGTGGACGGCCTGCAACAGCGACGTGACCGCGGCCGTGTGTCGCGGCTCCGTGGTCCGGATGTAGTCGTCGTTGGAGATCTGCAGGCGCTCCCACACCTCGCGCCACCTGGGCTCCATCGCGTCGACGTACGCCTGGGGGGTCTGCCCCGCGGCCTCCGCGGTGCGGGCGAGCTTCTGCCCGTGTTCGTCGGTGCCGGTGAGGAACAGGACGTCGTCGCCTTTCAGGCGGTGGTACCGGGCCAGGAAGTCGGCCGCGACGGTCGTGTACCCGTGCCCGATGTGCGGGACGTCGTTCGGGTAGTAGATCGGCGTCGTGACGTAGAAGGGCCTGCCCATGGGACGGCCATTGTAGGCGGGCCGGTTCGGGGGACTCCGCGGCTACCGCCCGAGGCACGAACGATCGGTGAAGAACTCGACCCCCGACCCGACCGATTCCCCCGGCGCCGAGCATCCGGCCTTGGACCAATGCCCGCCGTCCTCGTCGTAGTCCACCGTCCACAGCTGGGGTCCGCTCGAGGAGGCCGAGAACAGGCCGGTGGCGGCGACGGCGCCGCGGGCGGTGACCACGAACTCCCAGGTGCTCGCCTCCGCCGGCCTCGCCCGCCCGAACTCCACGGCCGACGTCGGCGAGACGTCGACCTCCCCGGCCTCGGGTGGGGACGAGAAGTGCAGCGTCACGACCTGGAGCCCGGTGCCCGATCGGACGTCCGCCCAGCACACCGCGGGGAGCTCGAGCACGGAGGTCGACCCGTCCGGTGGCTCGATCCGCCCCGTGCTCCCGCTCCCATCCGGAGCGGGAGCACACTGCGAATACAGACCACCCGACGCGTCGACGGCTGCGGCGATCGCGTCGGCGACCGAGGGAGCCGGACCCGGCGCCACGACGCCGAGTGTGACGGGATCCAGATCGCCGACACCGAACGGGCAGGAGGTCATCACGCGCAGCGGACCGGCCCACGCCATCACCACGTCCGTCCCGCCGATCGCGGCCGTCGCCCCCGGCGGCAGCTCCGTGGGCATCGGAGCCGGTTCGCTGTGGACGAACTGCGAGCGCTCCTGGTCCCAGACCGTTGTCCCTCCGGCGTCGACGAGGCGCACGGTTCCGCGATCTCCCGATGGGCCGACCGAGTACTGGACCGGGCGTTGGCCCAGGTTCTCGATCGAGAACGACACCGACAACGTGTCGCCGGGCTCGACGACCGTGCTGCTCACCGTCGCGGAGCACCGGACGGAGCCGTTCGCCGAAACCCCCGAGACCGAGCGCGGCTGGGCGGGCGGGTGTGGTCCGGGCGAGGAAGTCGGGCCGGGCCCGCCGGGAGTCACGTTCGGCGGCGAGGTCGCGGGCGACGGGTTCGAAAGGCCCCGGGCCAGGATCGCGAGCACCGCGACGATCGCGACGAGCGCGACCACCGACAGGAGCGCACCGGCCCGTCGCGGGCGTCCCCCCCGCGGATCCGCCCCCGGCGCGCGTGCGTTTGCATCGGCCCACAGATCGGGCGCCGGGATCCGGTCCAGCGATCGGAACCGGTCGTCTGGCTCAGACATCGCCGCCATCCCCACTGCGAGCGAGCACGGCCCGGAGGCGCTTGCGACCCTGGCTCAGGTGCACGCGGACGGCCGCCTGGGTCGAGCCGACGATCGACGCGATCTCCTTCACCGGGTAGCCCGCGTAGTGGTGGAGGACGACGCACGCGCGCTGTGTGGGCGAGAGTCGTGCCAACGCAGCGATGAGCTCGTCGGCCGGCTCCGGCAGGTCGTAGGAGCGCGGCGGAGCGTCGAGTGCGGCAGTCCTGCGGCGGCGGTCGGCCAGCTCTCCGGCCGCGAGCCGGAACGCCGCCCGCCACACCCAGGCCTCGGGATCTCGGAGCGCGCCGCCGCGGCGGAGTGCCTGGGCGAACGCCTCGGCGACGGCATCGCTCGCCACGTCGGGGTCGCCGGAGTACGCCAGCACGGCCCGCCACAGCCGGTCGCCGCGCTCGCGGTACACGCGCTCGAGCTCCACACCGGTTTCCACCCGCTCGGTCCGCGCCACGCCGATCGTCAGCATCCTTCACACGACAGGGAGCGGAAACCCACGAAAGGTGAAGGCGCTAGTTGACCTTCGTCGTCGCCGGGACGTCGCTCGCCGGGACCATGTACCCCCAGATGTGCACGCTGACCACGGAGTCGGCGAATGCCCGCAGCGAGATCTTGCCCCCCGGCGCGACGGCGAATCCGGGATCGAGCGACACCGCGTGACCCGCCCGGACGTGGGTGCTGACCCCGTAGATGTCACCGCTCCCCGCGCACGAAGCGTTCGGGTACAGGGTGGCGACCTCGATCCCGCCCGCCGACGGCGTGATCACGTCCACGGCGATCGACCGGATCACGAAGCCCTTGTTCGCCGGGATCGTGGCGACGACGTGGCAGATCGTGTCGCCGGTCCCCGCTGAGTACTCGTGGAACGACGGCGGCGCGGTCTCCGCCGTCATCAGTTGGTGCCCGTCCGTCACATTCGCCCTGGCCGAGCCCGCTCCGTCCTGGATGCGGACGAGGCCGGTCGCGGCGTTCACCACCTGCGGGCCCACGAGCCACCCCACCACGACCGCCGCGACGAGCATCCACGCGGTCCGGCGACGATCCATGCCCCCACCTCCCTCGAACGCGCCGCGGACCCGGCCGCCGCGGCATCCCGGCGCCCACACGAGTGCGGCGCCGCACGCGGTGATTCTTCAGGAAGGCGAACGGTCGCGGGCGAGGAGCGCGCGGTAGACCTCGTTGGTGGCCACGCCGTGACGGCGCGCGACCCGGCCCGCGGCCTCACGGCGACGGACGCCGGTGTCCACCAGGGCCGCGGCCTCCTCGGCCAGCTCCACGGGGCCGGGCGCCTCGCGGAGCTCGCCGGTCGAACCGCCCACCACCACGACGACCTCGCCGCGGATCTCGTCGCGGCTGCGGAGCTCGTGGGCCACCGAGGAGAGCGATCCCCGAACGACCTCCTCGTGGACCTTGGTGAGCTCGCGGCAGACGGCGGCCGGGCGATCCCCGAGCGCCGCGGCCAGGTCGTCGAGGGTGTCGACCACCCGCCGCGGCGACTCGAAGAGGACGAGCGTCCGGGGATCCGGGGCGAGCTCCGCGAGCCGGGCCGCCCGCTCCCCCGCCCGCCGGGACAGGAACCCCTCGAACGCGAACCGGTCGGTCGGCAGCCCCGACACCGCGAGCGCGGCCACCACCGCCGAGGGCCCCGGCACGACCCGCACGTCCACCCCGGCCTCCCCGGCCGCCTTCACCAACCGGTACCCGGGGTCGCTGACCGTCGGCATCCCGGCGTCGCTGACGAGGGCCACCGACCGTCCGGCCCGGAGCTCCCCCACGAGCTCGACGGTCCGCTCCCGCTCGTTGCCCTCGAACAGCGAGACGAACCGCGGCCGCTCGACGCCGAGCCGGGCCAGCAGCGAGCCCGTCCGCCGTGTGTCCTCGGCGGCGATCACGTCCACCGACCCCAGCACCTCGCGGGACCGCTCCGTCGCGTCGCCCAGGTTGCCGATCGGCGTTCCGACGACGAACAACGTGCCCGTTCCCGGTGGCCGAGTCACGCCGCCGGAACCCCCACCCAACGCCAATCGCTCGCGTACCATCGACCCGTGCACGCGCCGCCTCCCGACGACTCGGCCAACGCGGCGACCCCGACCATCGTCCGGGGTCGGCCCCTGCCTGGTCCCAACCCGTTCCAGGATGCGCGCGAGAGCCCTCCGCCCCCTCGGCCTCGCCACGCCTCGAGGTCGAACGGGCGCCGGGGGTGGCAGCGGATCGTGGCGTTCATCAGCACACCTCTGTTCGTGTTCATCGCGGTCGGCATCATCGCGGCGGTCCCCCGCTTCTACCACCTGTCCGACCCGCACGGTCGCGTCTTCGACGAGGTCTACTACACGAAGGACGGCTGTCTGTACGCGGGCTACCCGTACAAGCAGTGCGACCTCGCCGCGGCCGACGAGCAGTCATGGGTCCACCCGCCGCTCGGCAAGTGGATGATCGCCGCCGGCATCCGGATGTTCGGGAACACCCAGTTCGGGTGGCGGGTGTCGGCGGCGTTCGTCGGAACCCTCACCTGCGTGCTCATCGCGATGCTGGCCTGGGTGCTGTGGCGGAGCGCGTTGTGGGCGTTCGTCGCCGGCCTGCTGGCCGCCACCGAGAGCCTGCTGGTCGTGCAGTCCCGGACCGCGTTGCTCGACATCTTCCAGGCGTTCTGGACGGTGGCCGCGTTCCTGTTCCTCGCCCTCGACAAGCACTGGATCGACCGGCGAACACCCCTGGTCGTGGCCGAGCCGGAAGCGCCCGACCGGGCGCCGCCCGCGCGCCTCCCCGGAGGAGACGGCTCACCGTGGCTCTCCGGCCCCATCCCCACCACCGCGTTCGACCCGCCGGGCGAACCGGCCGGGCCCGGCACGGTCACCCGGTTCCGGACGGGACTCCGGGTCCCGTCGCCGTTCTGGCGACCCTGGCGGGTGGCAGCCGGGCTGGCGTTCGGGTTCGCCATCGCCGTGAAGTGGTCGGCGCTCCCGGCCCTGCTCGGCGGCATCGTGCTGACCTTGCTGTGGGAACGGTCCCGACGCAAGCGCGCCAACGTCCGCCATGCGTTCTGGCGGGGCGTCGCCCGGGAGAGCCTCCCGGTGATCGTGTGTCTGTTCCTGCTCCCGGTCGTCGTGTACCTGTTCTCCTACTCGGGCCGGATCGAGAAGTCGCCGTACCCCCCTTACCGGTACTTCCCGGGCGCGGGCTACTCGTGGGTCGCGCACCCCAGCCGGTTGGCGAACCTCACGTTCCAGATGGAGAACTTCCACCACAACCTGCGGGCCGAGGTCTACAGCTCGACGACGAAGAAGTACACGCCGGCACACCCCTATGAGTCGCGGCCGTGGAGCTGGATTCCCATGGGGCGGCCCGTCGCCTACTACTACAAGGCCGACGACGCCGGGAAGCCGAACGAGACGCGTCGCGAGGTGCTGGGCATCGGCAACCCGGCCATATTCTGGGTGCAGTTCATCGCCATCCCCTGGCTGGCCGTGATGTGGCGACGACGACGCGACTGGCGGGCGGGGCTGATCCTCCTGGCGATCCTGTTCCAGTACCTGTTCTGGTTCCTGCCGGACGTGTCGCTGCAGAAGGTGCAGTTCTTCTTCTACGCGACGCCGATCGCGCCGTTCTTCGTCCTGGGCGCGACGTACATGGTCCGGGACCTCGCGCGGATGCGATTGCAGGGGTCGTACTCGCGACCGTTCCTCCCGGTGGCCGTCGCCTTCGTCGCCGTGTCGGTGGTGCTGTTCATCTGGTTCTGGCCGGTGCTGTCGGCCACGCCGCTCTCGGTCTCGGCCTGGAAGGCCCGGATCTGGTTCAGCGGCTGGATCTGACGACGCCGTCATGGTCCGGGTCACGCCCGAGCGGTTCGAGGAGCTGGTGATGGAGGCGGTCGACGGGCTGCCGGACTGGGTGCACGAGCGCCTCGACAACGTGGACGTCCTGATCGAGGAACACCCCCCGCCCGGGCAGCGCAACCTGCTCGGCCTGTACGAGGGCGTGCCGTTGACCGAGCGGACGTCGAGCGGCTACTTCGGGGTGCTGCCCGACCGCATCACGCTGTTCCGTTCGAACATCGAACGCATCAGCCGCGACGAGGACGACCTCCGCGAGCAGGTCCGCCACACCGTCGTGCACGAGGTCGCGCACTTCTTCGGGATCTCTGACGACCGGCTGCGCGAGATCGACCGCTACTGAAGCGCGAGGATCCACCGTGCGGCCTCCACGAGGTCGCCGGCGACGAACGAGGCGTCCGCGAACCCCATCCCGGCCGTGTGCTCGTTGGGCACCGCCACCACGACCATCCCGGCCGCACGAGCCGAGTCGACGCCCGACGGCGCGTCCTCCAGCGCCGCGCACGACTCCGGCTCCGCCCCGAGCGCACGGGCGCCCGCCAGATACGGCTCCGGGTGGGGCTTCGGGTGCCGGACGTCCTCGCGGGTGACGGTCGCGTCGAAGCCGACGCCGTCGAGCCCCGAGATCGCGCGGTCGACGTACTCGCGCGTTCCCGACGTGACGAGGCCGACGGCGAGACCGGCATCGCGGAGCATCCCGACCGCCTCGGCCAGCCCCGGCCGCGGCGGGATCCCCGACCGCGTGAGCTCGCCGAAGTGCCGGTCCCGGGACGCCGCGACCCGTTCCTCCGCGAGACCGTGGTCCCGGGCGAGGCCCGCCGCGGTCACGCTCACCGGCTGACCGAAGTACGGATCGATCCAGGCGGGATCCCAGCCGGCGCCCGCCTCCTCCATGGCCCGCCGCCACGCCTCGACGTGGAGCGGCTCGGAGTCGACCGCCAGCCCGTCGAGGTCGAACAGCGCCGCACGGATGCGTCGACTGAGGCTCACCCGGCGAGCAATCCGGGGAGCTGTCGTTGGAACAGGATGAACAGCACCCCGGCTCCGACGTCGAGCAACGTGTGGGCGATCACCATCGGCCACGTTCGTCGCCATCGCAGGAACACCAGCCCGAACAGCAGCCCCATCAGGAGGTTGCCGGTGAACCCACCCCACCCCTGATACAGGTGGTAGCTCCCGCGGAGCACGGCGGACACGCCGACCGCGGCGAGCGCGGGCGTCCCGACCTGCTGGAGCCGCGTGACCATGTACCCGAGGACCACGGTCTCCTCGAGCAGGGCGTTCTGCGCCGCCGACAGGACGAGCACGGGGATCGTCCACCACAGGCCGAGCGGTGGGACCGGGATGACGATCCGGTTGTGGCCGAGGCGGACCGACACGATGTAGATCAGGATGCCGGCCGCGCCGACGACGAGCGCCAGCAGCGCGCCGCCCCCGACGTCGAACGCCGGCCGGTCGAACGCCATCCCGATCGTCGCCGGGCGTTCCTCGTTGCGCCGCAACAGGTAGAAGACCAGCCACACGGGAGCGAGCGCGAACGCGATCGGCACCAGCTGGTCGGCCAGGCGCGGCGTCTGCGGAATGACCGCGACGGACACCGAACGGTTCACCGGATGCGCGGTGAACGAGAGGATCGCGCTGGCCGCAGCCGCGAGGAGCGACAGCGACAGGACGATGAGGAGCTCCTCGATCAGGGTGCGGGGCGGCGCGTGGGGCGGCGGCGCCGCCGGGAACGGCCCCCGCCGCTCCGGCTCGTCCCGGATGGGGGTCACGGTCGCCGGCCGGGCCTTCATCGTTCGACCACTGTACGAGCGGTGCGCCCGCGGTAGCTGAACGCCGTCGAAGAGTTGCGGTCGCCCTCCGGCCGAGGGGGTACCCGGAGGGCGACCGCGTCCTACGGCCGCGACCGCCTGGGGTCGAGCGCCGCAAGCCCGGAGCGGAACGACTCCATCGCCGACTCGGTGTCGCCGGCGGCGAGGTCGAGCTCCCCCAGCTCCCGATAGGAGGCGGCGACCTGCTGCCGCGCCCCCTGCTTCTCGAACAGCGCCGCCGCCTCGGTGAACGCGCCGCGCGCCTCGTCGAGCTCCCCGAGGTCGGCGTGGGCGCGTCCGACGAGGAACAGCATCCGCGGCCGTTCGTACTCACTGTCTCCGCCGAGGACGATCGAGCGCTGCGCCAGCCGGATGGCATCCTGCGGCTGTCCGACCAGCAGGGAGAGCCGGGCCTTCTCCGACAGGACGTAGCTCATGTCGAGTGGACCGCCGATGCCCTCCAGCATCGCCTCGGCGCGGTCGAGGTGCACCGCCGCCTCGTCGGTTCGCGGGGGCTCCACCTCGAGACAGATGAACGCGTACGCGTTGTGCAGGCGGGCCACGCTCCGCTGGTCGTCGAGCTCCTCCATCAGGACCCGCGCCCGCGTCGCGAACTCGAGGGCCTCGTCCCAGCGCTTCGACTCGGCCATCAGACGACTCGCGTCCCAGTACGCGTTCGCCCGGATCTCGGGCGGCGCACCCTGCCCGGCGGCGGTGAGAGCGCGCCGTGCGGCCTGTTCGCTCCGGTGGATGTCGCCCCGCTCGTAGTAGACGGACACGAGCACCGACTGCAGCTCGGCCACCACGCCCGGCTCGAGCGCCGGGCGCTCGCCCCGCGCCAGGAAGCTCTCGACGAGGTCGGCCGCGTACGCGAGGTCGCCCACGGTGCGGTACGTGCGCGCGAGCCGGGAGATGGCGAGGCCGGCGTCGCGCTCGAGAAGGTCGCCGCTCGCGACCGCCTCCTCGAGCACGTCGATCGCCTCCCGGTTGCGCTCGGACAGGGCGAGCACCTCGCCGAGCTGGGCAAGCCCCTTGGCGTGGTGCCGACGCAGCGCGTACCGGCTGGCCTCCTCCACGATCGCACGGAGGTCCCGCTCCGCCTCCGGCCACCGGCCCTGGCGCGTCGCCCGTACCGCCTCTTCGAGCCGGTACCGGAGCGCGTCCTCCATGCCGTCCGGGACGCCGGTCGCCAGGAACCGCGGACTCACGGCCAGCCGTCCGGCGAAGAAGTCCATCGCGCCGGTCGACGGCGTGCGCTTCCCGGACTCGATCTGGCTGACGTAGCTCACCGTGTAGCGACCCCTGGCGAGCGCGGTCTTCGACAGCCCGGCCCGCGTCCTCAGGTCCCGGAACCGCTCTGCGAACTCCACGAGGCGGAGCATAGTGACTTCACTGCTAGTTAACAACCATCTTCACTATGGGTTCACTTATGCGGCTCCAAAACACAGCGCAATCAACGCTCACAACCCGTGGCCGATCTCTTCGAGCGGTCGGCGGCGACATTCGCCTGGTCACGACGAGTTTCCTCAGGGGTGAACTCATATGCTTGACGAGGAGTTCACAAACAGAGTACGCTCCGGCACCATCACCCCGCCACGGACCCAGAGAGGGGGGACATCCCGTGAAGCGATTCGTCGTTGCGCTTGCCGGCGTTGTCGCACTGGTTGCGACCGTGATCTCCGGCTCGGCCCTGTGGCCCTGGCACTAACGCCTGTTCGCGGTTCGGGCACGCTGGCGACCCCTCGTCAGGACGTCCGCACGCTGGTTCGTCCGGACCGTGCGGGCGGATGGGATCGGCGGAGAGCTGATCGCTCGTCGGCCTTTCCGTCCAGCCGATCGCTCCGCGCCGCCGCCGTGGTACGGGCGTCGCCGGTTCCGGCGGCGCCCTCCACGGGTCTCCCGGAGGGCCTCGCCTTGTGGTGAGCCTCCGCCGCCTACGGGTCGCCGTCGCCACGCCCGACCCGGCGCTCACGGCACGCGTCGCGGGCGTGGTGCTACAGGCCGGCCACGATGTGGAGCTCGCGACCGGCTCGCCGTTCGACGCCATGGAGGCGGCGTTCTCCCGCTCGATCGAGGTCCTCGTCATCGATCAGCAGCTCCAGCGCCTCGCCGGGACCGAGATCGCCTCGCTGGTCCGCTCGGTGGGGGCCGGGGTCACGGTGGTGGTGCTCCACCGCGGCGAGCTCGCGACGGCCGACGACCTCCTGGTGCTCGACCCCACGCGGCCGGGATTCGAGGCGGCGCTGGCCAACGTCCTCCAGTCGGCCACGGGCGTGACGGCGCCGGACCGCCGGGCCGGGTGAGCCGGACGGCTCAGCCGTCGGCCGCACCCAGCTCGACCGCCCGCCAGCAGTACCAGGCAGCGACCGTGCGGTACGGCCGGAACCGTTCCCCCTCGGCGTCCAACGCCTTCGGCGCCGGCAGGGCCGGGAGCCGGTACGCGATCCGGTAGCCGTTCCGAACGCCGTAGTCGAGGACCGGCCACACGTCCATCCGGCGCATCGTGAAGATGAGGAACATCTCCGCCGTCCATCGGCCGATGCCGTGAACCTCGGAAAGCCTGGCGACGACCTCCTCGTCCGGCATCCGCCGGAGGCGGTCGATCGGCACGACGCCGGAGCGCACCTTGTCGGCGAGGTCCTTCACCGATCTGGTCTTGGACCCGGAGAACCCGGCCGCCCGGAACGCCTCGTCCGGCGTGGCCAGCACCCGTTCGGGCGTCATGTCGCCGTCGAACAACGCGGCGACGCGGGCCCAGATGGCGGCCGCCGCGCGCCCGGCGAGCTGCTGGTAGGCGATGGACTCCGCCAGGTCGACGAACGGGTCGGGGTCGCGGGGAGGCCGGATCCGCAGGGGGCCCGCGCGCTCGATCAGCCCCGCCATGACCGGGTCGCGGCGGGCGATCTCGGCCGTCGCCGCTGCGGCGCTCACCCTGGGCACGGCATCCCCCCGTTCCCGGCGACGCTCCGCGAGGTGGCTACCGGTCGACGTCGCCGACCACGAAGAACACGCTCCCCATGATCGCGATGAGGTCGGGCAGCAGCTGGCCCTGGAGCAGCTCGGGCAGCAGGGAGATGTTCGAGAACGACGCCGTTCGCATCTTGAGGCGGTACGGCGACGTGCCGCCGTTGCCGACGACGTAGTACCCCATCAGCCCCAGGGGGTTCTCGGTCCGCACGTAGATCTCGCCGTCGATCTTCACGGTCTTCGGCAGGGACCCCGCCCGGTACGAGCCGGGCGGCAGCTTGTCCATGCACTGCCGGATGATCCTGAGCGACTCCCACATCCGCTGGACGAGCACCCACAGCCGGTCGTACGAGTCGCCGTGCTCGCCGATGGGGACGGAGAACTCCACCTCGCCGTACTTCTCGTAGGGCGAGTCCTTGCGAGGGTCCATGGGCACGCCGCTCGCGTGGAGGACGGGGCCGGACGCGCCGTACGCCACCGCCGCCTCGGGCGTGAGCACCCCCACGCCGCGCGTCCGCGCCGCGAAGATCTCGTTGCCGAGGATCAACGTCTCGAAGTCGCGGAGCTTGCTCGACACCCAGTCGATGACGTCCTCGGACTGCTTGAGGAACCCCCGCGGGAGGTCGTCCTTCAGACCGCCGACCCGGCAGAACGAATGGTGCATCCGCGCGCCGGTCGCGGACTCCATCAGGTCCTGGATCATCTCCCGCTCGCGGAACACGTAGAACATCGGCGTCATCGCGCCGAGCTCCAGCGAGAACGACCCGCAGAACATCAGGTGGTTCAGGATGCGGTTCCACTCGGCCAGCATCGTGCGGATCCACTGCGCCCGTTCGGGAACCTCGATGCCGGCCAGGCGTTCGACCGCGATCGTCCAGCCCAGCTCGTTGTTGAAGGCCGACAGCCAGTCGTGCCGGTTCATCAGCACCAGCACCTGGCGGGCGTCGCGGACCTCGGACAGCTTCTCGGCCGCCCGGTGCATGTATCCGATGACCGGCTCGGCCCGCACGATGACCTCGCCGTCGAGCTCGAGGATCAATCGGAGCACGCCGTGGGTCGACGGGTGCTGCGGCCCGATGTTGAGGGTCATCTCCTCGGTGGCGAACGTTCCCCGCTGCTCCACCACGAGGTCCATGCCGCCGCCCCGGACCATCCACTGGTCCGCCGTCGACGAGAAGACCCTGGCCTCTTCGGTGTCCATGCCCTCCCTATTGTGCACGACGACGCGTCCGGCCGCCCCGAGGCGCCGGGCCGCGCTCGCTAGACTGACCCGGCGAAGGGAGGTTGCCGCAGTGACGTCCGAAGCCCGAGCCGACGCGGACGCCGAATGCAGGCCGAGGCGCTCCGGGACGTGAGCCCCGCTGCCGACCCGGGAGGGCCCCGCGAGGCCGCGTTCTTCGACCTGGACAAGACGCTCCTGCCGGGCGCGGCGCTGTTCCCTCTGGCCCGCGAGATGTACCGCCAGGGCGTGTTCACCAACCGGGACATCGCGCGGATCGCCGCCGACCAGCTGATGTACCGGCTGTCCGGCAAGGAGGACGCCGAGCGGATCCGCCGGGCCCGCGAGACCACGCTGGCCGCCGTGAAGGGGCGGCCCACGTCCGAGGTCGAGGAGATGGGACGGCTGGTCGTCGAACGCGAGCTGCTCCCCCGGTTCTACCCGCAGGCCGTGGAGCTGATGAACCGCCACAAGCGCGCCGGACGGGAGGTGTACATCTCGTCGTCGTCGCCCGAGGACTTCCTGTCGATCCTGGCGGAGGAGTTCGGCGTTGACGGCGTGATCGGGACGCGAGCCGAGGTCGCCGACGGCCTGTACACCGGGCACCTCGAGGGCGAGCTGTGCAGCCGTGAGGAGAAGGCACGGCGGGTGCAGGAGCTGGCGGAGGAACGCGGCATCGAGCTCGTTCGGTCCTTCGCGTACTCGGACAGCATCAACGATCTCCCGTTGCTGGAGCTGGTGGGAAACCCGGTCGCCATGAACCCGGACCTCCGTCTGGTGCGGATCGCCCGGCGGAACGGCTGGCAGGTCATCGACCTCAGGGTGTCGCGCCGGCGGACCCTGCTCGGGTCGGCGGTGGGGGCGACGGCCGCGGCGGCGGCCGCGGCCGGCTACGGGGTGGGGTTCGCCGTCGGGCGCGGACGCGCCCGACGGCGACGCTTCGTCGGCCGGGTGCCCTCGCTCCCGGCCGCCGCCCGTCGTCCCTGAGCCCGGGCGCCTTGTGCGCCGGGGGGCGCTCCGTGACACTGTGCGCCGTGCCTCGGGGTTCGACGGAACGACGGCGGCAGCTCGTCACGGTGCTGTTCACGGACATCGTGGGGAGCACCGAACGCGCCCAGCAGCTGGGGGACGCCAAGTGGCGCCGTCTCCTGTCGAACCATCACGCGATCGTTCGCCGCGCGCTCAAGGACCACCACGGCCGGGAGATCGACACGGCGGGCGACGGGTTCTTCGCCACCTTCCAGCAGCCGTCGGACGCGATCGACTGTGCCGAGGACCTGATCGCCAGGCTCCGTGCCATCGGCATCGACATCCGGGCCGGTGTGCACATGGGCGAGGTCGAGGTCATGGACGACAAGATCGGCGGCATCGCGGTCCACGTCGGCGCCCGGGTGATGTCCAAGGCCGGGGCCGGCCAGATCCTCGTGTCGAGCACGGTTCGCGACCTGATGTCGGGCTCGGACCTGGACTTCCAGGACATCGGCTTCCACGAGCTGAAGGGCGTGGAGGCGCAGATGCACCTGTACTCGGTGCGGGCCCCGGCGCCCGAACCGGACGCGGACGCACCGGCGGTGGCCGAGCCGGCGCCGCCCGCCCGTCGCCGGCGGACGACCGTCTTCGTTGCCGCGGCGGTGGCCGTGGTGGTGGTCGCCGCGGCGTTGGTCGTCCTTCGGTCCGGTGGCTCGGGCGCCGCCGCGTTCGTCCCCGGGGCGAACACCGTGGTCCGGCTGAGCGACGAGACCGACTCGGTGGTGGGAGGGGCCGCGGTCGGCACGAATCCCATGTGGCTCGCGTATGGCGACGGACGTCTGTGGGTCGCCAACTTCGACGACAAGACGATCCAGGCGATCGACGTCGCGGACGGGACCGCCGAACCGGCCAAGGGCGGGGTGGTCGACAACCCCACCGGCCTCGCCGTGGGCGGCGGGTTCGTCTGGGTGTCCAACGGGTACGCCGGCCAGGTGGTCAAGGTCGACCCCACGCAGGCGAACGCGCTCGTCCCGACGACCGTCGGGAAGGGCGCCCAGGGACTGGCCTACGGCCTCGGTGCGGTCTGGGTGGCCCAGGGGGACACCGCACAGGTGATCGAGCTCGACGGCGACGGCAACCGCACCGGCGCGGTGGCGCTGCCGTCCGGGGCGCAGCCGGTCGACGTCGCGGTCGGGGGCGGGTTCGTGTGGGTCGCCGACGCCACCCGGGGGGTCGTGCTGCAGATCGACCCGAAGCAGCTCGAGGTTCGTTCCACCATCCGGCTCCTCCGGGGCCACCCGGCCCGGATCGCATACGGCGCGGGATACGTGTGGGTCACCAGCACCGACACCGACTCGCTCACGCGGATCGATCCCGCCGACGGCGGCCTCACGACCGTCCCCCACGTGGGGAACGGCCCGCTCGGAGTGGCCGCGGGCAACGGCGGGGTGTGGGTCGCCAACAGCCTCGACGGGACGGTCGCGAGGGTGGATCCACGGAAGGCGACGGTGGTCGCGCGCATCCATCTCGGGTTCAGCCCCGACAGCGTGGCGGTCACCCCGAACGGCGTCTGGGTCAGCCTTCACGACCTGTAGGCGGGGCTCAGGCGGCGACCGGCTGCCAGGGATGCGCGGAGAACAGCGCCTTCTGGTACCCGCAGAACCCGCGGTCGTGCGCGGCCGGCCCGGTGCAACGGTCGAGGTGGAACGCGAGGCCGCCGCCGTCGGAGCTCCACGTGAGCGGCGACAGCGTGGCGGCGTAGTTCGCGGGTGCGTCGATGGTGAAGGTGACCGCACGGCCCGTCCCCGAGTAGGTCCCCACGGCCAACGGGTTGAAGATCTGCTCGCCCCGCTGGTGCCAGAAGAAGCGTCCCCCCCGCATGACCAGCGTGTAGGTCCCCGCATCCCCGACGTCGTCATGGGGTCCGCCGAACCGCGCGATGTCCTCCGTCGAGATGGTGCTGCGGTAGGTGCCGTCCGGGATGGCCGGGGCCGGGGGCGGGGGGGAGGGGCTCGCCTCAGCGCGCGCCGGCCCCGCGACGCCGATGCGGTCGAGC
>DATBHM010000307.1:0-3986 GCA_036557505.1 Actinomycetota bacterium | reverse complement strand
CTGGTGGCCGATCCGGAGCGCGAGCTCCGGGGGCTGTGCGGGTTCGTGGAGCTGGCGTACTCGCCGGCCATGCTCGCGTACCGGGACACGTCGAACATCCCGGTGACCGACAGGATGCGGGCGAGCGGCGCCCTGCGGAGGCCGGGCGTGAGCCGTCGCGACTGGCGAACCCAGATGACGGCGCGCCGGCTCGAGGTGGTCGAGGCCGTGGCCGGAGATGAGCTCGAGGCGTTCGGCTACGGGCTCGCGACGTCCCCGTCGGTCCGGGCGAGGGCCACGGCGTCCACGGTGAGGACCTGGCGCCGGACCGGCGGCAAGGCGGCGGGCGCGGTGGCCGGCCGGCTCCGGCGGGGGTCATCGCCGCGGACCGGAGCGGTCTGACGGGCCCCGGTCCAGGTTGGGTCGATGTCGGACCCTCGTGCTTCGATACGGGGGCGATGCGTGGGACCCCGAGTTGGAGCCTCAGTTGGAGCCCGAGTTGGAGCCCGAGTTGGAGCCCGAGTTGGACCCCGAGTTGGACCCCGAGTCGTCGAACTCCTCGGGCAAGGTGTGGGAGGGCACGTCACCGTTCGTCGACTCCAGGAGTCACGATTCCGCGACATGGACCCGGGAACACGCGAGGACACTCCACGAGGGTGAGCACGACCCGGATCATGGGCCGTCCATCTCGGCGAGTGGATGTCATCGTTCATCCACTTCCGGAGTCACCTTTCGGCGACAGGGCTCTGCTGGGTATCCCGGCTCCGACATCGGGGGCGGCAGGGGCCGGGGTCGACGGGCCGGGCCACCACGGTACGGGCCGTGGTCGGGAGGAACGCCGGTGAGGATCCGCACGCCGGCCGACATCGCCTGGGCGGTCCGGGAGGCGCGGATGGTGGAACGCCTGACCCAGGCCGACCTCGCGGACACGATCGGGGTCAGCAGAGCCTGGGTCATCCGTCTCGAACGGGGTGCGCCCGGAATCCAGCTCGGCAAGACCCTGTGGGCGATGCAGTCGCTCGGTCTGCACACGACCGTTCGGTTCTCGCAGCTCGGTGAACCCCGCGATCTCGAAACGACCGACGGGTTCTCGCGGCTCGGTGAACTCCGCGACCTCGACCCCTGGTCGTAGCGCGGGCCGGGCTCGTCGCGCTTGATCCGGCGACCGCCCGGGATGGAGGATCACGCCCGGGAAGGAGGGCGATGGACCGGGCGCGTGCGGTGGTCGTCGGGGGCGGGATCGCCGGGTGCAGCGTCGCCTACCACCTGGCGAAGGCGGGCTGGACCGACGTCCTCCTGCTGGAGAAAGGCGAGCTGACGAGCGGCTCGACCGCGCAGGCCGCCGGGCTCGTCACGCAGTTCAACCCATCGCCCACGATGATGCGGTTCCGCCGGTACTCGATCGAGCTGTACCGGGAGCTCGGCGTGTTCGAGGGCGTGGGGAGCCTCCGCCTCGCCTCCTCCCGTGACCAGCTCCGGGAGCTCCAGCGGGCGGTCAGCCGGGCGCGCGGGATCGGGCTCGAGGTCGAGCTCGTGTCGGCGGAGACCGCCCACGAGCTGATGCCGGCCATCTCCACCGAGTCGCTCTACGGCGCCGTGTGGGTCCCGGAGGACGGCCACCTCGACCCCCACACCGCCACGTACGCGGTCGCCAAGGCCGCCACCGAGCTCGGCGCCCGGATCCAGACCGGGCGCAGGGTGACCGGCATCGAGCTCGGCCGCCGCGGGGAGGTCCGCGCCGTGCTGACCGACCTCGGACCGATCGAGACCGAGGTGGTCGTCAACGCGTCGGGTCTGTGGGGGCCGCGAGTGTCGGCGATGGTCGGGGCGTTCACGCCATCGACGCCCGTGGACCACCAGCACATCGCGCTGAAGGCGGTGCCCGGATCGGAGCTCCCCCGGGACATGCCCTGCTTCCGAGACCCCGACAACCTCGTCTACGGCAAGTCGGAGTCCGGCGGCGTGCTGTTCGGCGGCTACGAGGCGAACCCGGTGGCGCGGTGGATCGACGGGGCGCCCTGGGGGCACTCCGGCACCTCGCTGCCGTCGGACATGGAGCGGTTCCAGCCGCTGCTCGAGGGGGCGGCGCGCCGGTTCCCGTTCCTGGCGGACGCCGAGATCGTCAAGCTCGTGTGCCATCCCGACGCGATGACCCCCGACGCCAATCCCCTGCTCGGGCCCGTGCCGGGCGTGCCCGGGTTCTTCCTGGCGGCGGGCATGTCCCTCAACGGGTTCGGCGGCGCGGGGGGACTCGGGCGGGCCGTCGCCGAGCTGGTCACCGGCGGCGACAGCGAGCTCGACCTCACCGGCTACCGTCCCTGGCGGTTCGGGCGACCCCACCGCGACCCCGTGTACGCGGCCGAGCTCGCCCGGGAGACCTACAAGTACTACTACCTGCTCCGGTACCCGTTCGACGTCGATGAATGGGGTCGGCCCAAGCGGGTGTCGGCGCTCCACTCACGCCTCCAGGACCTGGGCTGTGTGTTCGGGACGAAGCACGGGTGGGAGCGCCCGGAGTGGCTCGAGCCCGGGCACCCGTGGCGCCGGGCCGGCGCCGATCAGCGCCGCTTCGGGTGGACCACGCCGCCGTGGTTCGAGCGCCTCCGGGAGGAGCACACCGCCTTCCGCGAACGGGCCGGGGTCATCGACATGAGCTCCTTCGGGAAGATCGAGGTGACCGGCCCGGGTGCCCTCGGGCTGCTGCAGCGCGTGTCGGACAACGACGTCGACGTGGAGCCCGGCCGCGTCGTGTACACGCAGTGGCTGAACCACCGCGGAGGCATCGTGGCCGACGTCACGGTGACGCGGCTCGCCGACGACCGGTTCCGGGTCATCACCGGCGCCGGCTCCGTCGACTCCGACCTCGGGTGGCTCCGGGCGAACGTCCGCGACGGCGACGGGACGGTCGACCTGGCCGAGTCGAGCGAGGACCTCTCGGTGATCGGCATCTGGGGCCCCCGTGCCCGGGACCTGCTGGGTGGCGTGACCGACGACGACGTGTCGAACGCGGCGCTGCCGTTCGGCTCCGCGCGCCGCATCCACGTGGGCGGCGCCGCGGTCCTCGCCCAGCGCATTACGTACGTCGGCGAGCTGGGGTGGGAGCTGTACGTCGAGCCGCGGTGGGCGGTCCAGGTCTGGGATCACCTCATGGCGGCCGGCGGGCCGCTCGGCATCGGGGTCGGCGGCTACCGGGTGCTGGACTCGCTGCGGATGGAGAAGGGATACCGATACTTCGGGACCGACCTCACCGGCCTGGACACGCCGGACGAGGCCGGCCTCGGCTTCTGCGTTCGTCCGGGCAAGGGCCAGTTCAACGGCCGGGACGCCGTGCTCCGTTCGCGTGATCGGGGGCTCGAGCGGCGGATCCGGACGCTGGTCGTCGGTGGTTCCGAGTACCGGACCGTGTACGGCGGCGAGGCGGTCGTCGCGGACGGCGAGGTGATCGGCCGGGTCCGGAGCTGTGCGTACGGCTTCACCGTGGGCCGGAACATCGCCTCCGCGTACCTCCCCGTCGGGATCCCGGAGGGCGCCGGCGTCGGCGTGGAGGTGTTCGGCGAGCTCGTTCCCGCCGAGGTGGTCGCCGACGTCCTGTACGACCCCGGCCGGGACCGGATCCTGGCATGACCGGCGAGCCGTCCCCGGCGCCGGCCGCCACCATCGACGAGGTCGTCGACCGCGTCTCGCTGTGGCGGGGCCGCGAGGTCGCGGTGACACCGCTGTCGGGCGGCCTCACCAACGTGAACTACCTGGTCGAGGCCGATGGAGCTCGCTACGTCGTGCGCATCCCCGGCGCGTCGACGGAGCTCCTCGCCGTGGACCGGGCGAACGAACGGCACAACCAGGAGGCCGCCGCCACCACGGGGGTGGCGCCGCGACTCCTCGAGTACCGGGACGACGTGCGGGTCATGGTCCTGGAGTTCGTTCCCGGCGCCACCATGTCCGGCGAGCTGCTCCGCGGAGCGGGCATGCCGGCCAGGATGGCCTCGTCGATCCGGCGGCTCCACGCC
>DATBHM010000306.1:0-19821 GCA_036557505.1 Actinomycetota bacterium | reverse complement strand
GCCTGCTCCCGAACACGCTGCCCGACATCCCGGGACACGAGGTCGCCGGGCGTTACGTCGCCGCGGGGCTGGCCAGCGAGGCCGGCGGCGACTTCTACGACGTGCTCGAGCTGGGTCCCGACGCCACGATGATCGCGGTGGGCGACGTGTGCGGCCGCGGCCCGGAGGCGGCGTCGGTGATGGGGAAGGCCCGGGCGACCCTGCGGGCGCTGGCGCGGCGGATCGACTCGCCCGCCGACCTGCTCCGCGAGGTGAACGACATCCTGCTCGCCGAACCGCTCGCGGGCCGGTTCGTCACGGCGGGCATCGTCCGGCTGGAACGGGGCGAGCGGACGGTCGCCAGGATCGCCCTGGCCGGGCATCCCCGGCCTGTGCTGGTCTCGGCCGACCGCGTCGT
This sequence comes from Actinomycetota bacterium, assembly GCA_036557505.1. GTDB lineage: Bacteria > Actinomycetota > UBA4738 > UBA4738 > JACQTL01 > DATBHM01. The sequence goes on along the minus strand of DATBHM010000306.1, from coordinate 19,424 downwards.
GCTGGTGGGCGAGCACGGTCCGCTGCTCGGGATCTTCGACCAGGTGGAGTTCGGCGAGGCGGTGGTCCCAATGGAACCGGGGTCGGCGCTGGTGACGTTCACCGACGGCATCGAGACCCGGGAGGTGCACGCGGAGGACCGTGCGCTCGACGTGCTGCGCGGTGTCGCCGGCAGGACGGCGGCGGACCTGGCCGACGCGGTGGCCGGGGCCGCCGTGCCCTCGGGCGGCGACCAGGGCGACGACGTGGCCGTGGTGGCGGTGCGGAGGCTCCGATGAACGGACGCCGGTCGTGACGTTCCGGGTCGTCGTGGAGCACGCGGACCGGACGACGGTCCTCGGCATGGCCGGCGACCTGGACATGGCCGCGGTCGCGGACGCCGAGTCGCGGCTGCGCCAGGCGGTGGCGGGGGCGCCCGCACGGCTCGTGGTCGACCTGTCGGCCGTCACCTTCCTGGACTCGAGCGGCATCCGCCTGTTGCTGCAGGCGGGGGCGCTGGCCCGGGAACGGGGCGTCGAGCTCTCGGTCACGCGGCCCCCCGCGGGGGTGTGGCGTCTGTTGGAGCGGTTCCGGCTGGACTCGCGGCTGCCGTTCGTCGGGCCGGTGCCCGGGTCGGACGGCCGGCCCGCTCCGGAGGCGCCCCCGGGCGAGGTACGGATCGAGATCGAGGGCGATCCGCAGGCGCCCGGCCGCGCGCGGGCGGTCGCGGACGACGCCACGGCCGACCTGCCGGCGGCGCTCCGCGACACCACCCTCCTCCTGACCAGCGAGGTGGTCACGAACGCCGTGCGCCACGGGTGTTCGGGCCCGGGCGACCTCGTGCACCTGGCCATCGCCCGTCACGGCGGGGCGCTGCGGGTGGAGGTGCGGGATCCCGGAACGGGCCTCCCCGGTGTGATGTCGGGGGATGCGGAGGACGACGATTCGCTCCGCGAGTCCGGATGGGGGCTCGTGATGGTCGAACGGCTCGCCTCGCGGTGGGGGATCGAACGCGACCCGTCGACGGTCTGGTTCGAGCTGGACCTCGACGCGCCCGGCTGAAGGGCTACGCGGGGACCGCCTCCAGCAGGGCCTCGAGCTTCGGTCCGATCGTGGCGGCGAGGCCGAACGCCGTCCCGAACCCGTCGAGCGTCTTCAGTCCCATTCCGGTCACGTAGGCGACGACGGTCTCGTCGGGACGGATCACCCCCCGTGCGGCGAGCCGCTCCAGGGTCGCGATCGTCACCCCACCGGCCGTCTCCGCGAAGATGCCTTCGGTCCGCGCGAGCAGGCCGACGGCCCGCACGATCTCCTCGTCGTCCACCGCGGCCAGGGCGCCGTTCGACCGCCGGACCTCCTCCAGCGCGAAGGGTCCGTCAGCCGGCGAGCCGATCGCCAGCGAGCGCGCGATCGTGTCGGGGTATCGAACCGGCGAGATGTCGTCGGTTCCCTCCAGGAACGCCGAGGCCACGGGGGCACAGCCGGCGGCCTGGGCACCGGACACCCGAGTCCCGGCCTCGTCGATCAGGCCGACGCGCTGCAGCTGCCGGAACCCCTCCGCCACCCGGGTGAGGAGGGCCCCGGACGCCACCGGGACGACGACGTGGTCGGGGGCGCGCCAGCCCAGCTGCTCGGCGGTCTCCAGGGCGATCGTCTTCGAGCCCTCGGCGTAATACGGGCGGAGGCCGACGTTGACGAACGCCCACGACTCGAGCTCGTCGTCGGCCTCGGAGCACAGCCGCTGGACGTCGTCGTACGTGCCGTCGACCTCGACGAGGGTGGCGCCGTACACGGCCGACGCCGTGAGCTTGGCCGGTTCGAGGCCATGGGGGACGAGCGTGACCGCCCGCAGCCCGGCCGCGGCGGCGTGGGCCGCGACGGCGTTGGCCAGGTTGCCGGTCGAGGCGCACCCGACGGTCCCGTAGCCGAACTCCACCGCCCTGGTGAGCGCCACGCTCACGACACGGTCCTTGAACGAGTGGGTGGGGTTCCTGGTCTCGTCCTTGAGGAACAGGCGGGGGAGCCCGAGCTCGGCGCCCAGGCGTTTGGCGTGCCGCAGCGGTGTCCAGCCGTCCCCGAGGTCCACGTCGGGGTTGCGCGCGGCGGGCAGGAACGGCTCGTACCGCCAGAGGGACCGGGGCCCGGAGGCGATGGTGTCGCGGGTCACCTCCGCGGCGATGCGTTCCTCGTCGTAGTGGGGTTCGACCGGGCCGAAGCACTCGTCACAGATCGAACGCACCTCGGCCGCGAAGCGGGCACCGCAGACCCGGCACCGCAGTCCTTCCAGATAACGCGACATGGCGTCCTCCTCACTCGAGCCCGAGGAGGGCAGTCCGTGGAAACGATCGAGGCCCGCCGGACAGATCCCGACGAGCCTCCGGAGTCCAGAACTCCCCTCATCTCTCCGGCGCCGCCCCGACGCCGGCAGGAATTGGCACCCCGCGACCGGGGTTGCCGAGGCTTCACAGGGCCTGTCCCTCCACCTCTCTGGATGAGGCTCCGTCCTCCGGCATGACAGGAACCGAGAGGACGTCTCGTATTCGGTTGTGGGGCGATGGTAGCCGCGGCCGGACGAGTCGGGCAACCCGCAGCGGCACCTCAGCCGGGCACGATCTCCGCGATCAGCCGCCAGCCGGCCTCCGCTCGCGACCAGCGGACGAGCCGGCACCGGTAGGGCTCGCCCGGCGCCTCGACCACGACCTCCTCGCCGGGGATGCGGCCGAGCACCGCCACGCCGAGCGGCGACTCCACCGAGATGCGCCGGTCGTCGAGCGGCGCCTCCGCCGGGTGCACGATCAGCAGCCGTTCGGCCCCGCCTTCCGGGGAACGGAGCTCGACCTCGTCCCCCAGCTGCAGCCGGCGGACGCCCTGGCTCCGGTCCGGTTCCCCGATCTCCCTCGACGTGGCCAGGATGCGGGTCAGTCGGCGGAGCTCGCCCTCGGCCTGCGTGTACTCGAGCTCCTCGCGGCCCTCGCCCTCCGACTCCCGGAGCGCGCCCACCAGCACGGGCAGGACATCGTGCTGGAGCCGCCGGACCCGTGACTCGATCATCCGTCTCCCCTCGGCCGTGAGGACCGGCACCTCGCTCTCCGTGTCCGCCGTCCGCCGCCGGGCGACGGTTCGGTTCCGTTCGCGCACCGCCATGTTCACCGTCCTCCTTCCCGTTCCGCCGCCGGCTTCCGCCGCCGGATGCGATCAGCCGTCCGCTTCGCGCGGTCCCGCGCCTTCTCGAGCGCCCGCCGGGCCCACGCGTACTCGGTCGCCAGCACCACCAGGCCGAGGATGATCACCACCAGCCCCGGCCCCGGGGTCACGATCATCACGGCGCCCGCGAGGAGCAATGCCGCGCCCACCACCGTCACGACGATCCGCCGTGCGCTCCTGCCGATCCACTTCAGCACCGCCGTCATCTGCCGCATGGCTTCCTCCTTCGTCGGTCGGGATGGGGCGCGTTCGCAGGGAGACCGCGATCGAGACGCCGAGGATCGCGACGATGGCCACCAGCGAGGCCCACACCGGGACCTCGTACACGTCGGCGACGAGCATCTTCACGCCGACCAGCGCCAGCACCGCCGCAAGCCCCACCTTCAGGTGCACGAAGCGGTCCATCACGCCGGCCAGCAGGAAGTACATGGCCCGGAGGCCGAGCACCGCGAACGCGTTCGAGGTGAACACGAGGAACGCGTCGGTCGTCACCGCGAAGATCGCCGGGATGGAGTCGACGGCGAACGCCACGTCGACGAACGCCATCGCCAGCAGCACCACCAGCATCGGCGTCGCCAGCAGCCGCCCGCGTTCCCGGACCATCAGCCGGCTGCCGCGGTACCCGTCGGTCGACGGCACCACCCGCCGGAGTCCCCGCAGGATCGCGTTCCGCTCGATGTCGGGATGCGAGGACCGGGCACGGAACATCCGGTATGCCGTGACCACGAGGAACGCCCCGAACACGTACTCCATGAAGTGGAACGACTCGAGCACGGCCGCACCGGCCACGATGAACACGCCCCTGAGCACGAGCGCCGCCAGCACGGCGAAGAACAGCACCCGACCCTGCGCGGCGGCCGGCACCGCGAAGTACGTGAGGATGAGGGCGAAGATGAAGACGTTGTCGATCGACAGGCTGCGTTCGATCAGGTACCCGGCGAGGTAGCCGCCGGCGTGCTGTCCGTCCTCCAGGGCCCACACCACGAGCGCGAACCCCAGCCCGACCGCCAGCCACACGGCGCTCCAGATCCCCGCCTCCTTGAGGGAGACCTCGTGCCGGCCCCTGCTGAACACGAACAGGTCGACGACGAGCAGCGCCAGCACCGCCGCCCCCACGACCGACCACACGATGACGTGCACGAACCGACCGGCTCCTTCGCTTGGGGTTCCGGTGCCACTCTCGCCTCCGGACGTGCCGACGACGACGGCCGGACCGGGACGTGTTCGACGGGCGTCCGTTTCCGAGGTTCGGAAGGGTTCCCGGTCAGTCGTCGAGGAGGCGGGACGCGCGAACGGCGACCTCGAGGAGGAACCGGTCCTCCGGATCCTGTGGCCGCCTGCCGGTCCGGCGGGTGATCGTCTGGAGGCGGTGCGAGACCGCCCTGGCGGAGAGGTGCAGCCGGCGAGCGGTGGCCGTGACGTTCCCGCCCTCGGCGAAGTAGGCCTCGAGCGTCCCGACGAGCGGTTCGGCCCCTCCCCTCGCGCCCTCGAGTCCTCCGAGGGTCCGGTCGACGAGCGCCCGGAGCTCGGTCCGGTCGACGAGCAGGAGGTGGTAGACGAGCAGCGCGTCGTACGCGGCGACGGGCTCGTCGCGACCGAGGCGGGCCGCGAGCTCGAGTGCCTCGCGGGCCTGGCGATAGGAACGCGAGACGCCGGCGGGACCGGGCTCGATCCTGCCTTCGCCGACCCGCCATGCGCCCGACCCGACGTCGCCGAGGGCGTCCGCCACGCGGGCGGCGGCGTTGTCGACCTCGGACGCGAGCACGCAGACCAGGCCTCCCTCCTTCGTGGCGATGAGCAGCTGGTCCCCGGCGAACAGCGGCCGGACCCGCAGCTCCGCGCCCGCGTGCAGCCGGCCGCCCTCCTCCATCGCGCGATCCGTGCGTGCCACCAGCACGCGATGGGCAGCGGCGAGCCGGAACCCGAACATCTCCGCGCGTTCACGAAGGAGACCGGGATCGCCGGCGCCGGAGAGCAGGTCGTCGGCGAACTCCCGCCGGAGCGCCTCCTCCCGCCGGATCGCCAGCCGCTGCGCCCGCTGATACCCGGCGCCGAGGGCCTGGACGGTGTCGTCCGACGACCGGAACAGGGAATCCGCGACGGCGGCGAGGGCCTCGCTGGTGGCTCCGTCCCCTTCGCGGACGATGGCCCGCCACAGACGCCAGGTCGCGCTCAGGAACAGGTCCAGGAGGGCTGGAAGGTCGACGCCGCGCTCGGCGGCGCCTTCACCGATCCGGTCGAACGCCTCCAGCTCGGCGCGACCGAGCGACCGCGAGGACCGCGCGGCCTTCAGGACGCCTGAGAGGTACCCGCCGAGCAGCCCCGCGTCGACGCCGGCGTCCTTCCCGGCGTTCCGAGCGACCTCGTCGACGCTCGCCGGGTCGATGCCGGCGGACCGTCCGACCTCCGGGCGCTGAACTCCGTCATCCTTCCGCCCCGCAGACATCGCAGATGCATCATCCCTCGCCCGCCTGGAGCAGTCGAAGCATCGGTTCATACCTGAATCGACGAGCGACGAAGGCTGGCTGCTTACCACCCCTCGTCGGGATCGGGCACGTCGCCCCGGAGCAGCTCAACGTCCGCCCGGTCACGGAGCGCTTCGCTCGGCCGACGGCGCGGGTCAGCCGCAGATCGCTCCTTCATCGTCCTTCAGACCGCCCGGATCGTCACGCCGCCCACCTCGACCGTCTCGGCCCGTTGAATCATGTCGTCGAACCCGGGATCGACGACGGCCTGCACGCGCTCTCCGCTCCGGATGCCGGAGGGTCAGGCTGTGGGGGTACTCGCCGGCGAGCTCGAACCCGGCGCCCACGAGGGCGGCAGCCACCGCATCGCGTGGGGCTTCGGTCGGGACGGCGACGTCGACGTCCTGCGTGGCTCACGGAACCTCCGAGTGGATGCCGACGGCGATGCCACCCACGAATGCATATGCGATTCCGGCCGCTTCGAGGGCTTCCGCGGCCGACACCAACGCGGCCAGCTGGTACGGCGCATCCTCCATCCGCTCCCCTTTTCGGGCCGCGATCAGGAGCCGGTCCCGCCCGGTCGCGGCGGCGGTCGCGGACACCGTTTCGTTCGCACGCTGCATCGGTCCTCCGCGTCGAACGATATCGTTCAACGACGACGCGATCGGCATCGTCGGTCGGGGGGGACTCGTCAACTCTTGGTTGCCCGGGTTCCTTCGTTCTTCCTCGTGATCGCGGCGACCTCGGGACGGGGGAGCACCACGCGCAGCTCGCGTTGCGCCGCCGGCCAGTCGTCGAGCATGGCGAGGGCGCGGGGGCTGCCGGTCAGCGCCGCGTGCTTCGTGAGCAACGCGAGGAGCTCGGCTGCCTCGTCCTCGTCGGGCGAGCGGTAGCCCACGAGCTCCTCGTTGAGAACGAGGTCGAGCGACCAGTCCGGGTCCCAGACGAACAGGCGGCCGCCGGTCATCCCCGCGCCGGCGTTCATGCCGACCGGCCCGAGGACGACGACGGTTCCGCCGGTCATGTACTCGCAGGCGTGCTCGCCGGCGCCCTCGACCACCGCCATCGCCCCGCTGTTGCGGATCGCGAACCGCTCCCCCACGCGGCCGGCGACGAAGAGCTCGCCGCCCGTCGCGCCGTACAGCACGGTGTTGCCGGCCAGCCAGGGGTCGCCGAGGTCGTCGGACGGCGGCGTGATCACGATGCGGCCGCCGGCCATCCCCTTGCCGACGTAGTCGTTCGCCTCGCCGACCAGGTGGAACTCGACGCCCGCCGCGAGGAACGCGCCGAACGACTGGCCCGCCTGCCCGCGGAACGCCACCGACGCCCTGCCGGGCGGCGAGCCATCGCCGAACTCGTGCCCGATCGCCCCGCCGAGCCGCGCGCCGACCGTCCGGTCGCCGTTCCCAATCCCATACGCCAGCCGGATCGTCCGGCCGTCCCCGATCGCGGGCCACGCGTCCTCGTACACGCGATCCCCGAGGGGACTGTGCATCCGTTGCAGCGGGAGCGCTCCGGTGAACGACCGTTCCCCCCGGGGAGGCTGCAGCAGCACGGAGAGGTCGACGCGGTCGGCGCGGGACCCCGACGAACGCTGCCGCAGCAGATCGGTCCGGCCGACCGCCTCGTCCAGCGAGCGGAGGCCGAGGGACGCCAGCCGCACCCGGACGTCCCCGGCCACCGCGGTGAGGTACGCCGCCACCATCTCCGGCGTCCCCGCGAACTTCTCCCTGAGCTCGGGCTTCTGGGTCGCGATCCCCACCGGACAGGTGTCCAGGTGGCAGGAGCGAACCATGATGCAGCCCTCGGCCAGCAGCGCCGCCGTCCCGAACGAGAACTCGTCCGCGCCGAGCAGCGCGGCGGCCACCACGTCGCGTCCGGTCTTCAGCCCGCCGTCGACACGGACCCGGACCCGGCCGCGCAGCCCGCTCTTGACCAGCGCCTGCTGCGTGTCGGCGAGGCCGATCTCCCAGGGGAGGCCGGCGTTCTTGATCGAGGACAGCGGCGACGCGCCGGTCCCGCCGTCGCTGCCGCTGATGTGCACGACCTCGGCCAGCCCCTTGGCGACCCCCGCCGCGATCGTCCCCACGCCGACCTCCGCGACCAGCTTCACGCTGACGTCCGCGGCGGGATTCACCTGCTTGAGGTCGTAGATGAGCTGCGACAGGTCCTCGATCGAGTAGATGTCGTGGTGCGGCGCCGGCGAGATCAGCGCGACGCCCGGCTGGGTGTGGCGGAGGCGGGCGATCTCGTCGGTGACCTTGTGGCCAGGGAGCTGTCCGCCCTCTCCGGGCTTCGATCCCTGGGCCATCTTGATCTGAAGCTCCTCGGCGAAGGAGCAGTACTCGGGCGTCACACCGAACCGGCCGGACGCGATCTGCTTGATCTTCGAGTTGCGCGGGGTCCGGTACCGGGCCGGCTCCTCGCCGCCCTCGCCGGTGTTCGACCGCCCGCCGACCAGGTGCATCGCGAGGGCGAGCGTCTCGTGCGCCTCGGCGGAGATCGCCCCGTGCGAGATCGCCCCCGTCGAGAACCGCCGCAGGATCGCCGCGGCCGGCTCGACCTCGTCCGGCGGCACCGGAGGACCGCCCGGAACGAGCTCCAGCAGGTCGCGCGGCTCGGCCGGCAGCCGGGAGTCGACCAGCGAGGCGAACCGCGCGTACCGCTCCGGGTCGCCCGGCGACCGCACCGCACGGCGGAGCGCATGCGCCGCCGCCAGGTCATCCGATGGTGGGTCGTCCCGCTCCGACCAGTCGGGGTCCCCCGCCGCCGTCGACTTGAGCGATGCGAGCGGGGGATCGACCGTCCGGTGCAGGGCCCGAACCACGTCGGGGTTCGTCTCGTGGTACTCGCCGCCCTTGTGGAACTTCACCAGCCCGGGGCTCGCGAGCGGCGGCGGGGACGGGAACGCCGCAACGTGCCGTTCCAGCACGTCGGCCGCGACGTCCTCGAACGTCAGCCCGCCGATCGGCGACGCCGAGCCCGGGAAACACGTCCGCACCACGTCGTCCGCCAGGCCGACGACGTCGAACGTCTGCGCCCCGCGGTAGGAGTCGACGCACGAGATCCCGAGCTTGGCCATGACCTTGAGCACGCCCTCCTCGACGGACGTCCGCCACCGGAGCAACGCCTCCTCGGGCGTCGACTTCGCCTGCGCCGCAACGGTTGCCAGGGCGAGCCGCGGGAACACCGCCTCCGCCCCGGACGCCAGCAGGCACGCCACGTGGTGGGACTCCCGAGCGTCGTCGGTCTGCACCACGATCGACGTCCGCGTCCGGTGCCCGGCGCGCACCAGGGCGGTGTTCACCGCCCCGACCGCCAGGACCGAGGGGAGCGGGGCCCGTACCGGCGAAGCCTCCTCATCCGAGACGATCTGGATCCCGCTCCCCAGCGTCGCCGCGCGCACCGCCGCCGCGGCCAGCGCCTCGACCGCCGCGCGCAGCCCGGCCACGCCGTGGCGAACCGGCCACGTCGCGTCGAGGTGGAAGCCGCCCGGCGGCCGGAACAGCAGGAAGGTCGGGTACTCGAACATCGACGCCGCCTCGGGCCGTTCCCACAGGACCGGGTCGCGCGGCCCGAGCACGGTTCGGATCGAGAACACGTGGCGTTCCCGGAGGTGGTCGATCGGCGGGTTGGTCACCTGCGCGAAGCGCTGCTTGAGGTGGTGGAAGAGGGGGCGCTTCCACGACGAGAAGGGCGCGATGGCGGTGTCGTCGCCCATGGAGTAGGTCGGTTCCTTGCCCTCCCCGGCCGCCGGCCGCAGCACCAGGGACAGCTCCTCGCGGGTGTAGCCGTGGAGCGACTGCAGGCACTCGAGGTCATCGACCGGGGGCGCCAGCGGATCGCCCGCCGACTGCCGGGACAGCTCCTTGTCCGCCCAGTCGCCGTAGGGACGCCTCGATGCCACCCGCCGCACCGGATCCAGCTGCAGGCCGCCGTCGCCCGGATCGACAACCAGCATCTGCCCCGGCCCGAGCTTCCCGCGCCGGACGCGGCCGCGACCGCGCACGTCGACCGAGCCCGCCTCCGACGAGCACGCCACCAGCCCGTCCTCGGTCGCGTACCACCGCATCGGGCGCAACCCGTTGCGGTCGAGACACGCCCCGACGCGAACCCCGTCGGTGAACACCAGGGCGGCCGGGCCGTCCCATGGCTCCATGATCGTCGCGTGCCACCGGTAGAACCCCCGCACGTCCTCGTCGAGGTCCGGCAGGCCCTCCCACGCCGCCGGCACGAGCATGGCCATGACCTGGCGGACGTCACGGGGCTCGTCGGGATCGGCGCCCTCTCGCGTCAGCAGCTCGACGGCGTTGTCGAGCATCGCGGAGTCGCTGCCGTCCTCGTCGATCGCGGGCCGCAGCAGCTCCTCGTCGAGGATCGATGCGGTACCCAGCCTCCCCTCGCGGCCGCGCATCCGGTGGACGTTCCCGCTGATCGTGTTGATCTCCCCGTTGTGGCAGAGCATCCGGAACGGCTGAGCGCGCTCCCACGTCGGCGTGGTGTTCGTCGAGTACCGCTGGTGGAACAGCGCGAACGACGAGGCCACCACGGGGTCGGCGAGGTCGGGATAGAAGTGGGCCAGCTGGTCGGCGGCGACGAGCGCCTTGTACGTGACCGTCAGGAACGAGCAGGACGCGACGTACAACGACCCCTCGGCGAGGACGCCCGCGGACGACTCGAGCCGCCGCCGCGCCCGGTGGCAGGCGCGTTCGGCCCGCGCCGGCGAACGGTCGCGGGGTCCGACGAACAGCGCCTGCACGATCCGCGGCCTGGTCTGGGCGGCGCGCCGCCCCAGCGCGGAGGCGTCGACCGGCACCTCGCGCCAGGCCACGACCTCCATGCCCTCCGCGCGGAACGCCCGGTCGGCCAGACGCCGGAGGTCCTCGTCGGTGAGCGCCGAACGCTGGAACAGCATCGCCACGCCCAGGCGGCCGGGATCGAGATGCGGAACGCGGAGCCGGGCGAGCTCGGCGGTCAGCAGCGTGCGCGGGATCTGGAACAACAGGCCGGCCCCGTCCCCGGTCCTGGCGTCGGCGTCGGTGGCGCCGCGGTGCCGAACGCGGCACAGCGCCTCCAGGGCGCGCTCCACCACGTCGCGGCCGGCCGCGCCGGCCGCGTCGGCGACGAAGCCGGTGCCGCACGCGTCGCGCTCGCGCTCCCAGGGATGCACGTCGCCTCCTCTCGCCTCACCCGGCGCCGATATGACGAGACCCCCCGGGTTCCCGGGAGGTCTTGGGTGCGCGGAACGGGGAAGGTCCCCGTCCGCGCCTAGACGGCTCGTACGTTCGCTGTGTCGCTCGAGGAGTTCCTCCTGCCGTGTGGGCCGCGTCGGGGGTCGAGGCCCGCGGGCGCGGGCACGCCGGTGCACCCGCTCATGCCACGCGGGTCCGGTCGGTGAGCGCGGTGTGACGGACGACCTGGATGCCGCCGCCGATCTCATCGGCGCGCCGGCAGGCCTCGGCGACCGCCTCGCCGAGCTCGTCGGGGCCGAACGACCCGAGCACCTCGCTCACGCGATTGCCGGAGTCGTCGTGCGTGGTGACGAGCACATCCCACAATGCCATGTCGCTCCTCCCCGTCCCGGCCCGCACCCGGTCGATGTTCCCCCCGAACCGTACGCCCCAACCGTTTGCCGACCGGTTTCTTCGGTGTGAACAGTGTGTAACGAACCGACCGCGCCGGGCCTGGCGTCCGCGCCGTACACTCCGCGCCTCGGATGAACGAGCGAGGCGAACCATGACGACCACCGACCCCACGCGCCCACGCAGCCGCGACGTCACGGAGGGGCCCGAACGGGCGCCGGCCCGGGCGATGCTTCGGGCCGTGGGGTTCGACGACGACGACTTCGACAGGCCCCAGGTCGGCGTCGCGTCGTCGTGGAACGAGGTCACGCCGTGCAACGTGCATCTGAATCGCCTTGCGGCGCAGGCGAAGACGGGCGCTCGCGAGGCCGGGGCGGTGCCGGTCGAGTTCACCACGATCGCCGTGTCCGACGGCATCGCGATGGGTCACGACGGCATGCGAGCGTCGCTCGTCTCCCGCGAGGTCATCGCCGACTCCGTCGAGCTCGTGATGCACGCCGAGCGCATGGACGGCATGGTCACGATCGCCGGCTGCGACAAGAGCCTGCCCGGCATGCTCATGGCCGCCGCCCGGCTGAACCTGCCGGCGGTGTTCCTGTACGGCGGGACGATCCTGCCGGGCCGCTGGCAGGGCCGCGACGTCACGATCCAGGACGTGTTCGAAGGCGTGGGAGCCCACGCAGCCGGACGGATGACCGACGAGCAGCTCCACGACCTCGAATCGGCCGCCTGCCCCGGGCCGGGCTCGTGCGCCGGCATGTACACGGCGAACACCATGGCCGCCGCCGCCGAGGCGCTGGGGATGTCGCTCCCGGGTTCGGCCTCGCCGCCGGCCGTCGACCCCCGGCGGGACGAGTTCGCCCGCGCTTCGGGCGCGGCCGTGGTCGGGTGCCTCGGCAGCGGGCTCCGGCCGCGGGACGTCCTCACGCGGGCGGCGTTCGAGAACGCGATCGCCGTGGTGATGGCCTGCGGCGGGTCGACCAACGCGGTGCTGCACCTGCTGGCGATCGCCGCGGAAGCGAACGTCGAGCTGGAGCTGGGCGACTTCGACCGGATCAGCCGGCGCACGCCCCACATCGGCGACGTCCGGCCTGCCGGGCGGTTCGTCATGAGCGACCTCGACCGCGTCGGCGGCGTCCCGGTGATCATGCGCGAGCTGCTCGCGGCGGGGCTGCTCCACGGCGACGCGATGACCGTTACGGGACGGACCGTCGCCGAGAACCTGTCGGCCCTCGATCCGGCGGCGCCGGACGGCGACGTGGTGCGGCCGATCGACCGGCCGATCCACGGCCACGGCGGCCTGGCGGTGCTCACCGGCTCGCTCGCCCCCGGCGGCGCCGTCGTGAAGGTCGTCGGCATGGAGGGCCGGACCTTCCGCGGCACCGCGCGGGTGTTCGACTCGGAGGAGGCCGCCTTCGATGCGGTCACGCACGGGCGGATCGGAGCCGGTGACATCGTGGTCATCCGGTACGAGGGACCGAAGGGCGGGCCGGGGATGCGCGAGATGCTCGCGGTGACCGGGGCCATCGTGGGAGCGGGGCTCGGCCGCGACGTCGCGCTCGTGACCGACGGGCGCTTCTCCGGCGCCTCGCACGGGTTCGCCGTCGGGCACGTCGCGCCCGAGGCGGCGGTCGGCGGCCCGATCGCGCTCGTCGAGGACGGCGACGCGATCGTGCTCGACGTGGACTCCCGCCGGCTCGATCTCGAGGTCGAGGCGGCCGAGCTGGAACGCCGCCGCGCCGGGTGGAAGCCGCCGGCGCCCCGCGTGACGACGGGGGCGCTCGCCAAGTACGCACGCCTCGTGTCCACCGCTGCGAGGGGCGCCGTCTGCGCCCACGACGCGCCCTGACCGGTGCCGACGAATTTCGGTCGTTCGAGACCGTTGCGGCGCAAGGGTTTCCCGTGGCATGTGCCGGACGTTCACGCACCGCATGGGTTGACACCCACTGCGCGGGGCGTATCCTCGCTTGCAACATGAGGACGCCCAGAGACCGCTCGAGCTTCGCCACGGTTCTCTCCCTCGTACTTATTACTTAGGCGCGGGGCAGGGCAGCCACGCCCTGTTGCCGCGCCAGAGGCCCTTCGCAGACGCGAGGGGTCTTTCGTTTTCCGGGAATCCCCGGGACGCGAAACCCCCTCCCCCGCAAAGACCCCCGACCGGCAGCAGGAGCAGTGGTCCATCCACACAACAGAGCAAGCACCGAGGAAGGAGACGAGATGCGATTCGAGTTCAGCCGGAACGGCGCCCCGGTCGGGGCCGCCCAGTGGGAGGGGCCCGGCCAGGTGACCCTGCACGTGGCGGACCCTGCCACCAGGCGCCAACTGGCCGAGTACTACGCGGCAGAGACAACGTACCTGTCCACCGGGTTCGGCCAGGACGAGGAGTTCCAGATCCGCCGGCGCGACTGGACCCCGTGGGAGTTCGAACGCGCCAGCCTGGCGCTGGCCCACCGGATGGGCTACGAGGTCGAGCGAACGGCGAACGAGGACGTCGAACGCCGGCCGGCGCCGGCCGCGCGGGCGAACGGCCACTCGAACGGCCACGCCGAGCCCCAGCGCATGGCGACCGCGGCGTTCGCGGCGGAGATGCGGCCCGCGACCAACGGGCATCGCGCCGCCGAGCCGGCGCCGGAGGCGAGCGCCTGATGACCTTCCCGTCGCGGCCCACCGGCGCCCAGGCGCTCATCCGGTCGCTCGAGCTCGCGGGGACGGAGGTCGTATTCGGCATCCCCGGCGGGGCCATCCTGCCGGCCTACGACCCGCTGATCGAGTCGTCGGTGCGCCACGTGCTCATGCGGCACGAGCAGGGCGCGGGGCACGCGGCGGAGGGCTACGCGCACGCCACCGGCAGGCCGGGCGTGTGCTTCGCGACGAGCGGCCCCGGCGGCTGCAACCTCGTCACGGCGCTGGCCGATGCGTTCATGGACTCGATCCCGGTGGTCGCGATCACCGGGCAGGTCCCGACCGGCGTGATCGGCAACGACGCGTTCCAGGAGGCGGACATCACCGGCGTCACGATGTCGGTGACCAAGCACAACCGGCTGGTCACGCGCACCGAGGACATCCCCGAGGCCATCGCGGAGGCGTTCCACGTCGCCTCGACCGGGCGCCCGGGCCCCGTGCTGGTGGACGTCCCCAAGGACGTCCTGATCGACACGGCGCCGTTCGAGTGGCCGGACCGGGTCGACCTCCCCGGCTACAAGCCGACCACGCAGGGGAACCGCAAGCAGGTCCGGGAGGCCGTGAAGCTGATCATGGCGAGCGAACGTCCGGTGCTGTACGTGGGCGGCGGCGTGATCCGGGCGAACGCGGCGGAGGACCTCCGGACGCTCGCCGAGGTCGGGCGGCTCCCCGTGGTCACCACGCTCATGGCGCGGGGCGCGTTCCCCGACGACCACGAGCTCGCGCTCGGCATGCCCGGCATGCACGGGAACTACACCGCAGTCACGGCGATGCAGCGGAGCGACCTGCTGATCGCGATCGGGGCGCGGTTCGACGACCGGGTCACCGGCAACCTCGCCACGTTCGCGCCGGACGCGAAGGTCGTCCACGTCGACATCGACCCGGCCGAGATCGGGAAGAACCGCGCCGCTGACGTCCCGATCGTGGGCGACGCGGCGCAGGTCACGGCGGCGCTCGTCACCGAGCTCGAGCGCGCCGTGGCGGCCGAAGGCGGCGCCGTGGACCGCAGCGAATGGCTCGCGACGCTCGAGGGGTGGAAGCGCCGCTTCCCCTATCGCTACCAGCAGGACGACGACGGTCCGATCAAGCCGCAGTTCGTCGTCGAGCGCATCCACGCGGCGACGGGCGGCGACGCGACGATCGTGTCGGGCGTCGGTCAGCACCAGATGTGGGCCTCGCAGTTCTTCCGGTTCTCCCGCCCCCGGCAGTGGATCAACTCGGGGGGCCTGGGGACCATGGGGTTCGCGGTGCCGGCGGCGCTCGGGGCCAAGGTCGGACGGCCGGGCGACCGCGTGGTGGCGATCGACGGGGACGGGTGCTTCCAGATGACCTCACAGGAGCTCGCGACGTCCACCACCGAGGGCATCCCGATCGTGGTGGCCATCGTGAACAACGGCCACCTCGGCATGGTCCGGCAGTGGCAGGAGCTGTTCTACGACGAACGCTACTCGGGCGTTCGCCTGACGCAGGACGTGCCCGACTACGTCCGGCTGGCGGAGGCGTACGGGGCCATCGGGCTCCGAGCCGAGACCCCGGCCGACGTGGACGCGGTGCTGGACAAGGCGCTGTCGGTCACCGACCGCAGCGTGGTCGTCGACTTCCGGTGCGACCAGGGGGAGATGGTGTTCCCAATGGTCCCGGCCGGGGGATCGAACGACGACATCATCCTCGGGCCGGAGTTCGCCGAGCCGGCCCTCGATCCGGCGGAGGCTCCGATCGCATGACTGAACGGAGTCAACCCCCCTCCTGGTGTGCGGACATGCGCATCGGAGCCTCCGCCCTCCTTCCTCTTCATCCTCAGCGAACCGACTTCGTCGGCTCGCTTCGGCCAGGGGGACTCGAGCAGCCTGATCCGCTCGCTTCGCTCGCGGGGCCGCTCGCCCCCTGGACCCCCGAGTCGCTCTTCGTCGGGTTCGGGGACGGGGGGTGTTCATGAGCCAGCACACGATCTCCGTGCTCGTCGAGGACCGCCCGGGTGTGCTGGCCCGGGTGGCCAACCTGTTCGCCCGGCGGGGGTTCAACATCCACTCGCTCGCGGTCGGCACGACCGAGCAGCCTGGGCGGTCGCGGATGACCATCGTGGTCGACGTCCAGCGCAAGCCGCTGGAACAGGTCGAGAAGCAGCTCCACAAGCTCGTGCACGTGCTGAAGGTGCTCGAGCTCGAACCGGCCGCGGCCGTCGAGCGGGAGCTCGCCCTGGTGAAGGTGACCGCCCCGGCCGGCGAGCGGGCCGCGGTGACCGAGGTCGCCGACATCTTCCGCGCGAGGGTGGTGGACGTCAGCGACTCGACGCTGACGATCGAGGCGACCGGGGCGCCCGACAAGATCGAGGCGATGCTCGCGCTGCTCGAACCCCACGGGATCGTCGAGTTGGCGCGGACGGGACGGGTCGCCCTCGGGCGGGGCTCGGCCGGGATCTCGGAACGACGGCTGCGGCGCGTGAACGGCGACCGGGCCAAGGCGATGGCGTGAGGAGACTGACATGAGCACGGTGTTGTACGACGCGGACATCTCTACCGGCGCGCTGGCCGGCCAGCGGATCGCCGTCCTGGGCTACGGAAGCCAGGGCCACGCCCACGCGCTCAACCTGCGCGACTCGGGACACGACGTGCTGGTCGGGCTGCGCCGCGATTCCAAGTCATGGCCCAAGGCCGAGGAGGACGGCCTCACCGTGACGACGCCGGCCGAGGCCGCGGCGGAGGCCGACGTGGTGATGATCTTGCTGCCCGACACGGCGCAGCCGTCGGCGTACGAGGCGGACGTCCGCGACGGGCTCCGGCCCGGCGACCTCCTCATGTTCGCGCACGGGTTCAACGTGCACTTCGGCCGGATCGACGCGCCGGACGGCGTGGACGTGGGGATGGTCGCGCCCAAGGCGCCGGGGCACCTGGTCCGCCGGACGTACACGGAGGGCATCGGCACGCCGTCGCTGTACGCGGTGCACCGCGACGCGACGGGAACCGCCCGCGACCGCGTCCTGGCGTACGCCGCGGGCATCGGCAGCGGCCGCGCCGGCGTCATCGAGACCACGTTCGCCGAGGAGACCGAGACGGACCTTTTCGGCGAGCAGGCCGTCCTGTGCGGGGGGGTGACCTCGCTGGTGAAGGCGGGGTTCGAGACGCTCGTCGAGGCCGGCTACCAGCCCGAGGTCGCGTACTTCGAATGCCTCCACGAGCTCAAGCTCATCGTCGACCTCATGTACGAGGGCGGCCTGGGGTGGATGCGGTACAGCGTGTCGGACACGGCCGAGTACGGCGACTACACACGTGGCCCGCGGGTCGTCGACGCGTCGACCCGGGACCGGATGCGGGCGATCCTCGGCGAGATCCAGGACGGCGACTTCGCACGCGAGTGGATCGACGAGGCCGAGGACGGGTTCCCGCGGTTCACCGAGATGCGCGAGCGCGACCGTCACCACCAGATCGAACAGGTCGGCGAGCGGCTCCGGTCGATGATGCCGTGGCTCCAGCGGGGACGGAACGGCGACGCGGCGGGCGCCCGCCCGGCCAACGGCTCCCCCGGCTCCGGGCACGCGGACGGCGGTGGCCCGCGTGCCTGACGACGTACGGTTCTTCGACACCACGCTCCGCGACGGCGAACAGGCGCCGGGCATCGCCCTCTCGGCCGCCGAGAAGCTCGAGATCGCCGAACAGCTGGCCCGGTTGGGGGTCGACGTCATCGAGGCGGGGTTCCCCGCGTCGTCGCCCGGCGAGTTCGACGCGGTCCGCCGGATCGCCGAGACGCTGAAGGGGTCGACCGTCACGGCGCTGTGCCGCGCCGACGACGGCGACATCGACCGGGCGTGGGAGGCCGTCCGCGACGCCCAGCGGGCTCGCATCCACGTATTCATCTCCACGAGCCAGGTCCACCTGGACTCGATGCTGCGAATGTCGCAGGCAGAGGTCGTCGAGGCGACCCGGCGGAGCGTCCGGCGGGCCCGTTCGTACACCGAGGACGTCGAGTTCTCCGCGCAGGACGCCACGCGGACCGATCCCGAGTTCATGCTGGAGACGTTCCGGGTGGCGGTCGAGGAGGGCGCGACGACGATCAACGTGCCCGACACCGTCGGGTACGCGACGCCGCAGGAGTTCGGCGAGCTGGTCCGGACGACGCGGGAGGCCGTGCCCGACCACGTCGTGGTGTCGACGCACTGCCACAACGACCTCGGCCTCGCCGTCGCCAACTCCCTGGCCGGAGTGATGAACGGCGCGCGGCAGGTGGAGGTCGCCGTGAACGGCATCGGCGAGCGCGCCGGGAACTGCTCGCTCGAGGAGATGGCGATGATCATCTCGACGCGGGGTGAGGCCCTCGGCCTGCGGCATCGCCTCAACATCAGGGAGATCGCCCGGACGTCGCGCCTGGTGTCGATGGTGACCGGCTACCCCGTGCAGCCGAACAAGGCCGTGGTGGGGGCCAACGCCTTCGCCCACGAATCGGGCATCCACCAGCACGGCGTGCTCATGAATCGCGCGACCTACGAGATCATGGACCCCGTCGAGGTGGGCTTCGAGGGATCCAAGATCGTGCTGGGCAAACACTCAGGCCGGCACGCGTTCGCGGACGCGGTCGCCAAGCTCGGGCTGCAGCTGCAGCCGGACGCGCTCAACCGGGCATTCGCGCGGTTCAAGGAGATGGCCGACCGGAAGATGGAGCTCACCGACGCGGACCTCGAGGCGATCGTCTCCGAGGAGCTCGGCGCGACGGAGACCGACGCGTTCACGCTGGTGTCGCTGGCCGTGGCCGGCGGGACCCACCTCTCGCCGACCGCGACGGTCCGGCTGTCGCGGGACGGCACGGACCTCGAGGACTCCGCGATGGGCGACGGGATGATCGACGCGGCGTACGGCGCCATCACGCGGGCCAGCGGAGTCGACGCCCGGCTCGCGTCGTTCAACGTCTCGGCGGTGACCGGCGGGTCGGACGCGCTCGGCGACGTCGTCGTGCAGCTCGACGTGGGCGGACGCCGGTTCACCGGGCGGGGCGTGGCCTCCGATGTCGTGGAGGCCAGCGCCCGGGCGTACCTGGCGGCGGTCAACCGCGCCGTCCGCACGGGGTCGCCGGAGCCGGCCGCCGCCACCGGCGGGGAGGCCGCCTCGTGACCCGCCCCATGACCGTCACCGAGAAGATCCTGGCCCGCGCGGCCGGGCAGCCGGAGGTCACGCCCGGGGATCTGATCATGGCCGATGTCGACCTCGCCATGGGCAACGACGTCACGGCGCCGGTGGCGATCGCCCGGTTCCGGGAGCTCGGCATCGAGCGCGTGTGGGACCCGTCGAAGGTCGCGCTGGTGCCGTCGCACTTCGTGCCGGCCAAGGACATCGCGAGCGCCAAGCTCGGATTGTCGATGCGCGAGTTCGCCCGGCAGCAGGAGATCGAGCACTTCTTCGAGCTGGGCCGGGGGGGCATCGAGCACATCCTGCTGCCGGAACAAGCGCTCGCCCTCCCCGGGCAGGTGATCATCGGCGCCGACTCGCACTCCTGCACGTACGGGGCGCTCGGCGCGTTCAGCACCG
>DATBHM010000305.1:0-18280 GCA_036557505.1 Actinomycetota bacterium | reverse complement strand
CTCCACCCACGACCCGCTGGCGGTCGAGATGGCCGACCGGACGCTGTACCTCCGGCACGGCGCCCTCGAGGCCGAGACCGCCGACCGCCGGACGCTGGCCGTGATCGACGACTCCAACCGCATCCAGCTCCCGCCGGGCGCCGGGAACCTGTTCCCGGACCGCCGTGCCGTGGTCGAGCTCCACGAGGGGGGCGTGTGGATCGCCCCGCCGTGAGCCCGCGCGACGACGCGCCGTGGCGCCGCGACGCCCCCACCGCCCCCGAGCGGCCGGTCCTCGTCGAGGTCAGGGACGTCCACAAGGGGTACCGGCGCGGCGCCGAGACGGTGCACGCGCTCCGCGGTGTGTCGTTCCGCCTGCGCGTGGGCGAGATCACCGGGCTCGTCGGCCCCTCGGGCTCCGGGAAGACGACGCTGCTGAACCTGCTGTGCGGCTGGGAGGCGCCGGACGGCGGGACGGTGACCTGGACGGGGTCGGCCCGGACCCGGGCCGAGGACCGCGACTGGGGGGAAGTGGCCATCCTGCCGCAGGGCCTCGGGCTGATGGAGGAGCTCACCATCCGGGAGAACGTCGAGCTGCCGGTCCATCTGGCCGGCGACGCGGCCGCCTCCACCGCGCGGGCGTCGGAGCTGGTCGCCGAGCTCGGCCTGGCGAAGGTGGCCGACCGCGCGCCCCGGGAGGCCTCGCTCGGCGAACAGCAGCGCGCGGCGCTGGCCCGGGCACTGGTGCTCGAGCCCCGGCTGGTCCTGGCCGACGAGCCGACCGCGCACCAGGACGCTCGATGGGGCCGGGCGTCGCTGGAGGCGCTGGCGCGGGCCGCCCGGCGCGGCACGTGCCTGCTGGTCGCGACCCACAACCGTGAGGCGGCGAGCGTGGTCGACCACACGCTCGCGATCCGCGACGGCCTGGTGGCGTGAGGCCGCCGTCGACGTCCCCGGCCGCGTTCGCGGGGGGTCGCTGTGTAGAATCCCGCCCGATGCCCAGGCCGCGGTCTCGTTCCGTCCTCCGGGTCGGCGTGTTCGCCTTCCTGCTGCTCGCAGTGCTGCTGCTGCCGCAGGCCGCGTCGGCCCAGGTGACGCTCGATCCGACCGAGACGGTGACCGCCGACAACGGCGGATGGGTCTACTGGATGGCCCAGGGGGCGATCATCATCGGTGGCGTCACGCTCGTCGTCCTCGGCGCCATGTACCTGCGGTATGCGCCGCGATTCCAGCGCGACGAGGAGGACGTCCCCCGCTCCGGCGTCCGGGCCCCGGAGCCGACGATCCGGCTGCAGACGGCCTGGGAGCAGGCGTCCCCGCCGGCCGCCGTGCAGGCGGTCCCGGCCCCCCAACCGGTCGCCGTGGCCGCCCCGGCACCCGCCGCGGCCGCCTCTGTCACCGCGGCCGCAGCAGCGGCACCGGCAGCAGCCGCACCGGCGGCAGCCGCCGCCGCCCCCGCCGCCCGCCCGCGTGAGCACGCGGAGCTCGACCAGGAGACCTACGATCGGGTCCTCGCCGAGGAGACGGCCAAGGGGACCAGCGCCCGCGTGGCCGAGGGCCGGGCGCGATCGGCCGCGCTCAAGGCCTGGCGCGCCAAGAACGCCTAGCATCCCGCCCGTCCTGCGCGCGATCGTGGGGTAGGCTGGCCGGGTCGTTCGACTCGAGGAGCATCCGGGCGCGCCCGCGCCGATCATGGAAGCCGTCGACTGGGGAATGCACGACCGCGATCCGGCCTTCGGGCTGGTCGATTGGAAGCTCGCGTCCAACGTCGGCGCCCGGCTGACCGGCGGCGCGCCGCAGCTCTCGGAGACCGAACGGGCCCGGCTCAACGAGGACTTCGCCGAGCTGGTCCCCCACGCGGAGGGCCTGGTGGCCGCGTTCACGGAGCTCCAGCCGCAGGGGTACCGGGCCCGGGCGTGGGTGCTCTCCCGCAGCCAGTGGATCGACCAGAACCTCCGGGGGTTCCAGACGGTGCTCGAGCCGCTCGCCGCGCGGGTGCTCGGCCGGAAGAACCAGGGGGGGTCGGTCCGGCGCAAGGGGCTCGGCCTGCAGATCGGCGTGCTGATGGGCTACGTGTCGCGCAAGGTGCTCGGCCAGTACGACCTGTTCCTGCCGCCGGACGACGACGGCCTGCTGTACTTCGTCGGGCCCAACGTCGTCCAGGTCGAACGCCGCATGCGGTTCCGGCGGCGCGACTTCCGGCTGTGGCTGTCGCTGCACGAGGTTGCCCACCGGGTGCAGTTCGGCTCGGTCCCGTGGCTCCGCAACCACCTCACCGGACAGGTCGACGCCTATCTCGACTCGGTGGAGCTCGACTCGAAGCGCGTGATGGAGGCGCTCCGCCGCGCGGCCGAGCAGGTTCGTTCCGGCGAACGCCGCGGGCAGGACCTGATCTTCCTGTTCATGACGGAGGAGCAGCGCGCGATCCTCGAGCGGGTCCAGGCCCTGATGTCGCTGCTCGAGGGGCACGCGAACTACGTGATGGACACGGTGGGGGCGGAACGCGTCCCCGGCGCCGACCGCATGCGCCGCGGCCTCCACGATCGCCGGAAGTCCTCCGGCATCGAACGGAGCTTCCAGCGGCTGATCGGGTTCGAGTCGAAGGTCCGGCAGTACGACGTGGGAGAGCGGTTCGTCGCCGCGGTCGTCGACCGCGCGGGCATGGCCGGCTTCAATCGCGTGTGGGACGAGCCGGCGAACCTCCCCTCCCTCGAAGAGGTCATGGCCCCCGACCGGTGGCTGGCCCGCGTCGGGCCCCCGGCCGTCTAGGCGAGCCCGTTCGCGCCATGCCGAGGCGACCTCCTGCGGTGGCCCGGGTGCTCGAACGCGTCACCGCGACCGCCCGCGAGCACGAGATGTTCTCCCCCGGCGACCTGGTGATGGCGATGGTGTCCGGGGGGCCGGACTCCACCTGCCTGCTGCACGCGCTCCACCTGCTGCGCCGCCTGTTCAAGATCCGTCTGCTGGCGGTCCACGTCGACCACCGCCTGCGCACCGACAGCGGCAAGGACGCGGCGTACGTCCGCCGGTCGTGCGAGCGACTCGGGGTGCCGTTCGTGCTGCGGACGGCGGCCGGCAAGCCGCAGCACGGCGTCTCCGTCGAGGCATGGGCGAGGACCATCCGCTACGCGGCCGCGGCGGATGCGGCGCACAGGGCCGGCGCCACTCGGCTCGCCACCGGCCACACGTTGGACGACCAGGCGGAGACCGTGTTGATGCAGCTGATCCGCGGCGCGGGGCCGTGGGGCCTCGCCGGGATCCCTCCGGTGAGCCGGGCGCAGGCCGTCCGCGACGCGTCGGCGGCCCCGCCGAGGGTTCGGCCGCTCCTCGACGTTCGAAGGTCGGAGGTCGAGGCGTGCTGCCGGGGGCTCGGGCTTCGACCGAGGCGCGACCCCACCAACGCGGACACGAGGCTGCTTCGGAATGCGATCCGGCTCGAGGGAATCCCCGCGCTCGAACGGGCCACCGGGAGGGACGTCAAGGGCCCCATCGCCCGGTCTGCCGCTCTCCTGCGACGGAGCCTCGAGGAGGACGCCGCCCCCTGGGCCGACGGCGAGGTGGGAGCGGCCCCGCGGACCGAGGACGGCGTGATCCTGTACCCGCAGCGATACCCCGATGATGCATTTCAGCGCCGGCTCATCGCGCACCAGCTCCGGTCCCTCGACGGCCACGTCACCGAGGCCTCCGTCGACGCCGTCGTCGACCTGTGGAGGGGCAGGCCGGGGCGGCGGCGGGATCTCGGTGGGGGATTGATCGCGGTTCGGGAGAGGGAGTACATTCGCGTCGCTCGCACTTCCCCTGGTTCCTGATCGGTGTGGCGCGTCACGGTCGCGGCCGCGGCGTCGGATGGAGAGGGGAAGATCGATGGACGTACAGCTCGCACCCGCGCCGTCCGGTTCGCAGGCCGGCCTCGACCTTCCTAGACTGCTCGGTCACGTGCCGGCGCTCGAGGAGGACATCGAGAAGGTCCTGATCTCCGAGGACGAGATTCAAGCGACCGTGCGCCGGTTGGGCGACGAGATCACGCGCGACTACGCCGGCCGGGACCTCCTGCTCGTCGGCGTGCTGAAGGGCGCGTTCGTGATGATGGGCGACCTGTCGCGCCACATCCGGCTGCCGCTCGAGTTCGACTTCATGGCGGTGTCCTCCTACGGCGCGGCCACCAAGACGTCCGGCGTCGTCCGCATCCTCAAGGACCTCGACCACGAGATCGAGGGCCGGAACGTCCTCCTGGTGGAGGACATCGTCGACTCGGGCCTCACCCTCGCCTATCTGCTGAAGAACCTGCGGACCCGCCGCCCGGCGTCGCTCGAGGTGTGCGCCCTGCTCCACAAGACCGCGATGCAGAAGGTCGACGTCGACCTCCGCTACGTCGGGTTCGAGATCCCGCCGGAGTTCGTCGTCGGCTACGGCCTGGACTACGCCGAGCGGTTTCGGAACCTCCCCTACGTGGCCACGCTGAAGCCGGCCGCGTACCAGGGAACGCCGGAGTAGCCCGTCCCTCCCGCTCGGGCGGTCGTCGCGGCGTTTCCGCAGGTCGGAGGCCCTTCCGGAGTTCGATTTCACCCGGGTGCCGTCGGACCCCTGTGCTACCATCGGCGTTCAGGCCGGGGAGGTGGGCCCCGGCGGCCAACGACCCCCCCGCGACCTTCAGGAGACTCCAGACGGACCGCCCCGACACCTTCTTCAGCCGAGTCTTCCGCGGCCCCATCGTGTGGGTGCTGTTGGTGTTGCTCGCGCTGTCGGTGTTCATCGCGTTCGCCGGCAAGGGCCCGGCCCCGAAGACGATCGACTCGTCCAAGTTCGTCTCGCTCGTGGAGAGCGGGCAGGTCCAGTCGGTCACGTTCGACGAGAGCGCTCAGGTCATCGACGGCGTGCTCACCGACGGCACGCACTTCCAGACGACCTACCTGACGGGCGACGAGCCGAATCTCCGCCGGATGCTCGACCGGGCGGGGGTCCAGTACAAGGCCGAGCCCCCGCACTCCAACCCGTGGCTGTCGCTGCTGCTGACCACGCTGCTGCCGATCATCGCGATCGTGGCGGTGCTGCTGTTCGTGATGAACCGCATGCAGGGGGGCGGCTCGCGCGTGATGTCGTTCGGGCGCTCGCGGGCCAAGGTCCTCAGCAAGGACCAGCCGAAGACGACGTTCGGGGACGTGGCCGGCGTCGACGAGGCCATCGAGGAGCTCGGCGAGATCAAGGACTACCTGAAGAACCCCGCCCGATTCCAGGCCATGGGCGCCAAGATCCCCAAGGGCGTCCTGCTGTACGGCCCGCCGGGAACCGGCAAGACGCTGCTCGCCCGCGCGGTGGCGGGCGAGGCGGGTGTTCCGTTCTTCACGATCTCCGGCTCGGACTTCGTGGAGATGTTCGTGGGCGTCGGGGCGGCGCGCGTCCGCGACCTGTTCGAGCAGGCCAAGAACTCCTCGCCGGCCATCGTGTTCATCGACGAGATCGACGCCGTGGGCCGGCACCGGGGCGCCGGGCTCGGCGGCGGCCACGACGAGCGCGAGCAGACGCTCAACCAGCTGCTGGTCGAGATGGACGGGTTCGACCAGCGCACGGCCGTGATCCTGATGGCCGCGACCAACCGGCCCGACATCCTCGACCCGGCGCTCCTCCGGCCCGGGCGGTTCGACCGGCACATCGTCATCGACCGGCCGGACCTCGAGGGCCGCAAGGGCATCCTGAAGGTCCACGCGCGGGGCAAGCCGTTCGACCAGACCGTCGACCTCGACGTGATCGCCCGGCGGACGCCGGGGTTCACAGGCGCCGACCTCGAGAACGTCATCAACGAATCGGCCCTCCTCGCCGCCCGTCGGAACAAGCGCTCGATCACCATGCCCGAGGTCGACGAGGCCATCGACCGTGTGGTGGCCGGGCCGGAACGGCGGACCCGGATCATCTCCGACCGGGAGAAGCGCGTGATCGCGTTCCACGAGGGCGGGCACGCGCTGGTGGCGTACCTCCTGCCCAACTCCGACCCCGTCCACAAGATCACGATCATCCCCAGGGGCCGGGCGCTCGGGTACACCATGACCCTGCCGATGGAGGACAAGTTCCTCGTCACGCGGGAGGAGTACATCGACGAGCTCGCGATGCTGCTCGGCGGGCGGGTGGCCGAGGAGGTCGTCTTCGGCGACATCACGACCGGCGCGCAGAACGACCTCGAACGCGCCACGCAGATCGCCCGGCAGATGGTCACGGAGTTCGGGATGTCCGACCTCCTCGGGCCGCTGACGCTGGGGCAGAAGCAGCACGAGGTGTTCCTGGGGCGCGACCTGTCGGCGCAGCCCGACTACTCGCCCCAGGTGGCGTTCGAGATCGACTCCGAGATCCGCCGGCTGATCGACGAGGCCCACGACGAGGCGCTCGAGATCCTCACCGACCACCGCCAGCACCTCGACAAGCTGGCCGACGTCCTCATCGAACGCGAGACGATCGACAAGGACGAGCTGGTGGAGCTCCTGGAGGGCCTCATCAAGCGACCGCAGCGCACGGGGGGCGCGGGCATGGCCGTCGCCCGCCGCATGAACCGATCGAACGGCGGCGGGCCGTCGCCGTCCTCCGGTCCGTCGTCGTCCGGACCTCTCCGCCCCTCCTGACCGCGCGTCGCGCCGGCCTCCCCGCCGCGCTACCCTGCGGCGCATGACCGACCGATGGGCCACCTTCGACGTGTACGGCACGCTGATCGACTGGGAGCTGGGGATCGCCCAGGCCATGGCCGAGGTGTGGACCGACGCCGACGAACCGACGCTCGAACACCTACTGGAGCGGTTCCACGAGGTGGAGCCCGAGATCGAGCAGGACTCCGCCGCTCCGTATCGCGACGTGCTGCGGGACGCACTGGCCCGCCTGGCGCAGGACGAGAACCTGGCCATCCCGGTGGGCATGGAGTTCGCCCTCGCCGACTCGCTGCCGTCGTGGCCGGCGTTCGACGAGGTCCCGTCCGCGCTCGCCGAGCTGCACGCGCGGGGGTGGAAGCTGGGACTGCTGTCGAACACCGACCCCGATCTGCTCGCGGCCTCCGTGCGGCACCTCGGCGTCACGCCCGACATCACGATCACGGCGGCCGAGGCCGGCTCCTACAAGCCAGCGCACGGCCACTGGAAGGTCTTCGAGGAACGAACCGGCGCGGACCGCCACGGCCACCAGCACGTGCACGTGGCCCAGGGGGTGTTCCACGACCTCGCGCCGTGCTCCGAGCTCGGCATCACGGCGGTGTGGATCAACCGGCTGTCCGAGGTGACGAACTATCCACGCGTCGCCGAGCTCGAGAACCTCACCGAGCTGCCGACGGTCCTCGACGAGATCGCGCCTCCGGGCGAGGGGGGCTGAGCCCGTGGGCGAGGCATCGGGACCGGCCGGGTTCGACGAGGACAAGGTGGTCCGCGGCGTTCGCCTGATCCTGGAGGGGGTGGGCGAGGACGCCGACCGCGAAGGGCTGGCGGACACCCCCGCCCGGGTGGCGGACATGTACCGCGAGGTGCTGGACGGGATCGGCCGGGACGCCGAGGCGGAGCTCACGGTCGTCAAGGGCGCCGACCACGACGAGATGATCATGGTCCGGGGGATCCCGCTGTTCTCCCTGTGCGAGCACCACCTCACGCCGTTCAGCGGGGTCGCCCACGTCGCGTACATCCCGAACGCCGACGGGCGCATCACCGGGCTGTCGAAGATCGCGCGTGTGGTCGACGTCCTGTCGAAGCGCCTCCAGGTCCAGGAGCGGCTGACGACCCAGATCGCGGACGCGCTCGATCGGGCGCTGGAACCGAAGGGCGTGTTCGTCGTCCTCGAGGCCGAGCACCTGTGCATGACGATGCGCGGGGTGAAGAAGCCGGGATCGGTGACGGTGACCTCCGCCGTCAGGGGGCGGTTCCGTTCGGATGCCCGGACCCGCGCCGAGGCCATGAGCCTCATCCGCCGGGCGGAGTGACCCGGCCGGCCCGACGCAGGGTCAGGCGTCGTCGGGGAGCACCGCCAGCGCCTCGCGGACGATCCGCCGCCAGTCGCGCGTGATGGTCGTGAGGGCGCGTTCGACCGCGTCGACCCGGCCCTCGTCCACCCGACCCCGCCTCGCCGCGGCCGTGAGCTCGTCCTCGTCCTCGATCGTCACCTCGCCGGTCGGCGACACGAGCACGTCGACGATCAGGTCGAGGTACTCGACCAGGCCGTCCCCGATCCGGACTTCGTCGAGCACGTCGAACCGGTGGAGCAGCGCGTCGCCGTCGCGCGACATGAACCGATAGAGGTTGTACGGCCGCCGGCTCCAGAACCACCCGAACGTGGTCGAGCCCTTGGGAACGTCACCGACCGCCGCGGGGAGCCGGAACGACACGACGGCGACGCTGTCGGTCCGATGGACCAGCTCGCACTCGAACCGTTCCTCGCTGCCGTCGAGCCTCCGCTTGACCTCGATGAAGCGCCCTCGCGCCATGCCGCCAGGCTACCCGGCGCCGACCTCATCCCCCGGACGGACCAATTCCAGCGCCACCGTCCCGTCCGTCCGACGCGAACGGCACGGTCAATGTCATCTCGGAGCCGGCGCCTGCGAGGCGCCGGATCGGCGCAGGCGCTGCACCATCGCTGTCACGACGCCACTCGAGTGCAGCACCTCGAGCGCAAGGACGCTGGCGTTCGCGTCGACCTGGCCGATGATCGAGGTGTGGAACCGATCGTGCTCGACGAGCATCGTTCCGTGGACGGGAGCGTCGCCGAACGAGGCCAGATCGAACCGGTCGCCGTCGAAGATCGCGTAGCGCACCGAGGCGTGGTTCGCCAACGCTGGCGGCAACGCGCCGCACAGAGTGGCTGGCCGGCCGGGGACAAGGGGGTCGGTCCCGCACGAGAGGTCGATGTGTTGGCCGTTCGGGGAGTACGGGGCCACGGTGACAACGGACCAGATGCCGCCGGCCCCAGAACGAGCCACCCGCGCCATGTCAAGTGTGAGAGCACCAAAACCTTCGGTGTCGACTTGGTTGCGCTTCACGACGTCGACGACCGCTGACCCGACAATTGGATCGAGCGACGCGATGTCGACCGCCACGTCGTTCCATCCGGCCACGTCGTTTGCAAAATGCGATGCCGTTGCCAGGGGATCGGTTCGCCAGCGGTCGGCTCCTGTGTTGACTCGCTGCTGCTCCGATTCGATGTCCGCCCTGTTCGTCTCGGGCCAGACGGCGGGAACGGCGAATTCGGAATCGGCGGGGGCCGGTTCGGGCGTCGTCGGTTCGTCGGGGGTTCCGGTCGGGGCCGGCGATTGGCCGATCGTCGTGCCGGACGAGCGCGTCATGAGCTGGACGCCGGTGATGGTGCCGGCGACGAACAGGACCGCCGTCATCGAGGCGAACGCCGCCGACCAGCCGCGGCGGCGGCGCGCCCGGCGGAGCGTGACCGGCGGCAGGTCGGGCGGAAGGTGCATGTCGTCCGCCTTGCGGTGCAGCAGTTCCTTCAGGTCGGGTTCCACGGTTCGGCTCACTCTCTCGGGAGGGTGGCACGGAGGCGTTCCAGCCCTCGCGACACCAGGGACTTCACGGTTCCGACCGGGCAGCCCATGACCTCCGCGGTCGACACCTCGGACAGGTCCTCGTAGAAGCGCAGGACGATGGCCGTCCGCTGCCGTTCGGGGAGCGACTGCAGCACGGTCCACAGGCGATCGCGTTCGCCGAGGTCGGGTGGCTCGGTGGCGGGCTCGCCGGCCAGCGCCGGCGCGTGCTTGCGTTCGACCTTCTTCCGGCGGTGATGCGACCTGGCCAGGTTCACGACGGTCCGGCGCAGGTAGACGTCGAACGCGTCGGGGTTCCTGAGGTCGCGGAACCGCCCGAACATGCGGACGAACGCCTCCTGGACGATGTCCTCCGCGAGCGCCCGGTCGCCAGTGACGAGGTACGCGAGGCGCGCGGCGTCGCCCGCGTGCATCCGGTACAGCTCTCCCAGCCGTCCCGACTCGCTCACGCGCTCCAGCTCGCTCCAGCCGGCCTCGGCCCGCATCCCTCAGCGCGCTCCTCGTGTGTGGCGCCCGTGCAACTCAAGACGCCGTCGGCCCGGTGCAAGGTTGCACCCGACGGTGGAGTTCCGCGAGCGGGATACCCTGTACGAACATGCGGTGGCGGCACGCCTCGGGCGCGGTGGAGCTGGGGGGACGGACCCGGCTGATGGGCGTCGTCAACGTGACGCCCGACTCGTTCTCCGACGGGGGGCTGTTCCTCGACCCGGAGGCCGCCGTGCGCCGCGGGATCGAGCTTGCCGAACAGGGTGCCGACGTGCTCGACATCGGGGGGGAGTCCACGCGCCCCGGCGCCGCAGCAGTTCCGGCGTCCGAGGAGATCGACCGCGTCGTCCCGGTGATCAAGCGGCTGGCGGCGGAGGTCGACGTCCCGATCTCGATCGACACCCGCAAGTCGGCGGTCGCGACCGCGGCGATCGATGCGGGCGCCTCGATCGTCAACGACGTCTCGGCGGCGCGCGACGACCCGGCGATCCTCGACGTGGTCCGCGAGGCCGGAGCCGGCCTGGTGCTGATGCACATGCT
Organism: Actinomycetota bacterium; assembly: GCA_036557505.1. Classification (GTDB taxonomy): domain Bacteria; phylum Actinomycetota; class UBA4738; order UBA4738; family JACQTL01; genus DATBHM01. The sequence continues at coordinate 7,767 of DATBHM010000305.1, read as the reverse complement.
CGGGGAGCCGGGCACCATGCAGCGGGACCCGCACTACGACGACGTGGTGGCCGAGGTGCGGTCGTTCCTCGGCGAACGGGCCGCGACGGCGGTCGCGGCCGGCATCGAACGCGGCCGGCTGTGCGTCGACCCGGGGATCGGGTTCGGCAAGACGGTCGAGCACAACCTCACGCTGCTCCGAGACGTCGAGGCGCTCCGCATCGAGGGGATCCCGCTGTTGCTCGGACCCTCCCGGAAGTCCTTCATCGGCCGGATCACCGGCGCCGAGGCCGACGACCGGTTGGGGGGAACCGCCGGCGCGGTGGCGTGGCTCGCCGGGAAGCGCGTCGAGATGATCCGCGTGCACGACGTCCGCGAGATGCGGCAAGTGGTCCAGGTGGTGGACGCGATCACGGGAGCCGGGGCATGAGCGACTGGATTGCGTCACAACGATTCCGAACCGGGAACGGGGCCGAGATCGCCTACGTCGACCGGGGCGGGGGCCGCCCGGTCGTGCTCCTCCATGGATTCCCCACCACCTCGGCGCTGTGGTCGGCCGTCGCCCCGGCGGTCGCTGGACAGTTCCGCGTGATCGCACCCGACCTGGTGGGGTACGGCGCGTCGTCGAAGCCGGATCACCTCCCGCTGCACCCCCGGGCCCAGGCCGGGTACGTGGGCGAGCTGCTGCGGTCGCTGGACGTCGAACGGTTCGCCGTCGTGGGCCACGACCTCGGGGGGGCCGTCGCCCAGCTCCTCGCGCTCGACGGCGGGGTGGACGCGATGGCGCTGTTCGACGCCGATTCGTTCGACGACTGGCCCATCGAGGGCGTGCGGATGCTCCAGGCCGCCCAACCGGGGCAGGAGGAGCCCGGCTTCGTCGGGGACGTCGTCGACCTCGCCCTCGAGCTCGGCGCCACGAAGGCGATCGCCGACGACCTCTGCGCGGCGTTCCGCGACCCGTTCACCTTCGACCCGGCGGCGTTCTTCCGCGCGGCCCGCGCGATCGACGGCGTCGGCCTGAGCGGGCGGAATGACGACCTGGGCGCCCTGGCCGTTCCCACGCTCATCGTGTGGGGCGAGGACGACCCGTACGTCGGGGTCGAGGTCGCCGACCGGCTGGTCGAGGTCCTGGCCCGACCCGCGCTCGTGACGCTGCCGGGCTGCGGGCACTTCACGCCGCTCGAGGCCGCCGATGTGGTCGCGCCGCTGCTCGAGCAGTTCCTCGCCACGCACCTTCTGGGCCGCGGGCACGAGCACGGACCTGAGCACGCGCACGGACACACCGGGCCGGTGATGGTTCCACTGGGACTGGGGCGCCGTGGCGAAGCTTGACGTCTCGATGGACGACGGCGAGCTCGCCGCATTCCTGGCCCGGGCGTGGACGGCCCGGGTCGCCACCACGTCGCCGGACGGTTGGCCCCACGTGGTGCCGCTGTGGTTCGTCTGGATGCAGGGGACGCTCCTGGTCAACACCACCCGCGGCAACCGGACGGTGCGCAACCTGGAGGCGGACCCCCGGGCCGCGGTGAGCATCGACGACGGGGAGCGGTACGACGAGCTCCGCGGCGCGGTCCTTCGCGGCGACCTCGTCGAGGCGGCCGACGACGACGGCTCGCTCACCGCGGCGTTCGGCGCGAAGTACTTCGGCGGCAACCAGCCGCACTTCGCGTCGTGGCGGAACCGGTTCTTCCTGCGGATGGAGCCGCAGCGCATCTCGTCGTGGGACTTCCGCAAGATCCCCGGGGCGCTCGCGCGTCGCGAGGCCGAACGGAACCTGGGGGCGTGACCGGGTGGCGCCCGTCCGCATCCGCCTGACCGGGATCCGTGCGGCCGGCCACCACGGCGCCAATCCGGGGGAGCGGGACCAGCCGCAGGAGTTCGAGGTCGATCTCGAGGTCGCCGTCGACCCCCGGGGCGACCACATCGACGACACGACCGACTATCGCGTCCTCAGGGAGACGGTGCAGCGGACGGTCGCCGAGCAATCCCACCAGCTCGTCGAGACGATCGCCCGGTCGGTGGTGGACGCCGTGCGGGTCGACCCGCGCGTCCTGTCGGCGACCGCGGTCGTCCACAAGCCGGCCGCGACGCGCAGCCTGGGCGTCGCCGACGTCGCGGTGGAGGCGACCTGGTCGGCATGAGACCGGTCACCGCCTATCTCGGGCTCGGCTCGAACCTCGGCGACCGATTGGGGAACCTCCGCGGGGCGGTCGACCTCCTCGGCGACACCGGCGGCATCGAGGTGGTCCGGACCTCGAGCGTCTTCGAGACCGAACCCGTCGGCCCGGCCCAGCCCGATTACCTCAACGCGGTGGTCGAGGTGCGGACCACGCTCACGCCGCGGGCGCTGCTGGACGCGGGGCTCGCGGTGGAACGCGCCCTGGGCCGCGTTCGGGGCGTGCGGTGGGGCCCGCGCACCATCGACGTGGACGTCCTGCGATACGGCGACGAACGGATCGTCGAGCCCGACCTGGTCGTGCCCCACCCCCGGATGGACGAACGGGCATTCGTCCTGGTGCCGATGCGGGAGCTCGACCGCGATGTGCCCGAACCGCCCGACGCGGCCGGCGTGCGGCGGTTCGGGCCGCCGCTCGTCCCCCATGCCACGCCGATTGGGGGCGGAGCGGCGTGACGCGGGCGCTCTGCCTCCGGTGCGACTGGGAGGGGGACGGGAGGACGGCGTGTCCCCGCTGTGGAACGACCCTGTACCGGGTCCCCGACCAGGCGGCGGAGCCCGCCCGGGAGCCCCGCCCGCCGGAGCCGGCCGAGCCGCCCTCCGCACCCGCGCCGTCGGCCGGCGGCCCCGGCCGCCCCACGGCCGCCCCGGCCCGGCCGCCCCGTCCGGCGGCGGATCGCGGACCCGTGACGCCGACCATCGACGGCGACGACCCCCAAGCGCCGCCCCGAACCCGGCGGCCCCTGTCGCGGCCGGTGCGGTGGGCGGCGGCGGTGGGCGCCGTGGCGCTCGTCGCCGGTTTGACCTGGGCCCGCACGGCGTCGCCGCCGCCACCCCCGCCGTCGCTCGCCGCCGCCTTGGAGGGCACGCTGGTGTACGCATCGCCCGGCGACGACGGCGCGACCGGCCGGCTGTGGTTCGTCAACGTGGCGAAGGGCACGGCGATCGAGGGGCCGAGGACGGTCCTCCCGGACGAGATCGTTCCGTCCGGCCCCGGCGGGAGCTGGATCGGCGTCCGAGCCGGCGGCACGGCGTACGTGTTCCACAAGCTGTCGCCGTCCGCCCGTCCCGACCTGCTCGCGGAGGGAGCGCTGGTGGCCTGGGTGCCCGGGGGCAGTGCCGTCTACCTGGTGACCCGGGACCCCTCCAGGCAGGACTGTCCGACGCTGCACATCAGCTTCGTGAACGCCCAGAACCACGGCGACGCGGATCTGTACGACAGAATGACGTGTGCCTTCCCGGACGGCATCGGGGTCGACGGGCTGACCCGGCCGTTCGTCTCACTCGACGGCCCGGGGGAGCGTGGGGTGTACGAGCTCGGCTACAAGACCCTCCACAGGGTGGTGCCCGACTACACGCTGCTGGGCGTCTCGCCACTCGGCGACATGCTGGTGGGTCCGAGGGTCACCGTCCCCACCGGGCCAGCCGACGGCGCCTCGCCCATCCTGCGGACGCTGCTCGTGTGGAAGGGCGTCGGCGGGCCCCTCGTGATCGGAACGCCGCGGAACGACCTCCGCGCGGAGCGGTTCCTCGCGTGGTCGAAAGACGGCCACGAGGCCGCGATCCTGGGGACGCTGGGCGGGACACGGGCGGTCTGGCTGATCGAGGTCACCCCGGGCACCGGTCGGGAACGCCCCCGCCGGGTCGGCCCCGCCCTCGCGCCGCAGATCGACTCCGTCGGGGCGACGTTCGCGGGGGACGAGCTGTTCATGACCGCCGCCGGCGTGCTCTACGCGTCGAGCGGCCACGGGTACCGCGAGGTGGCGCTGCCGAAGGGCGCGCCCCCGCCCTCCGGCCCGATCCTCTGGCTCGACCGCTGACGGCGGCGCCCGGCCGGCTTCGGCATACTCGCGGCCGGATGGACATCTCGGTCATCGGAGCGGGCCGGGTCGGCACGGCGCTGGCCGTGCTGCTGCAACGGTCCGGCCACCGCATCGTCGCCGTGTCCGGACGGGTCGCCACGGCCGAGCGGGCCGGCCGGTTCCTGGCGGGCACCCCGGTGACCACGGACGCCGAGGCCGCGTCGGCGGGAGTCGTCGTCGTCGTGGGCATGCCGGACGCCCTGGTGGAGCCGACCGCCGAGGCGATCGCCGGGAGCCTCCGTCCGGATGCTGCCGTGGTGCACCTGTCGGGGGCGCTCGGGCTCGAGGTCCTGCGCCCGGCCGAGGCCGCCGGCGCGACGCCGGTCGCCCTGCACCTCCTCCAGACGTTCCCGACCGTCGAGGCGGCGCTCGACCGGGTGCGGGGCAGCGCGGCCGCGGTGACCGCCCGGACCGAGGAGGGGTTCGCCCTCGGCGAACGCCTCGCCGAGGACGCCGGGGCGCGGCCGTTCCGCCTCGCCGACGCCGACCGGCCCCTGTACCACGCCGGGGCCGTGCTGGCCTCCAACGCCGTGGTCGCGCTGCTCGCCCTGGCCGACGGCGTGCTGGCCGAGGCCGGCGTCGACGACCCGGTCGAACGGTTTCTCGGGCTCTCCAGGGCCAGCGTCGACAACGTCGGGGATCTGGGGCCGGCCGCGGCGCTGACGGGTCCGGTGGTCCGGGGCGACGCCGCGACCGTCGAACGCAATCTCCGGGCCCTGTCCGAACGATCGCCGGAGGCCGTCGCTCCCTACATCGCGCTCTCCCACGCAGCGGCCGACCTTGCCGTCCGGTCCGGGCGCCTCGACGACGGGCGACGCCGGGCGATCGAGGAGGTCCTCGACCGGTGGACGTGATCGGTACCATCGCCGCCTTCCGGGCCGCCACCGACGCGACGCGCGCGGCCGGACGGACCGTCGGGCTGGTCCCCACGATGGGGTTCTTCCACGAGGGCCACCTGTCCCTGATGCGCCGGGCGCGGGCCGAGCGGGACGTGGCCGCCGTGTCGGTCTTCGTGAACCCGTTGCAGTTCGGCCCCGACGAGGACTTCGCCGCCTACCCCCGCGACCTCGACCGCGACCTGGCGTTCGCGGAGGCCGCGGGCATCGACCTGGTGTTCGCGCCTCCGGAGGCCGAGATGTATCCGGACGGCGCGCCCCGGGTCACGGTCGACCCGGGGCCGCTCGCCGACCGCTACGAGGGTGCGCTCCGCCCGGGCCACTTCCGCGGGGTCCTCACGGTCGTCGCGAAGCTGCTCCACGCGACCGGACCGTGTGCGGCGTACTTCGGCGAGAAGGACGCCCAGCAGCTGGCGTTGATCCGCCGGATGGCCGCCGATCTGTCGTTTCCCGTCGTCGTCACGGGCTGCCCGATCATCCGGGAGCAGGACGGCCTGGCGATGTCCTCCCGCAACGTGTACCTGTCGCCGGAGGAACGCGCGGCCGCGGGCAGCCTGTCCCGGGGGCTGCGCGCCGCCCGGGAGGCGATGCGGGGAGGCGAACGCGACTCGGCGGCGCTGGCCGCGGCGATCCGGGCGGAGGTCGAACGGGAACCCCTGGCCTCGCTCGACTACGCGGCGGTGGTCGACGACGTCACCTTCGACGAGGTGGACCGCGTCGATCGCCCGGCCCGCGCGCTGGTTGCGGCGCGCGTCGGGAAGCCCCGCCTGATCGACAATCTCCTGCTGGAACCGTAGACGGCTGTCGGCGGGCCGCCCGGTCAGGGACAATGGGCGCCCGGAGGAAACCGCATGCTGCTGGCCGTCGACGTGGGCAACACCCAGATGGTGGTCGGCGTGTTCCGCGACGAGGAGCTCGCCTGGCACTGGCGCCTCTCCACCCAGCCGGAGCGCACCGCCGACGAGCTGGCGCTGGCGTTCGGCGGGTTCCTGGAGCACCAGGGGCTGTCGTTCAGCAAGCACATCACCGGCGTCGCCATCTCGAGCGTCGTGCCGCCGGTCACTGGGCAGCTGCGCGAGATGGTCCAGCGGTACTTCCACTTCGAGCCGATCGTCGTCGAGCCCGGGGTGAAGACCGGCGTGAGCGTCCTCACGGACAACCCCCGCGAGGTGGGCGCCGACCGCATCGTCAACGCGCTCGGCGCGTACGCGAAGTACGGCGGCCCGTGCATCGTCGTCGACTTCGGGACGGCCACCACGTACGACGCCGTGAGCGAGAAGGGCGAATACCTCGGCGGGGCCATCGCCCCGGGGATCGCGGTCGCGGCCGAGGGCCTCATCGCCCAGGCCTCCCGCCTGCCCCGCGTCGAGATCGTGGCGCCGCGCGCCATCATCGGGAAGAACACGGTCGAGGCCCTGCAGTCCGGCCTGGTGTACGGCACGGCGGCCGAGGTCGACGGCATCGTGGAGCGCATGCAGAAGGAGCTCGGCGGCCACGCCACCGTGGTCGTGACCGGCGGCCTGGCCGAGGTCATCGCCCCCCACACCACGACCGTCGACCACCACGAGCCGTGGCTGACGCTCGAGGGCCTCCGTCTGATCTTCGAACGGAACACCCTGCCCGATGCCTGAGCCGCCTCCCGAGGACGGCACGCCGGGGGACCAGACCTCCGAGGAGGAGGAGCGCGGCCGCCTGGCCGCGGTCCTGGCCGCGCGCCGAGACACGCTCCACCGGCTCGACGGGCGGGGCGTTCCCGCCTTCGCCCTGCGGTTCGACAAGGACACCGACGCGGCCGACATCCTCCGTGAGTTCTCCGACTCACTGCAGCCGGAGGACGAGACCGACCAGGTCCGGCGGGTGGCGGGGCGGATCGTCATGCTCCGGCGCCTGGGGGGAGTGGCCTTCGTCGTGATCCGCGACCGCTCGGGCGACCTGCAGCTGTTCTGCTCGCGGGACGCGATGTCCGAGGACTCGTGGGCGCTGCTCGAGGACCTCGACCTCGGCGACATCGTGGGGGCCGTCGGGCCGGTCGTGAAGACCAAGCGGGGCGAGGTCAGCGTGAAGCCGACCGAGCTCACCCTGCTCACCAAGTCCATGCGTCCGCCACCCGAGAAGTGGGCCGGCATCCGCGACCCCGAGCTCAAGGTCCGCCGCCGGTACCTCCAGCTGTTCGCGGAGCCCGAGTACCGGGAGGTCGTGCGAACCCGGGCCACGGTGTTGAAGTCCATGCGCGGGGTGCTCGACGGGGAGGGGTTCGTCGAGGTCGAGACGCCCGTGCTCCAGGTGACGCACGGCGGCGCGCTGGCAGCCCCGTTCGTGACGCATCACAACGTCCTGGACATCGACCTGTACTTGCGCATCGCCCCCGAGCTGTACCTGAAGCGACTGCTGGTCGGCGGCTTGGAGCGGGTCTACGAGATCGGCCGGAACTTCCGCAACGAGGGCATCGACCGCGACCACAACCCAGAGTTCACGATGCTCGAGTTCTACCTGGCCTACGGCGACTACGAGGACATGATGCGGCTGTCCGAGCGCCTGATCCGGGAGGCGGCCCTGGCGACGAGGGGAACCCTCCGGTTCGAGTACCTGGGGCGCGAGCTCGACCTCGAGACGCCGTGGCGGCGGGTCACGGTGCTCGAGCTCGTGTCCGAGGCCGTGGGCGAGGAGGTCACGCTCGATCGGGCCGACCTCTCCGACCTCGCGAAACGCCACGGGGTCGAGGTCGATCCTTCGTGGGGCCGCGGGCACATCGTGTGGGAGCTGTACGAGAAGCTGGTCGAGGACACGATCTTCCAGCCGACGATGGTGAAGGACGTGCCGCAGGAGGTCTCGCCGCTGGCCCGGCCGCATCGGA
>DATBHM010000304.1:0-5313 GCA_036557505.1 Actinomycetota bacterium | reverse complement strand
GATGTTCATCACCGGGCTCGTGATGTTCGCGCTGGCCAGCCTGGTGGGCGGGTTTGCCCAGACCAAGGGGATGCTGGTGGCGGCGCGGGCCGTGCAGGGGCTCGGCGGCGCGGTGCTCGCGCCCGCGACCCTGACCATCCTCACGACGAGCTTCGCGGCCGGACGTGAGCGGGCCCGGGCCCTCGGCGTGTGGAGCGCCATGGCCGCCGCGGGCGGCGCCGCCGGGGCGATCCTCGGCGGGGTGCTGACCGATCTGTTGTCATGGCGGTGGATCCTGTTCATCAACGTGCCGATCGGCCTCCTGGCGGCCCTGGCGGCGCGGACGATCCTGGTCGAGACGCGGGCCCCGGACGCGGCCCGCACGAGGCTCGACATCGCGGGAAGCGTCACGGTGACGGCCGGGCTGGTCTCCCTGGTGTTCGGCATCGTCGAGACGGAGGAGCACGGCTGGACGTCGCCGTGGACGATCGTGCCGATCCTGGTCGCCGTCGTGCTGTTCGCGGCGTTCATCTGGATCGAGACCCGCGTGGCCGAGAGCCCGCTCATGCCGTTCAGCCTGTTCCGGTCGCGCTCGGTGCGGGGGGCCAACATCGTCGTGATGTTCCTCGGCGCCGCCATGTTCTCGATGTGGTACTTCCTGTCGCTCTACATGCAGGACGTGCTCCTGTACAGCCCGCTGAAGGCCGGGATCGCGTTCCTGCCGCAGACGGTGATGATCGTCGTCGGCGCGCAGATCGCCGCCCGCACCGTGTCCAAGATCGGACCGCGGCCGCTGCTCGTCATGGGCGGCCTGTTCGCCGCCGCCGGGCTCGCCTGGTACGCGGGGATCTCACCGAACGGCTCGTACCTCGGCGACCTGTTCTATCCGGGCCTGCTGGTGACGCTGGGGCTGGGCCTCTCCTTCATGCCCGTGACCATGGCGGCGACCACCGGCGTGGAGCCCCGGAACGCCGGGCTCGCCTCCGGCCTGGTGAACACCACCCGGCAGATCGGCGGATCGGTCGGCCTGGCGGCGCTCGCCACGCTCGCCACGGCGCGGGCCACGTCGTTGCTCGCGTCGGGTCAACCGCACAACGTCGCGTTGACGGCGGGATTCTCGCGGGCGTTCGCCGCCGGCGCGGTCATCTGCCTGGCCGCCGTGCTGGCGGCGTTCCTCGTCCCCTCGATGCGCCGTCCGGGCCAGGACGCGTCGACCTCTCCGTCGCCCGCGTCGCGCCCGGCACCCGCCCCCGCCGTCGAGGCGTAGCCGGGTCCTCGCCGGGCAGCGTCACCGGGAGGCCGAACTCGGGGAACAGGGTGCGGACGTCGGTCGTGCCGATGTGAGCGATGAGTTCTCCACCCCATGGCGGTCGGAACCCGTGAAGGGCATCTGCACCGAAGGGGAGGAGGAGGCCAATGGACACGGTGATCTCGAAGGACGGAACCCCGATCGCGTACGACCGGGTCGGGGAGGGGCCCGCGCTCGTGGTGGTCGACGGTGCGTTCGCGCACCCGGCGATCAACCCGACGACCGGGCAGCTGGGCGCCCTGCTGTCGCCCGCCTTCACGGTGGTCAGCTACGCGCGCCGCGGCCGCGGGGAGAGCGGCGACACCAAGCCGTTCGCGAAGCAACGGGAGATCGAGGACCTCGGTGCCGTCGTCGAAGCGGTGGGTGGAACGGCGTTCGTCCTCGGGGGATCGTCCGGGTCCTTCCTGGTGCTCGACGCGGCTGCGGCGGGGCTGCCGATCCGGAGGCTCGCCGTGTACGAGCCGCCGATCATCGTCGACGACAGTCGCCCTCCGCTGCCGGCCGACTACGTGGAGCATCTCGACCGGCTCACCGCAGAGGGCAGGATCGGCGACGCGGTCGCGTACTTCATGACGGCGGCCATGGGGATGCCCGAGCCGATGGTGGACGGGATGCGGCAGGGCCCGTTCTGGCCGGAGCTCGAGAAGGTGGCCCCGACGCTCGCGTACGACGGGACGTTCGTCGCCGAGACCATGAGCGGGCGGCCCCTCGATCCCGCCCGGTGGACGGGCATCGAGGCTCCGGTCCTGGTGATCGACGGCGGCGCGAGCGAGTCGTTCATGCACACCGGGGCCGACGCGCTGGCGGCGGTGCTGGAGCACGCGGAGCGCCGCACCCTGGAGGGGCAGACGCACGACGTTGCGGCCGACGTGCTCGCGCCGGTGCTGGCTGAGTTCTTCGGGCCCGCCGGGCGGTGAACGGCGAGGAGGGAGCGGAGGATGGCGAACACGGACGGCGAGCTCCACGAGCGGTTCACCGCAACCCTGCAGAAGAGCCCGGCGACGGGCGGCTGGACCTACGTGGTGTGGCCGAAGTCGGTGAAGTTCTTCGGGACACGCGGCCTGGTGAGGGTCCGCGGGAGGATCGACGGGCACCCGTTCCGGAGCTCGTTCATGGCGATGGGCGACGGGACGCACAAGCTGCCGGTCAAGGCGGACGTCCGAGCGGCCATCGGCAAGGAGGCAGGCCAGCGGGTGACCATCGAGCTCGAGGAGCGCCTGGAACGCTGACGCCGTCTCGGTCGCCCGCCCCAGGGGGTACCGTCTTGGGCATGGAGTTCTCGCTGGACCGGGGCAGGGAGGTCCTCGACCGGACGCCGGGCGCCCTGCGGGCCATGCTGTCGGGGCTATCGGGGGAGTGGACCTCCGGCGACGAGGGTCCCGAGACGTGGTCGCCGTGGCAGGTCGTCGGGCACCTCACCCACATCGAGGAGTCCGACTGGATCGACCGGACCCGGGTGATCCTGGAACACGGGACCGACCGGGCCTTCGACCCGATCGACCGGGAGGCGGGGTTCACACGGTTCCACGACTGGTCGCTCGAGCGGCTGCTGGACCGGTTCGCCGAGCTGCGCGCCTCCAACCTCGAGACACTCGGGGACCTGGTCGCCGAACCAGATCTGGCGCGGCGCGGCGTGCACCCGACGTTCGGCGTGGTCACGCTCGACCAGCTGCTGGCCGCGTGGGTGGTCCACGACCTGAACCACACCGGACAGATCGTCAAGACGATGGCGAAGCAGTACCGCGAGGCGATCGGGCCGTGGCGCGAGTACCTGGCGATCGTCGACGTTCCCTGATCCCGGCCCGGTGCACGCTGGTCGGCGTCGGCGGTAGGGCGGCCATGTCCGTTCGAACGCGCCCGTGAACCAGCGGATCGGCTCCACCCGGCTGGCGGACGGTACGCGTGTCGCGTTCGCCGCCGCCGGGTCCGGACCGTTCCTGCTCCTGCCTCCGGGGTGGGTGAGCCACCTCGAGCTGTCGTGGGCCCTTCCCCCCGAGCGGAGGTTCCTCGAGGCGCTCGCGACCGGCCGGACATTGGTCCGATGGGACCGGCCCGGATGCGGGATGTCGGACCGGGTCGACCTGGGCGAGTCGCTGGAATCGGAGCTGGAGGTGCTCGGTGCCGTCGTCGCCGCCGCCGGGGCGGAGCGGTTCGATCTGTTCGGCAGCTCGCTCGGCGCACCCGTGGCCGTGGCGTGGGCCGCCGCCAATCCGGAAACGGTGGATCGGCTGGTGCTCTACGGGGGGTGGGTGCACGGAGCTGACGTGGCCCCGCCGGCCGTCCGCGAGCATGTCCTGGGCCTCGTCCGGACGCACTGGGGGTTCGGCTCGGAGGTCCTCGCCGACGTCTTCATCCCGGACGCGGGCCCCGGCGTCCGGGCCGCGTTCGCCCAGTACGAACGGGAGTCCGCGTCGCCGGAGGTTGCCGCCCGCATGCTCGAGCTGAGCTACCGCGTCGACGTCGGCGATGCAGCGGCCGGGGTTCGAGCGCCGACGCTCGTGCTGCACCGGGATCGGGATCGTGCGGTGCCGTTCGCCCAGGGTGAGCTGCTGGCGGGCTCGACTCCGGGTGCCCGGTTCGAGCGGCTCTCCGGGCGGACCCACCTCCCCTACCTCGGGGACACCGACGCGGTGCTCCGCCCGATCCGTCGGTTCCTGGGACTCCGCGCGCTCCGCCGCCGCGGCGGGCCGGAGCTGACCGTTCGACAGCAGGAGGTCGCCGAGCTCGTCGCACGGGGGCTCACGAACCGCGAGCTCGCCGAGCGGCTGGGGATCGAGGAGCGTTCGGCGGAGGGCCACGTGGAGCGGATCCGGGACCGCCTGGGGTTCCGGTCGCGTGCCCAGGTCGCGGCCTGGTGGGTCGCCTCGAACGACTCGGGGCTCGAGGCTCCCGAACGCGCCCCAAAGTGAGGTAGTTCCCCCCCTGACGGCAGGTCCCTCCGCGGCAACGATGGCGGCAGGGCTCCGGTCCATTCTCGTCGACCGCCGGGCGCCCGCGGAGGCTGCAATGGAAAACGTCGGGCTCGAAGGCCGGCACCGAATCGCCCGAGGACTGGCGACCACCTACGGCATCGTCGCGTACGCGGGGTTCCTCGCGGTATTCGCCTCGATGATCGGCTTCATCGAAGGGCTCGACGTGCCGCGGGGCATCGATGGCGCTCCGGGAGCACCGGCGCCCGTCGCGGTGGCCGTCGACCTGGCCCTGCTGGCGCTGTTCGCGGGGCAGCACAGCGTGATGGCGCGCGCCCGGTTCAAACGGTGGTGGACGCGGTTCGTTCCCCAGGCGATCGAGCGCTCCACCTACGTCCTGGCGTCCAGCGTCGTGTTGGCCCTCCTCATCTGGCAGTGGCGATCGATGACAGCAACGGTGTGGGAGGTCGGCGATCACCCATGGCGGGTCGCGATCGTGGCCGCGTCCTTCGGTGGCTGGGCGCTGGTGCTCGTGTCGACCTTCCTGGTCGACCACGTCGACATGTTCGGGTTGCGACAGGTGGTTCGCCACCAACGCGGACTGCCCCAGACCAACCCGCCGTTCCAGACCCGCCTGCTGTACCGCGTCGTCCGGCACCCGCTCCTGCTCGGGGTGCTGGTCGGGGTCTGGGCGGCGCCCACGATGAGCGTCGGTCACCTCCTGTTCGCCGGCGCCATCACGGGCTACGTCCTGGTGGGCGTGCGGCTGGAGGAACGCGATCTCGTCGCGAACTTCGGCGAGCGCTACCGCCGGTACCGGCGTGAGGTCCCGATGCTCGTCCCCGGCATGCGACGCCGATGCGAGCTCGAGTCGGCCACACGCGCCGGAGTCGAGCAGCACCGTGGACAGACCGTCGGCGATGGCCGGCAGGCCTCGCCTCGGCGCCCGCAGCGAGGTCGTGTCCCCGGCGCCCGATGGATCGAGTGTGGCGCGCTTGACCTCGAGGGGACATCCACGAGCGCCGCGGATGCGCCGACACGAGGAGCGTGGTCCATCCGGCTTGCCGACGGGGCGCCGATCATCGTTCGCGAGCTCCTGCCGTCCGACGAGGAGTC
>DATBHM010000303.1:0-8206 GCA_036557505.1 Actinomycetota bacterium | reverse complement strand
GAGCTCATCCGCCGGCGGCTCGCGGAGCTCTCGTCGTCGGTCGCGCCGTGGCGCCTACCCGCCGGCCGGGTGCGGGTCGTGGCCGAAGGGGTGCTCGTACTCGACCCCCCCGTCGCGGTCGTGCACGATCAGCAGGCTGGGTTGGTCCCCGGACGCGACCGCCTGGGCCCGGCGAAGGGCGCCGTCCCGCGACCGCCACCTGCCCAGCACGCGCTTGCCCACCTGCAGCATCCACAGGTGTCCGTCGGGCAGCAGGTGGTAGATGTTCCTGGCCATGGGCGCGCACCCCAGGCTATCGGGACCTCCGGTGTGATCGGAACAACCGACGACGAATCGCCACGGAATTTTTCCGGCGCCGTCGAAGAAACCAGCAGAGCGAGTTCACGAATCCGGGCGCGGCCGATTAGACTCCGCCCGATCCCATGGCCGGGGGCAACTGAACACACATGCTCTTCCCCACGACCGAGTTCGCGATCTTCTTCGCGCTGGTCTTCCTGGGGCACTGGCTGCTGAACCCGCACCCGGTGCGATGGAAGGTCTTCATGATCGTGGCCAGCTACTTCTTCTACGGCTGGTTCACGATCTCCTACGTCTGGCTCCTGGCCGCGTCGTCCACGATCGCGCAGCTCGGGACGCTCGGGGTGCACCGCGCGAAGACCGATCGCGGGCGGAAGTGGGCGATGATCGCTGGGGTCGCCGGCCTGCTCGGCCTGCTGGGGTATTTCAAGTACTACCAGTTCTTCTCACTGAACGTGTACAACGGCCTGAACCGGCTGGGGGTCCACTCCCCGTTCCCGGTCATCGCGGTCCTGCTGCCGATCGGCATCAGCTTCTACACGTTCATGGGGATCAGCTACGTCGTGGACGTGTACCGGCGGGAGACGCAGCCGGCGTCGTGGCTCGACGCATTCGTGTACCTGTCGTTCTTCCCGCACCTCGTCGCGGGGCCGATCGTTCGGACCGAGGAGCTGGTCCCCCAGATCCGGGCGAAGCGCGACCCCCGGAACATCGACGCCAGCCGCGCCGCGTACCTGATCATGGGCGGGCTGTTCAAGAAGGTCGTGCTGTCGTCGTTCGTGGCCACCGCCATCGTCGACCCGGTGTTCAAGGCGCCGACGCAGCACTCGTCGTTGGAGATCCTGTTCGCCATCTACGGGTTCGCCGTGCAGATCTTCTGCGACTTCAGCGGCTACACCGACATCGCGATCGGCCTCGCGCTCCTGCTGGGGTTCCAGTTCCCGCAGAACTTCGACCGCCCGTACACCGCGCGGTCGCTGCAGGACTTCTGGCGGCGGTGGCACATGACGCTGTCCCGGTGGCTCCGCGACTACCTGTACATCCCGCTCGGGGGCTCGCGGGGCTCGGAGGCCACGACCTACCGCAACATCATGATCACGATGCTGCTCGGCGGCCTGTGGCACGGCGCCGGGTGGCTGTTCCTGGTGTGGGGAGGCATCCAGGGAGTCGGCCAGTGCATCGGGCGGTACCGTCGGCAGCAGCGCATCGCTGCCGGGCTGCCGCCGCAGGACGACTCGCCGCTCGCCCGGGTCCGGCAGCGCTTCGTGACGTTCCAGATCGTGTGCCTGGGGTGGGTGTTCTTCAAGGCGGGCTCGGATCCGACGGCCTCGATCGGGACCGCGTTCACCATCCTGAAGCGTCTGTTCACGGCGTGGGGCCCGGCGCCGCTCGTCACGCCGCTCGTGGTGGGCGCGGTCGCGCTGGGGATCGGGATGCAGTACGTCCCGCAGGGGACGGGAGAGAAGGTGCGGGTGGCGCTCTCGCGGATGGGGCCGGCGGCACAGGGCGCGGCGCTGGGCCTGGTCCTGTTCGCGATCACCACGCTGGGGCCGCAGGGCGTGGCCCCGTTCATCTATTTCCAGTTCTGACGGATCGAGGGATCGGAAGGGCCTGACGAGGGATGGACCGACGCGACACCGACCGGCGGGATGGACGGGGCGCGCACCGCGGCACCGGGCGCAAGTCCCACGCGGGGCTCGCGTCGGGCGTCCCGGGGACGCACCCGGACGCGCCCGAGCCGGGGCAGGGGTTCGTCGTGCCTCCTCCGACGCGCACCGTCTCGCCGGACGCGACCGAGCACGCCCCGCAGGTGGACGCCGACCGTGGGTTCGCCGTGCCGGCGCCGGCCCGACTCGCCACCTCCACCATGGAACGCCCGCCCGAGGCCGCCCGTCGCGCGAGGCCCAGGCACCCGTTCCTGACCAACCGGCACCGCCTGGTCCCGGGAACCACCCGGTTCGGGCTGGCGGCGGGCCAGGTGCTCGTGGTGATCTTCGTGTGCTTCCTGGTGTGGACGCTGCTCTCGGCGCACTCGCTGCACAAGGCGTCCGAGGCGGCCCCCGACGGCGCCCGGCGCTCCGTCTCCCTGGCGGTGCTGGGCCCGATCGACGAGCTCACCCACCTGCTCCAGATCGACCGGCTGGCCGGCGTCTTCCAGGGCCTGGTCGGGCACAATCCCGACGAGGTCTCACCCGGCGGACTCGCCGACGCGCCCGGCGGCCCTCCGCCTCCCCAGCCCTCGCCACTGCCCTCGCTCCATCCGACGCCGCACGCCACCGGCGTCCCTCACGGCCGGGGGAACGGACACGGGAACGGCAATGGACACGGGAACGGACACCCCGGGCCGCACCCCACCCACACGAAGCACCCAGGCACCGGCGGGACGCTCCCGCCGCTCCGCATCCCCACGGCGGCCAAGCCGCTGCGGGTGCTGGTGGTGGGCGACAGCTTCTCCCAGGACGTCGAGCTGGGCCTCGCGCCGGCCACCGACTCGACGTTCTTCCGGATCATCGAGAAGGGCATCCAGTCGACCGGCCTGTCGCGGCCCGACTACTACAACTGGCCCAACGCCCTGGCCGTGTTCATGCAGCAGTACCACCCGGACATCGTGATCGTGATGCTGGGCGGCAACGACCCCACGACCATCCACACGCTCTCCGGGGGCAGGATCGGCTTCGGCGTCGGCGACCCACGGTGGCCGAAGACCTACCGCGAGCGCGTCGACCAGATGATGAACCTCGCCTCCCAGAACGGCACGCACGTCATGTGGATCGGGATGCCGATCATGGGGAGCAGCCAGGCCTACAGCAACAACGTCCAGTTCCTCGACACGATCTACGAGGGGGAGGCGGCCAGGCACCCGGACGTGCTGTACCTCGACACGTGGCCGCTGTTCGCCGACAAGGACGGCAAGTACGCGGACTACCTGCCCGACAAGCACGGCGACCTGCAGCTCGTGCGGGCGCCGGACAAGATCCACCTGTCGGCCGCGGGCAACAGGATCCTGACCGGCGCGCTGATCCGGGCCATGAAGTTCCACAGGGGATGGCACCTGTCGCCCAAGGCGATCGGGTAGCCGCGAACGACTCCCGCCGAACGCCGCCGCCCCCGATACGATCGCCGGTGATGCCGGGACTCTCCGCCGCCGAGCTCGCCACGCGCGTGGGCGTGAGCGCCGAGCACGTCGAGGAGCTCAGGGACGCCGGAGTCCTCGCCGCCGGGGCCGACCCCGACGCCCCATACGAGCTCGCCGACACCAATCGGATCGTCCTCGCGGACTCGCTGGTCGCGTCGGGCATTCCCCTCGACGACATCCGCGCGGCCGTCGCCGACGGCCGGGTGTCGTTCGGATTCATCGGCGACCTGTTCACCGAGCCGGTCGACTATCTGCCCGGAACGACGATGGCGGAATTCGTGACCGCGAACGGCGTGTCCATGGAGCTCGTCCGCCAGGTGCACGCGCGATTCGGGCTGCCGCAGCCGCAGGACGACGACCCGATCCGGGCCGACGAGGCGCGGTACATGCCGCTCGCCGCCCTCGCGCTGGGGGCGGGGTTCGACGACACGGCGCTCGCGCACTTCTCCCGGGTCATGGGCGAGAACCTCCGGCGACTGGCCGAGGCACAGGTGCACTTCTACTCGACGTCCATCGTCGGCGGAATGATCGAGGCGGGGGTCCCCCCGCTGAAGGCCTGGGAGCTCTCGACGGTGCCGGGCAAGGAGATGCGGCCGCTGTTCCGCGAGCTCCTGCTGTGGGTGTACGAACGGCACCAGGAGACCTCCATCCTGGAGGACGTCATCACCCACATGGAGAACGTCCTCCGAGGCGAGACCCCGGACCGGGGACGCGTTCGGAACCAGGCGATCTCGTTCCTCGACCTGTCGGGGTTCACACGCCTCACGGAGGAACGCGGCGACGAGGTCGCGGCCGAGCTGGCGGCGGCGCTGGCCGACCTCGTGCAGGACGCATCCCGGCCCCACGGGGGCCGCCCCGTGAAGCTGCTCGGCGACGGGGTGATGTTCCACTTCCCGGAGGCGGCCCCGGCGGTGGCCTGCGCCCTCGAGCTGGTCGAGCGGGCCCCGGCCGAGGGGCTCCCGCCGGCGCACGTCGGCGTGAGCGTCGGGCCGGTCGTGGTCCGCGACGGCGACTACTTCGGCCGCACGGTGAACGTGGCCGCACGCGTGGCGGACAAGGCCGGACCGCACGAGGTGTTCGTCACCGGGGAGGTGGTGGGGGCGGCGGCCGGCGCGGCGACGTTCACCGAGGTGGGGCCGTTCGAGCTGAAGGGCATCGCCGAGCCGCTCGTCCTGCACCGGGCCGAGCGCACGCCCGGCTGATCCGGGGGCGATCGGGCCTCCTCCGGCTCAAGTCGCGCCGTGGGGCGGACCGATCTCATCCCCATGGAGCCGCCCGCTCGCCCACCCACCCCGGGCGCGCACCGCCCTTCCCTCCGGCCGAGGCGCGCCACGGCCGTCGCGGCCGTGTTCGCGCTCGCCGGGGCGCTCGCGGTCGCCTCCGGCCCTCCGGCCTCGGCCGTCTCGGGCACGATGCTCCCCGGCATCGACGTCTCGCACCACAACGGCACGATCGACTGGAAGGCCGTGAAGGGCGCGGGAATCAAGTTCGCCTTCGCCAAGGCGTCCGAGGGCACGACGTTCGTCGATTCCCAGTTCGCGGCGAACCGCGCCGGCGCCGCCGCCCAGCACATCGCGTTCGGCGGCTACCACTTCGCGCGGCCGGGCGGCTCCTCGACGTCCGGGATCGCCGCCGACGCGAAGGCGGAGGCCGACCACTTCGTCGACACGGTGTCGCCGCGGGCCGGGAACCTCCTGCCGGTCCTCGACCTCGAGACCTCCGGCGGGCTGTCGATCGCGAGCCTCCAGACGTGGACGTGGGCGTTCCTCGGCGAGGTGGTCGCGCGGATCCACGAGAAGCCGATCATCTACTCGGGGAACTACTTCTGGGCGACGTACATGGGCGACACGACCCGGTTCGCGGACGCCGGCTACAAGCTCCTGTGGGTCCCGAACTGGACCGACGCGCCGCAGCCCCGAGTCCCCGGCAAGGACTGGGGCGGGCACGGCTGGACGTTCTGGCAGTACGCGAACTGCGGGGACGTCCCGGGCGTCTCCGGATGCGCCGACATGGACAGGTTCAACGGCACCGACCTCACGGGCAGCGAGTACGGCGTCCCGCCGGCCAACACGTCCCGGCCGACCGTCACCGGATTGCCCGAGGAGACGTCGACCCTCACGGCCTCCGCCGGGACGTGGAAGGGGACCGGGCCGATCTCGTACTCGTACCGGTGGCGGCGATGCGACTCGGGCGGCGGCTCCTGCGCCTACATCCCGGGCGCCGGCTCGCCCACGTACACGCTGGGTGCGGCGGACGTCGACACGCTCGTGTCCGTCGAGGTGTCCGCCAGGAACGGCGTGGGCAGCGCCACGGCCCGATCGGGCCCCACGACGCCGGTCCAGCCGTACGACGTGACGCCGCCCTCCGTGCCGGTGTTCTCCGCCCCCGGTCCGCCGTACTGGACCTCGACCTCCGTGCCGCTCGCCTGGTCGTCCACCGACGACAAGAGCGGAGTGGGCTCGTACCACCTCCGCGTCCGCGAGGCCGCCGCGATGGGATCGTTCGCCGGGTACCGCGACGTGTTCGCGTCGACGTCCGCCACCTCGGCGACGTTCGCGGCGTCGCCGGGCAAGACGGACTGCTTCAGCGCCATGGCGACCGATCGTCGAGACAACGCCTCCGCCTGGTCGCGGGAGCGGTGCGTGACCGTTCCGATCGACGAACGCGCGTTCACCGCATCGGACGGCTGGACGGGCGAGCGGGCGGCGGGATTCTTCATGGGGACCGCATTGGCCACGTCGATGCGCGGCGCATCCCTGCTCCACACGGCCCTGGTCGCCCGCCGGATCCGCGTCATGGCGGAGACGTGCGCGACGTGCGGGCGCGTCCAGGTCATGTGGCGCGGCCGGGTCGTGGGGGCCTACGACCTCGTCACGAGGACGACCCAGCGCCGGCATCTCATGCCCGAGATCGTCCTCCCGGAGGTCTCGACCGGCTCGCTCAGGGTTCGCGTGACGAGCGCGAACCGGCCCGTCGTGATCGACGGCGTGGCGGTCACCCAGCGCTAGTCGCCCGCCGGGGCTCGGCCCCGGCGCCCCTGGTCAGAACCCCGATTCCCGCTCCTGCAGCCGGTTCGACAGGACGGCGCGCTCGAGCGGCGTGAGGTCCCACACCGCGACCACCGCGTACAGGTCGCCGCCGATGTGGCGCAGGAGCGCCGGGTCCTCCGGCGGGATGAGCTGCCAGTTGACGTCCCACAGGGTGTAGTAGTCGTCCAGGTGCCGGCTCGGGCGGAGCGGCGCCGGGACGGCCGGCACCATCGCGGCCCAGTTCCGCCAGGTCACCCGGTGCGGGCGGGGGAACGTGTCGGCCGGGACCTTCACGCGGCGGCGGGGATCCCGGTCGGCGACCACCTTGTCCATCCGGAACAGCGCGCCGCCGTCCTGGGACACACCGTGCGTGTACACCCACGTGGCGTCCGAACGGGAGATCGCGAGGCGCGGCAGGCCGTGCTCGTCGACCCCGGCGGCCCGCATGGCCCCCGACAGCGAGATGAGCTGCTGGCCTCGCGCCATGGCCCGGTAGCCGGACCGGAGCTGCCCGTCCTCGTCCGACCCGCCGAACCGCCGGAGCTCGCGGTAGGCGCGCTTCGCGGCCGAGGCATCCATCGTGATGCGGTGTAGGTCCATCCCTTCCCCCTTCGTGCCGGTCGAACGGGGGTCGCCCGTCCACCCGAGTCTGGCCGGTCACGCGGGGGATTGTCCATCGGGCTTTGGTCCTAGAGCCTCCGGCCGTGCCCGGCAGCTCACATCGAACGCTCAGCAGGCACTCAGCGAGGTCCGAGCCGCGGCAGCCATGCTCGGATCCGACGCCGGAGGACGAACGGATGAGCCAATCCGAGACCTTCCCCCCGCCGTCGTGCAGGAAACGCGTCACCCGGTTCGGGTTCCCCCGCCCGAACGGCAGCGCCCCGCCGGCTTCGCCGGCGGGGCGCTGCACCCCCTGTGCGCCTCAGCGTGAGCTGCGGCGCGCCCTGCTCCTCCGCTCGTAGTGCATCTGCTTGCGCGTGGCGGGGTCGTAGGCGCCGACCGCCATCATCGGCTGCACCGTCTCCATCCGTTCGGCTTGTTCGAGCAGGTCGGCCGCGCGCGGACTGGCGGGGGCGGCCCGCCGAAGGTCGCCGGCGGCCCTGGTGAGCGCCTCGCGGGCCTCGTCGAACCGCCCGGCGTCGGCCAGGCGAATCGCCGCCTCCTGGGCCCGGGCCGCCGTGAGGACGAGCACCTCCTCGACGACCTCGGCATCCACCCCCGCCGCCTCGGCCTCGTCCGCCGAGACCGCGTTGACCATGATCGGCACGGTGAGCTCGTGCAGGCCGACGTGCTCCCCCACCGTCGTGTGCCGGACGACCAGGTCGGCGACCTTCGCGACGCCGAGCGCGGCCAGGTTGGGGATCCGCAGGGTGAACACCACGCGCCTGGTCTCGTCGGCGAACGAGTCGCCCAGCTGGATCAGCACGCCCCCGGCGACCGCAACCGTGGGGTGGTCGTTCAGCACGCCGAGCATCTCCACCGCCCCGCTCGGGCGGATCTCGACGCCGACGTTCTGCGCCACCAGCGCGAGCAGCCCCTGGAACTCCTCGGCGAAGATCCCGGGCGCCTCCTCCACGGTGGCGGCGTAGTACCCGCGACCCTGCCCCGCGTCCGCCATGCGGGTCATGAGCTCCTCGTCGAACCCGTCGCCGAACCCGATCGTCGTCGTGCCGACGCCGTTCGTGGCCGCCGATCCGGCAAGTCGCGCCAGCTCGTCGCGGTCGACGATGCCGACGTTGGCCTG
>DATBHM010000302.1:0-8752 GCA_036557505.1 Actinomycetota bacterium | reverse complement strand
GTGTGCATCGTGGGCGGCGGGTACACGGGGCTGTGGACCGCGCTTCGCCTGAAGGAGCTGGAACCCGCCACGGTCGTCGCCGTCGTGGAGGCCGACGTGTGCGGGTCGGGCGCCAGCGGCCGCAACGGCGGCATGGTGCTGTCGTGGTGGGTGAAGTTCCTCACGCTGAAGAAGCTGTTCGGTTCGGACGAGGCCCTCCGGCTGGCCAGGGCATCCGCCGACGCGGTCGCGGCCATCGGGGACGAGTGCCGTCGCCTCGGGATCGACGCGCAGTTCCGCCACGACGGCTACGTGTGGGCCGCGACCAACACCGCCCAGGTCGGCGCGTGGCGGGACACGGTGGACGCGCTCGCAACGGCGGGCGAGCAGCCCTTCGAGGAGCGAACCCCCGACGAGCTGCGCCCGATGACCGGGACCGCAGCCCACGTCGCCGGCGTGTTCGAACGGACGGGAGCGACCGTGCAGCCGGCGCTGCTCGCGCGGGGCCTCCGCCGGGCCGCGATCGCGGCGGGCGTCGAGGTGTTCGAACACAGCCCGATGCGGGCGGTCGAGCGCGACGGCCCGGGCGTTCGCGTCCGCACGCCCGGCGGGTCGGTGACCGCACGCACGGCCGTCCTCGCCACGAACGCGTGGGCGGTCTCGTTCCGGGAGGTCCGCCGGCGGGTGCTGGTGATCGGCTCGGACATCCTGGCGACCGAACCCCAGCCCGAACGCCTGGCCGACCTCGGGTGGACCGACGGGGCCGGCGTGTCGGACTCGCGGCTGCTCGTCCATTACACGCGGACCACGCCCGACGGCCGCGTCGTGTTCGGCAAGGGCGGCGGCCTGGTCGCCCGGGGCGGGTCGCTGGGCGGCCGGTTCGACGGACCGTCGCCGAGGATGGCCGAGCTCACGCCAGCGTTCCGTTCGAACTTCCCGGACCTCGCCCGCGCAGGGGTCGCCGCGACGTGGACCGGCCCCATCGACCGCTCGCGCACCGGCGTGCCGTTCTTCGGTCCGCTGCCCGGCCGTCCGAACGTGCTGGTCGGCGTGGGGTATTCGGGGAACGGGGTCGGCCCCTCGTACCTCGGCGGGCGGATCCTCGCGTCGCTCGCGCTCGGCAGGGACGACCGGTGGTCGGGGAGCGGCCTGGTCCGGATGCCGGACGACGGGTTCCCGCCGGAGCCGTTCCGGTGGATCGGCGGCACCTGGGTCCGGGCGGCCATCGCCCGCAAGGAGCGCCTGGAGGACTCGGGGAGGCGCGCCGGCGCCCTCACGCTGGCGCTGGTCGGCCTGGCGCCGGCGGGGCTGGTGCCGACGAAGGGCCGCTGACGCGGGACGTCAGCGCGTCTCGAGCGGCGTCATATCGGCGTAGCGGTCGCCGGCGGTGACGCCGGGCGGGAAGGCCGCGTCCAGCCGGCGAAGGTCCTCCTCGTCCAGCCGGACGTCCACCGCGGCGGCGTTGTCCTCCAGATAGCGCACGCGCTTCGTTCCCGGGATCGGGACGAGGTGCTCGCCCTGGTGCAGCACCCAGGCCAGGGCGAGCTGGGCCGGGGTGCACCCCTTCTCGCCGGCCATCGCGCGAACCCGGTCGGCGAGCGCGAGGTTCCTGTCCATGTTCTCCCCGAGGAACCGCGGCTGCGTTCGCCGGAAGTCGTCCGGGGCGAGATCGTCCACCGACGTGACCTGGCCGGTGAGGAATCCCCGCCCGAGCGGGGAGTACGGCACGAACCCGACGCCCAGCTCGCGGCACACGGGGAGGATCTCCTCCTCGGGCTGCCGGGCCCACAGCGAGTACTCGGTCTGCAGTGCGGCGATCGGGTGGACGGCGTTCGCCCGGCGGAGCGTGTCGGGCCCGGCCTCGGACAGCCCGAGGTGGCGGACCTTGCCGGCTTGGACGAGCGCGGCCATGGCTCCGACCGTGTCCTCGATCGGTGTCCCCGGGTCGACGCGGTGCTGGTAGTACAGATCGACGTGATCGGTCCCCAGCCGCTGCAGCGAGGCGTCGCAGGCCTGCCGGACGTACTCGGGGTCGCCCCGGAGGCCGAGGCGCTCGCCGCGTTCGTTCCGGACGATGCCGAACTTCGTCGCGATCACGACGTCGTCGCGCCGCCCGGCCACCGCCCGGCCGACGAGGCGTTCGTTGGTGAACGGCCCGTAGATGTCGGACGTGTCGAGGAAGTCATCCCCAGGTCCAACGCGCGGTGGATCGTGCGGATCGCCTCGTCCTCGTCGGTCGTGCCGTAGAACTCGGACATCCCCATGCAGCCGAGTCCGAGCTCCGAGACCGACAGACCCTGCGTGCCGAGGGTTCGGTGGTCCATGGACGTGCTCCTGGTGTGGTGGGCGCCGTCGTCGAGCCTACGACCGCTCGCCGAAACGGGATGTGGTCGTTCGGGCGGGCCCGTCGGGTCCGCGCCGAGGGCGATGAGCCCGATCGGGGCGTCGACCTACCCGTCGGCGCGATCGGGAGCGGGCTCCGGGGCTCGTTCCTCGACGATCCGCCGGGCGGCGACGGCCGAGGCGGGATTGCCGGACAGGGCCCGGAGGAAGTCCTCCCGGCTGAGCGTGAAGGTCAGCACGTCGGTCACCGCGATCACCGAGGCCGTCCGGGGAACGTCCCGCACCAGGGAGATCTCGCCGAAGGAGTCGCCCTCGCCGAGGTCGTTCAGCACCTCCGGGCCGCGCACCACCCGCACGTGCCCCCGTGCGATCACGTGGAAGTCGTCGCCGGGGCGCCCCTCGCGCAGGATCGTGCCGCCGGCGGGCGTCCCGCGCTCGCCGGCGCTGGTGGCCAGGCGTTCGAGCGCGAGCGGCGGCAGGGGGGCGAAGATCGGCACCCTCCGAAGCAGCTCCATCACGCCGCTGGGCGGCGCTGCCCGTGACTCGATCCGGCGGAGCGAACGCCAGCACACCCCGACGACGACCGGGAGCAGCAGGCCCACCACGAGCAGCGCGCCCCGCCCCCCCAGCCAGGCCACGACGCCCGAGGCGAGGATCGAACCGACCGCGAGGGCGGCCATCTCCAGCCCCTCCAGCACGCCGAACGCCCGCGCCAGCAGGTCGGCGCTCACCGCCCGCTGGAGGAGCGAACGCCCCGACACGTCCATCACGACCCGCCCGACCCCCGCGACCGCGAGCATGACGAACGCCACCGCCGTCTCCGGCCGCCAGGCGATCACGGCGAGCGGCGCGCCGAGGACCACCGCCCCCAGGGCGAGCGCCGGCGACAGTCGGCGCCGGGTCACCAGGGAGAAGCCGGCCGCGGTCCCGAGCAGCCCGCCGACGCCGATCGCGGCCGTGAGCAGGCCGGGGGCGGCGGTCCCCAATCCGAGCAGCGAGATCGCGACCACCACCGCCAGCACGTCGAGCGCGCCGATCACCAACGACTGCGACGAGACCAGTCCCACGAGGAGGCGGGCGTCCGGCTGGCCGGCCAGCCGCCCGAACCCCGAGAACGAACGCCGGAGTGTCGTCGCGGCCGCGTCCTCCTCCGGGATCGAGGCGGCCCCCCCGGGGATCGAGAGCCCGGTCACCAGCAGCGCCGACGTCGCTGCCAGGAGGGCCATGGCCAGGAACACGGACCCGGGCTCTGACACCGCCATGAGCAGGGCCGCGAGCGCAGGCCCGCCGACGAAGCTCGCGCTCTCGATCGCGCCGGACACCGCGTTGACGGCGACCAGCTCCTCCGGCCCGGCCACCAGCAGCGGCACCAGCGACCCCTGCGCGGGACGGGTGAACGTGATGGTGACCGCGGCCGTGACGGCGGCCGCGTACACGGCGGCGGCCGGTGCCCCCCACACCATGAGCGCGCCGGTGGCGCCCATGGTGACCGCCTGCGCCAGGTACCCGGACCAGAGGAACCGGTCCCGCCGGTAGCGGTCGCCGTACGCCGCCGCCACCGGCGCGACGAGCGCCGACGGGACCAGCTGGATGACCGACACGACCCCCGCCGCGGTGGCGCCGCCCCGTTCGAACGCGTACACGAGGATCGCCACCCACGTGGCGTACTCGGCCATGCTGAACCCCAGGTAGGCGAGCTCGATCCGCCGCAGCGCGCGATCGCGCAGCACGGTCAGAACGACGCTCGCGGCCCCCCCTGCCATGGCCGCGAGCATGGCACGGCGATGGTGAGGGCGGAACCTCCCGAACCCTTGCGCCGCACCGCGCACGGATGCCACGCTCCGCCGAGGACTCCAGGGGGAGGCGGCGACCGATGACGACCGATGCAGGCAGGCCCGCGAGTCCCCACCCCGACAGCCCGCTGGCGGTCGACCTCGAGACGATGCGGCAGATGGGGTACCGCACGGTCGACCTGCTGGTGGAGCGGGCGGCGCGGGATCGGGACGATCCCGCGCTGCGGACGGCGTCGAGGGACGAGCTGGCGGCCCGGCTCGCCGGGCCGCCACCCGCGGACGGCGTCCCGTTCGAGCGCATCCTCGACCAGCTGTCCGGCGACGTGCTGCCGTTCGTCGCCCGGTGGGACCACCCCCGGTTCTTCGGGTTCATCCCGGGGTCGGGGACGTGGCCCGGCGCGCTCGCCGACTTCATCGTGAGCGCGATCAACCTCGACGCCAGCTCGTGGCGGGAGGCGGCCGGCCCCACCCAGGTGGAGCTCACGGTGCTCGACTGGTTCAGGGAGTGGATCGGCTATCCGCAGGAGGCGTCCGGCGTGCTGGTCTCGGGCGGCTCCGCCGCCAACATGACCGCGGTCGCCTGCGCGCGCGAGGCCCGGCTGGGACCGATGTCGGACACCGTCGTCGTGTACCTGTGCGACCAGGCCCACTCGTCGATGGCCCGGGCGGCCCGCATCCTGGGGTTCCGGCCGGAGCAGGTGCGCATCCTCCCGTCGGACGGCCGGCACCGCCTGTCGCCGGAGATCCTCGAGCGGGCCATGGACGCCGACATCGAGGCAGGGCTCACGCCGCTCGTCGTGGGCGCGGCGGCGGGGGCGACCGGCACCGGCGCCGTCGACCCGTTCGAGGAGCTCGCCGCGCTGTGCCACGACCGCGGCGTGTGGCTGCACGTGGACGCGGCGTACGGCGGGTTCGCGGTGCTGACCGAGCGGGGCCGGGCGTGGCTCCGGGGGATGGAGCTGGCGGACTCGATCACGCTCGACCCCCACAAGTGGCTGTACCAGCCCTTCGAGGTGGGCTGCCTCATGGTGCGCGACGGCTCCCAGCTCCGGCGGGCGTTCGAGATCACGCCGGACTACCTCAAGGACTCCCAGGCGGCATCGCGCGAGGTGAACCTGGCGAACTACGGCCTCCAGCTCACCCGCATGGCCCGGGCGGTGAAGGTGTGGATGTCGGTCCAGTACTTCGGGGTCGACGCCTTCCGCCGGGCGGTCGACACGGCGATCGACCTCGCGGCCCACGCCGGGGAACGCATCACGGCCTCGCCCGCCCTCGAGCTCCTCTCGCCTGCGTCGCTCGGCATCGTCTGTTTCCGCAGGACGTTCGACGGCGTGACCGACGACGGGTTGGCCGAGCGCATGAACGGCGAGGTCATCCGCCGGCTGGTCGAGAGCGGGCGCGGGCTGATCTCGTCGACGCGCGTCCGGGGGCGGTTCGCGCTGCGGATGTGCGTGATGAACCACACGACGACCGCCGCCGACGTGGACGAGGTCCTCGACTGGGTGGAGCGGGTGGAGATCGAACCGCCGGACGCGGCGGCGGCCGAACCCGCGCACGAGCGCGAGCCCGGCGTGCGCCTGGGCTGGCTGGCACCGGACGCGATCGGATCGATCGGGCTGTTCAACCAGCTCGACGACGCCCAGCGAGACCGGGTGCGGGCGTCGACGTGGGAGATCGAGGTCCCCGCCGGGACGGACGTCGTCCACGCGTGGGAGTTCGGGCGGGAGTTCTACGTGGTCCTCGACGGCAGCGTTTCCGTCGAGCACGACGGCGAGCCGGTGAACACGCTGGGGCCGGGCGAGTTCTTCGGCGAGGTGGCCGCCCTCGACTGGGGGGCCGGTTTCGGCTATCCGCGGACCGCCTCGGTGACCGCGTCCACCAACCTCCGTCTGCTGGTCGTGCCGGCGCCGCTGCTGAACGAGCTGGTGCGGGACGCGCCGGCGTTCGGCGCGATGGTCAAAAGGACGATGTCGGAGCGGCTGTCGCGGGCCTGACCGCGTCGTCGGGGTTCCATCCGGACGGTCCTCCCGGCTATGGTGACCGCTGCGGGCTCGCCGTGGCGGGCCCTGGGAGGGAGGACGTGGGTCGGGGGCGATCGCCGTTCCGGGTGCTCGTTGCCGTGCTCTGCGTCGGGAGCGCTGCGGCGACGCCGCAGGTCGTCGGCGCCCCGGCGGCCACCGCGAACCCCGTGCTCGTGGTGACGAGCCCGGCCGGTGCGGGCCCGCACACGCTCCGGGCCCTGATCACCAAGGCGAACGCGACCCCGGGCCCGGACCGGATCGCGTTCGGGCTGGGGGGGGCGTCCCCGCACGTGATCACCCCCGCGAGCTCCCTGCCCGAGATCACCGAGACCGTGACGATCGACGGCGCGACCCAGCCGGGGTTCCGGGCGGCCACCCACCGGCCGGTCGTGGTGCTCGACGGATCCGCCGCCGGATTCTCGGCCGCGCTCCGCGTGTCCGGGACGGCGGCCGGCGGGACCGAGCTGCGCGGCCTCGAGATCGTCGACTGGCAGCTCAACGCGATCGTCGTCGTGGGCGCGGCAGACGTCGTGATCGCTGGGAACTACGTGGGGACCGACGGCCGCCGCGAGCGGGGGAACGGCGTCGGGTTCCAGAACCTCAACGGGGCCATCGTCGAGTTCGGCGAATCCCGCAACCTTCGGATCGGCGGCACCACGCCGGCGGATCGCAACGTGATCTCGGGGAACCGCAGCTCCCAGGTGTACCTGACCGACGCCGTCGGGGCGACGATCCAGGGGAACTACGTCGGCA
This sequence comes from Actinomycetota bacterium, assembly GCA_036557505.1. Lineage (GTDB taxonomy): Bacteria > Actinomycetota > UBA4738 > UBA4738 > JACQTL01 > DATBHM01. The sequence goes on along the minus strand of DATBHM010000302.1, from coordinate 1,863 downwards.
CGAACGCCGCGGGCACCGCGAAGATCCCCGAGGGCGGGCACGGTCTGTTCCTGGAGTCGGACGGCGGCGTCGTCATCGGGGGGGCGGCCCCAGGGGCCGGGAACGTCATCTCGGGCAACATCGCCGGTCTCGTCCTCGGTGGGATCGGGTACACCGTGCGGGGCAACCGCATCGGCACGAACGCCGCCGGGACCGCGGCCGTCCCGAACAGCACGGGGATCACCGGCGGCTGGGGGGACACCGTCATCGGTGGCACGACGGCGGGCGCCCGGAACCTCGTGTCGGGAAACGGCATCGGGATCGATCTCTACTCGGCGGTCGGCGCATCGGTGGAGGGCAACCGGATCGGGACCAATGCTGCCGGCACGGCCGCGATTCCCAACGACGTCGGCGTGCACCTGAAGTCGATCGTCGACGACACGCACGACAACCGGATCGGGGGAGCCGAACGGGGCGCCGGGAACCTCATCTCCGGCAACCGGATCGGGATCCAGATCGATTCGGGCACCGGCACGCGCGTCCAGGGCAACCTGATCGGGACGCGAGCCGACGGCTCGACCCCGTTGCCCAATACCGACGGCGGAATCCTGGTCCGCAACGACAACACCAACGGGAATCTGACGACGGGGACCGTCATCGGCGGCCTGGTCCCGGGGGCCGGGAACGTCATCGCGTTCAACGGGGGGACCGGGGTGGCCGTCGCCGAGGACACGCACACCGAGGGCACCTCGATCCGGGGGAACTCCATCCAGGCCAACGATGGCCTCGGGATCGACCTCGAGCCGGACCAGGTCGCCGGGCTGACGCCGAACGACGACGACGACGCCGACACCGGCCCCAACGGCCTGCAGAACTTCCCGGGGATCGCCCAGGCGATCTCCGCGCCCGGCGGGACGACCGTGTTCGGAACGCTGGAGTCGACGCCGAACTCCCTCTTCCGGCTCGACGTCTACGCGAGCGACCGGGACCCGGCCGGGGGGCATCGCAACGCGGCCGTGTACGTCGGCACCGTCCAGGTCCCGACCGACGCCGGCGGGAACGGTTCGTTCGGGGCGACGTTTCCGCTGGTGCTGGGGAACTTCGTGAGCGCCACCGCGACCTCGGGCGGCGGCGACACGTCCGAGCTGTCATCTGCCGTTCGCATCAGCGGGCCCGGCGGGTTCCGGTTCGCGATGCCGGCGATCTCGGTGGGGGAGGGCGCCGGGCACGTCACGCTCACGGTCAAACGGGTCGGCGGGACCGAGGGAGCGGTGACCGTCCAGTTCGCCACCGCCGACGGCACCGCCAGGGCGCCGGTCGACTACCACGCGACGAGTGGCACATTGCACTTCGCCGCGGGGCAGGCGGCGCGCCCCATCACGATCCCGATCGCCAACGACGCGCTCCACGAGGGGGCAGAGTCGTTCACGGTGCGATTGAGCGATCCCGGTGGCGGAGCGGCGCTGGGCTCGCCGACGACGGCACGGGTGAGGATCAGGGCCAGCGACTGACCGGGCTCAGCCCGAGGAGGAGCGCGCCCACAGGTTGATGTTCGACTCGGTCGCGTGACGGTCGATCTCGGCCAGCTCCTCGTCCGTGAACTCGATGTGCCGCAGCGCGGCCACGTTGTCCTCGAGCTGCCGGACGCTGCTCGCGCCGATCAGCGTCGACGTGACGCGGGGGTCGCGGAGCGTCCAGGCCAGCGCCATCTGGGCGAGCGACTGTCCGCGGCCCCGGGCGACCTCGTTCAGGGCCCGGACCTTGGCCAGGTTCTCCTCAGTGAGCATGTCCTTCGACATCGCGCCGCCGGTCGCCACCCGGGAGTCCTCCGGGATGCCTTCGAGGTAGCGGTCGGTCAGCAGGCCCTGCGCCAGCGGCGAGAAC
>DATBHM010000301.1:0-11342 GCA_036557505.1 Actinomycetota bacterium | reverse complement strand
AAGCTCACCTCCCTCCGATGGAATCGCGAGTCCCATGTCCCAAGTAGTCCAAGAATGCCCGCTGGGACCGGCCCCAGAATCATTCCAGCAGCGAGCAGCAGCGGCATGGACAAAGTCAGCGTCAGGTCCGGCAGGTAAAGCACGGGAAGAAGTTCTGCGATCCAGACCAAGAGTAGCCAAGGGACCATCACATGGGCTGTTTGCAATTGGATCGGCTCGAATGTCGAGCCACCTATCGCCAACAGCATGAGTGTGAAGCCAGCCACCGCCCATTCATAGAATCGAAGAGAACTCGACTCCTCGGGAGGCCTCTTCTTGGCTGCGCCTGCGTACGCAGAGGCATTCACAGCAGACATTGCGCGACCCCCTTGGGAGTGTTCTCCGGATAGGCGGGCTCGATCACCACGAACGTGTTCGCCCGGATTCCTGAACGAAGGCGAGAGACCGCGGTCGTGAAATCTAGAGTTGCCGAACCTGCGGCGTATGGTGATGCCCTGCTGGGCATGCGCGCAACGGTCTCCCTGGCGACAGCGGGCATCTCCAACGGTGATCATCGTGCGGAGCTCCCCTGGGGGTCAAGGGGAAGGTGACACCCGATCGGGGGATCTTGGAATGGCTCGAAATGACTATGGCAAAGCGGTGGCCGGAATCAAACCGGCTTCGCGATCTCTGGCGCTGGCTCGGAGATCGGTGTGACCGGGGATTCGAGGCCCGTCACGACCTGTCGGAAGGTTCGGTACGCGGACGCGGGATCCCACCCTGTCTTCACCTCCACTTCCGGGACGAGGCGAACCCGTAGGTCGGCGCCTGGCGCTCGGGCGATCGCCGCCAGCCGGAACCACTCGAGGCTCCCCGGCTGCACCACGGCTTCGCCGCTCGTCCCGGCCGGCCGAAGCGACGGATCGTCCACCACCACCGGCGTTGCACGGAACATTCGAGAGAGCGTCCCACGGACCTCCGCGTCCTCCGATTCGACCTCGGCACGCCGGCCGTTCCAGCGGGCCGTTCCGACCACCGTCTCCGGATCGGCCTCGCGGTAGAAGTCGGCTCGCATGGTCAGAACTCCGACGGGGTTTCTGGAGTGCCCAGCGAGCACCACATGGCGGCCGCGATCAGTGCATTTGCCGGCATCGCAGCGGTGGCGGCCGTGAGGTGGTCCGCAACGACCGCGCGGCGTTCCTCGGTGATCCCCTTGCGTTCGAGCACGTCCCACTGCAGCGCCATCGGGTGGGGAAGGCTCCCGAGCACCTCCGAGGCGGTTCGGCGAAGCGCCAGCACCGCCTCACGCCACCGTTCGGCGTCGGCGGCGCGGAGATCACCCGCGAGCAGCTCCAGGTAGTGCGGCCAGCCCGCCGCCGCGAGGAGCGAGCCCGGAGTGGAGGAGAGCCCGAGCGCGACCGTCGTGTCGTCCACGAGCGCCTCGGCTTCGGCCGAGACGGTCCGCGACCCGCTCGAGAGACTCTCCTGCCACGATGGAACGCCGCGCTTGGCCGGTGATTCCTCCTTGCCGGTCCCCGGAATGTCCTGACGCCGCGCCAGCACCGCCCATGCCTGCACGACCAGGTACACGCGCGCGGCCGAGTGATGAAACGCCTGCGCCGTTCGAACCAGCCGTTCCCGGTCGACGCCACCGAGCTCGGTTCGGGCCCATCCCGAGACGTCCGCCGGTCGAACGACCGCGCGGGCCGATTCGAGCGCCTCTGCCTGGAGGCGTTCGGCGCCCGCTGCGAAGGTCTTGGTCACGTTGGGACGGGTCGCAGCCCATGCCGCGGTCAGGAAGTCGGGTTCGAACGTCAGCGTCTTCAGCGCCGGGTCGATCCACCCGACCCGCAGCGTCGTGCGGACGTCGTCCAACACCGCGGCCAGGATCTGGTCGTGGGAACGATCTGGTCTGGCGGATGGGGGGGAAGTGATGCTCACGTTTCGGTCAACCGGTCGGGGATCGCTCGTTGTTCCGCAGACGCTTGGCCAACTCCTCCAACATCCCGAGCACGATGCTCGGATCCTCGCCGAGCATCTTGCGGAATCGCGCCCTGGAGATGGTGAGGGTCGTCACCGGCGTGGTCGCGACCACGCTCGCCGTTCGGGGACCCCCGTCGATCAGCGCGATCTCCCCGAAGAAGTCCCCGGGGATCAGCCGGTCCAGGCGCCGCCCTGCGCGCACGACCTTAGCCTCGCCCTCGAGCAGCACGTAGAAGGTGTCGCCGGGCTTGCCCTCCTCCGCGAGCGCCGTCCCCTCGTCGAACTCCTGTTCCTCGGTGAGGGCGGCGATGTGCCGGAGCTGCCGCTTCGACAGCGTCGAGAACAGCGGAACGTCGACGAGCGCCTCCGGTCCTCCTCTGGCCATGCCTGGCTCCTTCCCTCTGCAGCCCTGCCCGAACCGCCGAGACCTGGAGGCCCGGCGCGCCGTCCCCCGTCATCCCGCCCTGGCAGCCACCCCTCGGCCCGGGGGTGGCCGATCGGTTGGATTCTGACAGGTCGGCGTCGTTCCCAACAGTCCGGACCCACTGCTCGGGGGCCGGATCATGACCGGGTGCCCCTCGCGCAGCACGAGCACGCCGGCGGTGGCGAGCCGTCGCAGCGCTCGGTTGACGGTCTCCCGCGAGGCGCCGATCAGCTCGGCGAGCTCGCCCTGGGTGAGCGGGACCGATTCGGAATCGAACCGCGCCAGGGCTCGAAGCAGGCGTTGGCCCGGCTGGAGGAACCGGTCGGCCAGCAGCTCCTCGGACTGGGCGAGCCGTTCCGCGAAGCAGCGCAGCAGCTCGTCGCGCGCCGCCTCGTTGGACTCCACGGCGCGACCGACGTTCTCGGCGGGAACCCGGATCGCCACGACGGTGCCCGAGGCGACCCACGAGGCCAAGCCGGAGGCCGCCCCGGCCGGCACAAGCCGTTCGACCCCGGCGATGCCTCCGGCGGGGACGACCGCGACCAACGCCCGGGAACCGTCGGGACGGCTCCGGACGGCCGTGCACCAACCGCTGACGGGGACCGCGACCAGGGAGCGCTGCGGCGCGCCGCACTCCTCGGCGATCATCACCTCGCCGTGCTCGAACGATCGCACCGTCGCACGCACGGCGAGATCCGAGATCGCGGCCGCACCGAGCCGCCGAAGCACCGGCGTGACGGCGAGGCGCGCCGCCACCGGCCCGACATCGGGAACGGTTCGCCTGGGCATCCTCCTCCCTCCACGGCATGCCGGGACCCGAGGGAGGAACCGAAACGCTAGCGCGGGGCACCGACAGCGAGGGTCAGGCCCGTTCCTGGAGCACGTCGAGGCTGCATCTGCGGCACAGCCGTGACCTCGCCATCGCCGGCCGGCCGCAGCGGATGCAGGGCCGTTCCACCGCCAGCTCGAACCGGGCGCCGTCCCCTGAACCGGTCCGGGCGACGCGCGACTCGCGCTGGAGCTTGGTCATCAGCGCCTCGAGCTGGAGCGCGGCGGCGGGATGCAGCTCGGCCGGCGTGTCCGCGTAGATCTCCTTCACGAGCTCGTCGATCGAGTGGGGGCCGGTGCCGAGCGCGTCCAGCACCTGTCGCTCGCGCATCGCGCGGTGCTCCTCGTACTCCCGGATCTTGCCCACGGCGTCGAACACCGTCGGGCCGTGCCCCGGATAGATCACGCGAGGTCGCGCCTCGCGCATCCGCCGGAGCGATTTGAGGTACTGCGCGAGGTCGCCATCGGCCGGGTCGATGACGGCCGTGCCCCGCCCGAGCACGGAGTCGCCCGTGAACATGGCGCCGGTCCCCTCGGCCAGGAACGTCAGGTGGTCGGCCGTGTGGCCGGGCGTGTGCAGCACACGGAGGTTGGCCTCGCCGAGCGACACCATCTGCATGTCGCGGAGTCGTTCTCCCCCGCCGGCGGCGTGGAACGCCCGAACGCCCGCCCCCGTGATCTCTGCGAGCCGGGGAGCGCCCGGCGCGTGGTCGGGATGCCCGTGCGTCACGAGGATCGCTCCCACCGAACCGGCCTCTCGAGCCACCGCCTGCAGGTGACCCTCATCCTCCGGCCCCGGGTCGATCACGATCGCCGGGTCCCGGCCCACGACCCAGGTGTTCGTCCCTTCGAGGGTGAACGGCCCCGGATTGGGCGCCAGCACGCGAACGATGCGGAGCACTGCCTACCCCCGGTACTCCGGCGAGGCCGCCCGGGCCAGCGGCGATGACGGGGGCGGTTCCTGCCGGACGCGGAGGCGCGCGACCTCGTCCACGGACGAACAGACGGCGAGCGCCTCGAGGGTCCGGTACGTGGGCCACATCAGCGCCGTCCACAGCTGGAACCGAGCGAGGGCGTCGGCCGGCCGTTCCCACCACGCGAGATCGACCTCCTCCATGTCCGGCGTTGCCGCCGTGCCGGCGGGCGCGATCACCGAGTAGAACCACGCGTCGAACCGGACCGGGAGGACCTCGGGCGCCAGCCACCGGGCCATCTCGTGGAGATCGTCCACCGCGGGCGGCGACGAGGAGACCATGTCGTCGATCGACGCGCCGTCCGTGGGTCGGAGGCCGTCTGCCGTGAGCGCCAGCCCCGCCTCCTCCGCGAGCTCCCGCACGGCACAGGCCCGCATGCGCTGGGCGGCATCACCGAACCACGCCGCGGCGCGGCGTTCGTCGGCGCGGTCGGCGACGCCGCCGGGGAACACGACGTAGCCCGGGGCGAACCTGCTCCCCGCCGACCGCCGCAGGAGCAGGACCTCGACCCCGGACGGGCCGGGGCGGGCCACGACGACGGTCGCCGCCGGTCGGGGATCCGTGGGTTCCATCGGCGAATTGTGCCGTATTACGCTGCCGCGACGAACGCCGGCCCTGCCGAGGGCCGCCCGCGAACCGGCGGACGCTCCCCGCGACCTTTCGTCAGGATGGGTCGGATGGCCGAAGACCGCGATCGCGCCGAGCCCGAGCTGTCCATCAGGCGCGCCATCACCGAGCGCGGTCCCATTTCGTTCGCCGAGTTCATGGAGCACGCGCTCTACGGCCCGGGCGGGTTCTACGAGGACCCGCCGGTCGGTGAGCGCGGTCACTTCGTGACGAGCCCGCACGTGCACGTGGTGTTCGGCATCCTGGCCGGGCGGGCGGTTCGGGAGTGCTTGGAGGCGTTGGGGGAATCCGGCGCGCCGACCGTCGTGGAGGTGGGCGCCGGCGACGGCACGCTGTTCGGGCTGGTGCGCGCGGCCATCGGCGAGGAGGGGCGCCGATACGTCGCCGTCGAGCGCAGCGCCGGCGCCCGGGAAGCCATCGCGAGCCGCCACCCCGGCGTCAGGGTCGAGAGCTCGCTCGAGCGGCTCGACCGGGACGTGGAGGGAGTGGTCATCGCCAACGAGCTCCTCGACAACCTGCCGTTCCGATGGATCCGCCGCGACGGTGCCGGCGACCTCCAGGAGGCGCTGGTGGATGCCGCCGGCGCCGGCCTGGTGCTCGTGTGGCGGCCGTTTCGGCCGGAGGAGGGGCTCGAGAGGGATCTCAGGAGCGTGCGGCCGGGCGCCGACGCCGCGCTCCCCGTGGGGGCGCTGGAATTCGTCGGCCTCCTGGCCCGGGTGCTCCGGCGCGGCTACGCGATCCTGATCGACTACGCGGCCGGCGCGGAGGCCGGCGTCCACGGCTATCGCGGACATCGGGCGGTGGAGGACGTGCTCGACGAGCCCGGCAGCGCCGACGTCACCGCCGGCGTCGACTTCGACGCGCTCGAGCGGCGGGCCGGGGACCTCGGGCTCCGTTCGTTCGGAACCGTCAGTCAGCGCGACGCACTCCTTGCCCTGGGATACGAGCGATGGGCCGAGCACGAACGCCGGCGCCAGCGCGAGGCCCAGGACCGGCGGGCGGGGCGGGAGGCCGCGGCCGCGTGGAGCGGCCGGAACGCCGCCGCCGCGCTGGTGGCCCCGGCCGGCCTGGGCCGGCTCCGGTGGTGGATCGTCGGGACGGGCGGGCTGGAAGCACCGCCGTGGCTGAGGGCCGCCTGGAGCGGCGACCCGACGATGGTGCGGGACGATCCCGCGCCAGGCGCGCATGGGGCGGATGGAGCGATCGATGCGTGAACACCTGGTGTTCGGGACGGGGTGGGTCGAGGCCGAGCTGCCCGACGGCGCGGTGGCCGTCCCGCCGGGGGTGACCCTGCCGCTGCCCGCCGCACCGGATCTGGCGGCCGAGGTCCGGGGCGCGCTTCGCGAGCCCCTCGACGGCGAACCGCTGGCCGAGCGGGCCCGCGCCGCAACGACGGTCACCGTGGCGTTCGACGATCCGACCGTCCCCTGCTACGCGCCGCTGTGGCCGACCGCCCTTCCCATCGTGCTCGACGAGCTTGAACGGGGCGGCGTCGCGCGCGACCGGATCCGGCTGGTCTGCGCGAACGCCCTGCACCGGCAGTTCACGGACGCCGAGCTTGCCCGGCTGATCGGCGAGGACCTGGTTCGGGAGTTCGCCGGCCGGAACGCCCTTCGGTGCCACGATGCCGAGGACCCCGACGCGATGGAGCACCTCGGCGACACCGATCTCGGCGAGCCGGTCGACGTCAGCCGGGCGGTCACCGAATCCGACCTGACCGTCTACGTCAACGCGTCGACCACGCGGGGGTTCAGCGGCGGGTGGAAGTCGGTCTGCGTGGGCCTGTCGTCCTATCGCTCGATCCGGACCCACCACTCCCCCGACACGATGAGCATGTCGCTGGAGCGGAACCGGATGCACGAGGCCCTCGACCGCATGGGCGCGGTCGTGGACCGGGAACTGGGCCCGGACCGCGTCTTCAAGGTCGAGACCCTGCTGTCGAACCCGCTCGAGGTCCACCGCGTGCTGGGCGGCTCCGTCCGGGCCACCCGGGAGGAGGTCCTGCGCGTCACCAGGGCGAACCAGCCAGCCAGACGGGACCTGGTCGAGGAACGCACCGACGTGGTGCTGTACGGCGTCCCGGACTGGAGCCCCTACGCGGCGTTCTCGTTCACCAATCCGCTGCTGACGCTGATCTCGACGGGGCTCGGGTACCTCGGCGGCATGATCGAGGCGGTCGGGAAGCCGGGCTGCACCGTGATCCTCGCAACGCCGTGCCCGGACCGCTGGGACGACGAGCACCACCCGAGCTACCGAGAGGTGTGGGAGCGCGTCCTGCCGGAGACGCGAGATCCATGGGAGGCGCGGGAGCGCTTCGAACCGGAGCTCGCCGGGCGGGAGGATCTGATCGAACGGTACCGGCACGCCCACGGGTTCCATCCGACCCACCCGATCATGGCGATGTACCCGCTGAAGCGGCTCCGGCACGCCGGGCGGGTGATCGTGGCCGGCGCCGAGGACCCCGGCGTCGTCCGCCACGTGGGGTTCGAACCGGCCGACTCCGTCGAGGACGCGCTGGCGATGGCCGGTGAGGTGCACGGCTCGGAGCAGCGGGTAGGGTGGGTGCGATACCCGCCGGCCCTGAGCCGGTCCTGATCGAGCCCGCGGAACCGAGGAACGAGCGGTGCCGAAGATCGAGCTCGTCCAGGGGGACATCACCCAGCAGGACGTCGACGCCGTCGTGAACGCGGCGAACTCCTCGCTGATGGGTGGGGGCGGCGTCGACGGCGCCATCCACCGCCGCGGCGGCCCCGACATCCTCGCGGAGTGCAAGCGGATCCGGGCCGAGCGCTACCCCGACGGGCTGCCGACCGGCCAGGCGGTGGCGACGACCGCCGGCCGCCTGCCGGCGTCGTGGGTCATCCACACCGTCGGTCCGGTGTTCTCCACGAACGAGGACCGCTCGCGCCTGCTCGCCTCGTGCCACGCGGAGTCGCTGCGCGTGGCGGACGAGCTGGGAGCGGAGACGGTCGCGTTCCCGGCCCTCTCGACCGGCGTGTACGGGTACCCGGTGGTGCTGGCCGCGCCGGTCGCCCTGGGAACCGTGCTCCGGGCGGACACCCGCGTCCGGGAGGTACGGTTCGTGCTGTTCGACTCCGGAACGCTCGAGGGGTTCCGGCGGGCGTTCTCGGAGATCGAGTGATGCAGCGCCGAATCCGACTCCATTGCTAGGATTTTCGTCGTGCAGACCGAGCTGACCACGCCGCGCGGGGTGTTCGACCACATCGACGACGTCACGGTGGTCGACGTCCGTGAGCCGAGCGAATGGCAGGCCGGGCGCATCGACCGCGCCGTCCACATCCCGCTCAACGCCCTGATGTCGGGCGCCGGCTCGGACCTCGACAGGGACAAGCCGCTGGTGATGGTGTGCCGTGTCGGCAACCGCAGCGAGCTGGCCACCCTGATGATGCAGGCCCGCGGGTACGAGGCCTACAACCTCGAGGGCGGCATGGAGGCCTGGGCTCGCGAGGGGCTGCCGTTCCAGGACGCTTCGGGCGGCCCCGGGACCGTCGTCTGACGCACCCGCGCATCCGGAGGGACCTGTCTGCGTTCCGGCGCGCCCGCGCATAGCGTTCCGCATCGATGATCGTACGAACACGCGCGGGAGGTGCCGCATGGAGCCACGACCGGATTCCCGAACGAGGCCGGGACGGCGAACGGTGATCGCGCTCGTCGGCTATGCGGTGATCGTGGGCGCGCTGCTCGCGTGGCAGGCGGTCGGGCTGGTCAAGCCGAACGACAACTGGCCGACGCTCAGCGAGCTGCTCCGCAAGGTGACCAGGACGGCGCCCGGGCGGTATCTCCTGTTCGCCGCGTGGCTGTGGGTGGGGTGGCACCTGTTCGTCCGGGGATGGCGGTTCCTGCTGCGGCGATGACCACCAGTAGGGGCGGGGAGCGCGCCCGGTGACCGGATCCGTCGGACACCTCGCCGGTCAGGTCGTGATCCCGACCGTGACCGCGTTCGTGCTGTTCGTGGCCGCGCTGTGGGCCGGGTCGAGGACCCCCACCCCCCGCACCGGGGCCGCCGATCCGCCGGCCACGGTGGACGACTGGGTGCGGCTGGTGCGATTCCTCGCCGCGACCGCGGCCGGCGGGTTCCTGCTGTTCCTGGCGATCGTGCTGCTGTTCTACTTCGCCCTGGGCGGACAGGGATCGGGGTTCGTGGCCGACGCCCTGGGAAGCGGCGCCATGCTCGCGCTCGCCGTGGTGGTGCCGGCGTTCCTCGGGATCGAGGCGCTGCGGGCCCTCGCGCGCGGCGTCCGGCGGCGGCGCTCCGGCCACTAGTCCGGTTGGGACTACTTGGTGACGACGATCGTCCCCATCATGCCGTGGTCCTCGTGGTTGAGGATGTGGCAGTGGTAGACGAACTTCCCGACGTAGTCCTCGAAGTCGATGAGGATCGTCGCCGAGCCCCCCTTCGGGATGATCACCGTGTCCTGGAACCCGTTCGCGTCGTACGGCTTCCCGTTGATCGCGACCACCTGGAAGTAGTCGATGTGCATGTGGAACGGGTGCTCCTCCAGCGAGTCGTTGACGAGCTTCCAGCGCTCCACGGTGCCGAGCTTCGCGGTGTCGTCGATCCGGTCGGGGTCGTAGGTCTTCCCGTTGATCGTGAAGTTGGGGAACGCGTCCGCGAAGTGCTTCACCACGGTCTTGGCGATCGGCTCCTTCCGCAGGTCGTCCTTGGCGATCAGCCCCGTCGGGATGGCCACCGGCGTCTGCCGCGCACCCCGTGAGCGGACGGTCGCCAGCTCGACCGCGCTGCGCTGGTTCATCGCGCCCTGGTCGTAGGGCAGCGCGCGCAGCTCGTAGGTGCCCGCAGGCGGGCCCTCGACGAGCACGTCGAAGCGCTTCCCCGGCGGCAGCACCAGCGACGTCGCCGTCCACACGTGCCACACGGGACGGCCGTCCTCGGACAGCACGTGGAACCGCAACGGCCCGCCGGGGGTGGCGAGCCCCACCTTGTAGAAGAGGTCCGCGCCGATGTTCGCGAAGCGCCACATCTGCGTCTGCCCCGGCGCGATCGTGAGGTCGGGGCGGTACAGCGAGTTGACCAGCCGGTCGGTCTTCGTGGTCATGCCGGAGTCGGCGACCCGGCCGTTCACCACGCGGATGTCGCGGAGCCCGAAGAGCTTCTGGGGGACGTGTCGGAGCGACGGCGCGAGGCGTTCGATGTGGCCGACCACGATCATCCCGGACAGCCCGCCGAACACCTGCTGCTCGGTCAGGTGGTGCAGGTGCGAGTGGTACCAGGCCAATCCCGGGGGTTCGGTCGCGCCGAGGCGGAAGTCGTAGGTGAACCGCCGCCCGGGCTGGATCTCCCGGAACACGTTGTCGCCGCTCCCCTTCGGCGTGACGTGGAACCCGTGGAAGTGCAGGTTGGTCGGCTGGTCGAGGTGGTTCACCAGGGTCACGAGGAGCCGGTCGCCGGGGTTGACGTACAGCGTCGGCCCCGTGAACGTCCCGTTGTAGACGCGGGCCGTGACCGAGTCGCCGGCCACCTGGATGGTCTTGTCCGAGGCCCACAGCGTCGCCCGCAGCACCCCGTCGTGGCTGTGGATGCCCGGCGGTTCGGAGAAGGGCCGGCCGGACTGCGGCGTCCACCTCGACCGGGCGACGCCCGCCGCCACCACGGCAGTCAGCAGCACCAGCACGGCGACACCGATCGCGAGGCCGGAGGGAACCCCCCAGCGGAGGTGGCGGCGGCGTTCGATTGTCCCGAGCACGGAGCTCCCCGGTTGGCGGCTGCCCGAGGGTACCTCCCGCGCGGACGTTCCGCCCAGGAAGTCGAGCGCGGTCGGTCAGCCCGCGCCGTGCCGCTCGACCAGCGAGGCGAACCGCTCGGGGGACACGTTCCCGCCGGACACGACGACGCCGACCCGCCGCCCCTCGACGTCCGGCACCCGGCCGGCCAGCAACGCCGCGACCCCCGCGACGCCGCTCGGCTCGGCCACGACCTTCGTTCGTTCGAACAGGAACGCCATCGCGGCCACGAGCTCGTCGTCGGTCACCGTGACGACCGTCTCGAGCAGGTCGCGGTTGACGGGGAACGTCAGCTCACCCGGGGTGTCGACCTGGAGCCCGTCGGCGATGGTCGTGGGGACGGCGTCGAGCCGGACCCGTTTCCCGGCCTCGAGCGACCGGCGGGTGTCGTCGCCGGCCGCGGGCTCCACCCCCACGACGCGCGCGTCCGGGTCGACGGTCCGCACGACGGTCCCGCACCCGGCGATCAGCCCTCCTCCGCTCACCGGCGTGACCAGCACGTCGATGCGGCCGGCGTCCTCGGCCAGCTCGAGGGCGGCCGTGCCCTGCCCGGCCATCACGTCGAGGTCGTCGTACGGGGGGACGAGCGTCACCCCGCGATCGCGGGCGAGCGCGGCGCCGATGGCCGCCCGGTCCTCCCGGTAGCGGTCGTAGGTCACGATCCCGGCCCCGTACCCGCGGGTGGCGGCGACCTTCTCGGAGGGCGCGTCCTCGGGCATCACGATCGTCGCCGGCGCCCCGACCAGCGAGGCGGCGAGGGCGAC
>DATBHM010000300.1:0-10987 GCA_036557505.1 Actinomycetota bacterium | reverse complement strand
GGCGGTGGAGTGTCGGAGGGGGGATTTGAACCTCCGACCTCTTCGGTGTCAGAGATGTCGCGCATCGCGCTGACCCGCGGATCTGCACGTCAGGCCCATTTCGGTCAGCCACACGAGCCACACGAGCCACACGAGAGCAGTCTGATGCGGTCGGCTCCTTGACCATGTGTTGACCGCCGAAGACGATCAACCGGAACAGTCTCGGAGAGGCGGATGCTTGACTCCGCGGGCCGTTTGACCGCCATACTCTGCCGATGCCCCCCGCACCCCGGACGCGTCGTCTGGCGACCGTGCTGTTCCTCGACATCGTCGGATCGACGACGATCGCCTCTGACCTCGACGATGCCCGATGGCGTGAGCTCCTCGGTCGGTTCCTGCGTACGGTTCGGGCCGAACTCCACCGGCACGGCGGGCGCGAGGAGGACACGGCAGGGGATGGCGTGTTCGCCACGTTCCCCCAGCCGGAGCAGGGGGTCCAGGCGGCCGGGGCGATCGTGGTCGCGGTTCAGCGGCTGGGTATCGACGTCCGCTGCGGGCTGCACTTCGGGGAGTGCGAGGTGCACGACGGCAAGCTGGTAGGCCTGGCCGTCCACATCGGCGCGCGTGTCATGTCTCTCGCGGGAGCTGCGGAGATCCTGGTCACGAGCACGGTCAAGGACCTGGTCACGGGGTCCGGGATCGGCTTCGAGGACCTGTCCGCTCACGAGCTGAAGGGCGTCCCGGGGACATGGCAGATCTTCGCTGTGCGCCGGTTCGGAAGCGCCCCGGCACCCCGGCCGCTCACCGGGGCGGAGGCCGCCGAGCGGCTCGCGGCAGTCCAGGTGCCGAGCGCTGTCCGCAGGCGGAGGCCACTCATCATCGGTGCGGCCGCGGTCGCCCTGACAGGCGCCAGCCTGTTCTTGCTGTTCGGCGGCTTCCGGGGACATCCCCATGCCGCGGCGTCCCACCGGCCCTCCGTCTCCCCGAACTCCCCGATCTCCCCGATCTCCCCGTCCCCGACCCTGCCGCTCGCCCTCTCCGAGGCGGTCGTAAAGATCGACCCGGAGACCGGGCGCGTCGTGACCACGTCCAAGTCCGTCCTGGCCGGAGGCTTCCCGCTTCGGTGGCTGGCCTTCGGGGAGGGGGCAGTGTGGGTCTCCGGACCCTGCTCGTGCACTCCCGTCGTTCGCTTGGACCCGGACACGGGCGACGCCACGCGGCTCGGAGTCGGTGGAGGTGGCCAGGTGACGGTCGGCGACCACCAGGTCTGGTTCGCCGGGACCACCGGCGCCGGACACACGGGAGCACTGGCCGCCTTCCAGGTGGACCCCGTATCCAATCAGGTCATCGGCACCATCAGACTCCCGGACAGCATCCCCTTCGCGCCGCCGAGGATCGCCGTGGGCGGCGGCTCTGTGTTCGTCACCATTCAAGGACTGCTGTTCCAAGGCGAGCCGGGCCACTCGAACCTGCACCCGCTGGACGTGCCACAAGGGGGAAGTGCAGACGTCGTGACCGCCTTCGGCCAGGAGGTGTGGGTGACCGATCTCCTCAGCGGTGTCATCCGCCAGGTGGACCCGAACCTGGGGCGCATCAAGCGGACGATCACCCCGCCGTTCGCGGCCGACGCCATCGCCGTCGGCCCCGCCGGCCTGTGGGTGGCGAACACGGCCGGTCACCTCCTGTTCCAGGTCGACGAGGACACCGGCGATCCGGGCCAGCCGATCTCCGTCGGGGCCGGGCCGATCTCGGTAGCGGTGGGAACGCACGCCGTGTGGGTGGCGAACCGGGACGACCACTCGCTCTCGCTCATCGACCCTTTGACCGGCCACGTGAAGAGGGTTCCTGTCCCGGGGAGCCCGGTGGCGCTTGCGATCGATCCCCGGACCGACACCGTCTGGGCCTACCTGATCTGATGTCGGGGGCGCGCAGCTCGAAGCTGCGCGTCCAGCGAGGTGGTCCGTTGGCGCCGCACGAGCTCGTCGTGCCGAACTCGGATAGCAGCACGACGCGCGTCGCGCCGTGCCGGGCGTCCGAGAACCGACACCCAGGCATTCCCCTTTGCCGGACCGGCAGTGCTTCCGGTGCGGGGCCGGACGACATCGTGATGCTCCATCGGCGACCGCTTCCCTTCGCCCGATCGAACCTTGACGTGTCCGGTGCGCGCGCCCAGGATTGACGGAGGGAGGCCGGTGGATGCAGCGTTCGTCTCGGATTCTTGTCGCCGTCGCCGTCGTCGCATCGTGGGGCGGCCGTCGGCGCCGGCCCGCAGGCGGTCGGGAAGCCCGACCTCGTCGTCACCAGAGGCCAGGTTTCCTCGATCTCCGGGAACCTGAGCGAGGTCACGTGGTTCCTCCGGGACGTGAGGTACTCGTTGACCTGGAAGGCTCAGACGAAGAACGCGGGCGCCGTCGCGGCGGCGACATCGCAGACGGGCCTCCGCTATCAAGGCGCGGGCGGGCGGTGGGTGTTGTTCGACCGCTCTAGGGTGCCGCGGCTTGCGCCGAATCACGTCCATCAAGGCGTCGAGGAGTTCCGGTACATCTTCGACTCGGCCTCGTGGGACCTCGGGACCTATCCGGTCGAGATCTGCGCCGACGTGACCCACGCGGTCGCCGAGAAGGCTGAGACAACAACTGCCGCAAGCTCGCCGACGACATCTACATGATCCCAGGGGAGATGTCGGGCACCGTCTCGGGCTCGCAGACCTATCCCGGCGCCCCCGGGGTGAAGGAGACCTGGACCGGCTCCGTCGGGTTCGACTACCCGCCGTCGCCCTCAGGCGGCGCGGTGGGGGTCTTCGGCTACCACGTCACCCCCTCGGCGACCTCGAACTACTCGGTCCAAGGCACCAACGCAGAAGGCTGCACGTACAGCGGCGGGGGCCAATACATGCCGAGCGGGCCGCACGACAGCCTGGGCCTGTCGTTCGGTCGCGGGTTCGCGGCGTACCACGCGCAGATCTCCGTCTCGCCGAACTTCACCTATCAGGTGACGATCGCGTGTCCCGGCGGCACCAGCCAGGTGGACCACACCCCGTACTGGTGCGCGGGACGGTGGATGGACACAGGGGGCGGTGTGCGCCGGTTCCCCGATCCCGGCCTCACGCGGATCAAGGGCAACTCCACGGACGACTCGTGCACCTACGGACCGGTCCACTACTCGTGGGACCTGATCGCGGATCCCTCCGGGTAGGTCGTCCAGGGCTCCACGACCTGCTATGGACGAGCCGACGACCGAGCTCGACGAGCGATTCAGCGCTCCCGGAGCCGATACGGTGCCGTGGTCGACCGCCAGGAAACTGCTGGAGTCGGCACAGCTGTCGTGGATCACAACGGTCCGTGCCGATGGACGACCCCATGTCACGCCGCTGGTGGCGGTCTGGGTCGATGACGCGCTCCACTTCGCCACCGGGGAGAGCGAGCAGAAGGCGATGAACCTTGCCGCCAACCCCCACGTCGTACTGACCACCGGCTGCAACACCTGGGACCAGGGGATCGACGTCATGGTCGAGGGCGAGGCCCTCAGGGTCACTGAGCAGGCGATGCTCGTACGACTCGCCGCCGCGTGGGCTACCAGGTGGAACGGTGAATGGCAGTACAACGTAGTCGAGGGCGGATTCGCCCACGACCAGGGGCCCAATGCCGGCGCCGGCCAGCTCGTCCTGGTGTTCCAGGTTGCCGCCACCAAGATTCTGGCCTTCGGCAAAGACCCATTCAGCCACACTCGCTACCGGCTCGATCGCTGAGCGGCGGACGGGCGCCGGCGGACTGTTCGCCTCACCGCCATCAAAGGAAGGCCCCGTGACCAGGGGCCTTTGCTTGGTGGGCGGTGGAGGATTTGAACCTCCGACCTCTTCCGTGTCAGGGAAGCGCTCTCCCCCTGAGCTAACCGCCCGCTTGGCCTGAGTCTAGCCGTCCGGCTCGGGGACCGGCTCGCCGGAAGCGTGGTTTCGAGGCGGGGACCGGAATTGAACCGGTGTAGCAGGTTTTGCAGACCTGTGCCTAACCACTCGGCCACCCCGCCGGGGCGCGCGCAGGCGACTGTGCCGGCGCGATGGGTCAGTGTACCGCCGGACCCGACACCGGCCGGGCCGGGGTCCGCCGCGCGGCTCGGGCTAGCGGGCCACTCCGTCCACGAACAGCTGGATGACCCCCGGCCCCAGCCCGCTGGAGTCCACGGTGTCGTTCCCGGCCAGGGTGTTCACGTCCAGACGGTCGTTCGCGAACTCGGGGTGGAGGACCCGCACCGTGGGCACCAGCCCCGACACCGTGACGCCGGCGGCCGAGCTGCCTCCGATGTCGATGGCGTCCTTCCCCGCGGTTCCCTCGACGACGACGTCGTCGGCCGCGCCGTCGCCGGACGCGCCGCCCAGCGTGCCCGCCAGATTCACGGTCACGGTGCCCACGTCCGTGCCGGTGAGGTCGTGGACCGTGACGAGGTCGGTTCCGCCAAGCGCATTGAACCGCACCTTCTCCACACCGTCCGTGTCCATGAAGATGCTGGCGACGTCACGGGTGAACCGCAGTCGCTGGCCGTTCGCGGAGACGTCGATCTTCTCGTTGATGTTGGCCCCGTTGAACCGCAGGGTGTCGGTCCCGTCCTGACCCTCGACCGTGTCGCTGCCATCGCCCGGATCCCAGTTGAACGTGTCGTTCCCCGTTCCGAGGAACGCGAGGTCGTCGCCCTGGTTGCCATCGACGACGTCGTTGCCGTCGCCACCGAAGAGCGAGTCGGGGCCGTTCCCTCCCAGCACGATGTCCGCGCCGTCGCCACCGTGGACCGTCAGTCTCGTGATCGCCGCGAGGTTGCCCAGGCCCGAGGTCTGGTCGTCGCCACCGAATCCGTTCAGCACCACGTCCTCGGTGACGACGTTCACCCCCGTGAGGCCGTCGCCCGATACGAACGCGGCGGTACCGTTGGCGGTGACCGAAAAGGTGTCGTCCCCGTTCGTGCCGTTCGCCGTGTACGCGTCGGTGTCGGCCCCGCCGTCGACGTTCACCAGCATTGGGACCCCTCCGAGCGGCGTCGACGAGATTCGGTCGTTGCCCGTCAGCGTGTTCACCTGGACCGTGTCGAGGGTCGATTCCGGGTGCAGGACCGTCACAGCCGGAACCAACCCGGTGACGGTCATGGCGCCGGCCGACGGCGCCAATCCGACGGTGTCCGCCCCTCCCGTGCCTTCCACCGCGACCACGTCCGCGACGCCGTCGCCGCCGGACGTCCCCGCGGGCGACCCGAGGTCGACGGTCACGTTCGTGACGTCGGTGCCGGTCAGGTCGTGGACCGTGACGAGGTCGGTTCCGGCCTGAGCGTTGAACCGGACCCGCTCCACACCGTCCGTGTCCATGACGATATTCGCGACGTCCCGTGTGAACCGCATCCGCTGGCCGTTCGCTGAGACGTCGATCCTCTCGTTGACGTTCGCCCCGTTGAACTGCAGCGTGTCGATTCCGTCCTGGCCCTCCACGACGTCGTTGCCGTCGCCCGGATCCCAGTTGAACGTGTCTCTCCCCGCCGCCAGGAGCGCGAGGTCGTCGCCCTGGTTGCCGTCGACGAAGTCAGTGCCGTCGCCGCCGATGATGGTGTCGGGCCCGTTCCCGCCGAGAAGTGTGTCGGCCCCCTTGCCGCCGTGGACGATGAGCTTCGTGATGGCCGCGAGATTGCCGGCCGCTGACGTGTGGTCGTCGCCACCGAACCCGTTCAGCACGACATCATCGGCGACGATGTCGATGCCGGTGACGCCGTCGCTCGACACGAACGCGGCCGTGCCGTCGGCGGTGACCGAGAACGTGTCGGCCGCGTTCGTGCCGTTCGCCGTTGAGGTGTCGGTGTCGGCCCCGCCGTCCACGTTCACCGTCATGGGCACGGTGGACAGGGGCGTGGACGAGATCTCGTCGTCGCCGGCCAGGGTGTTCACCTGCAACAGGTCGTCGGTCTGTTCGGGATGCAGGACGGTCGCCGTCGTGGCGAGACCCGTCACGGTCATGGCGCCCGGCGCCGACACGAGCCCGACCGCGTCCGGGCCGTTGGTCCCCTCCACCGTCACGGTGTCCGCCGCGCCGTCGCCTCCGGGGGTTCCCGAGGGGGATCCCAGATCCACCGTCACGTTCGTCACGTCGGTGCCGGTGAGGTCGTGCACCGTCACGCGATCCGCTCCGCCCAGGGCGTTGAATCGCACCTTCTCCACGCCGTCCGTGTCCGTGACGATGTTGGCGACGTCGCGCGTGAACCGAAGCCGGGCGCCGTTCGCCGACGCGTCGACGGTCTCGTTGACGTTGGCCCCGTTGAACCGCAGCGTGTCGGTTCCGTCCTGACCCTCGACGACGTCGCTGGCGTCCCCGGGGTCCCAGTTGAACGTGTCGTTGCCCGTCCCCAGGAACGCGATGTCGTCACCCTCGTTGCCGTCGACGACGTCGTTGCCGTCGCCGCCGATCAGCCTCTCGGATCCCGATCCGCCGAGCAGGGTGTCGTTTCCCTTCCCGCCGCTCAGCGTGGTGACCTCGGTGTCGGTGAACACGCCGTTGACCTGGTCGATCCGGACGACGTCGTTCCCGCCGCCGGCGGCGACCGTGATGTGGTCGAACCCGTTCCGGTCGAACGAGAAGTCTGCCGTCCCGTTGTCGCCCACGTCCACCTGGAGCGTGTTCGGCGCCGACGGCTGCAGGCGGAGGGCCAGATGGTCCGATACGCCGTCGCCGGTGATCGTGAGGGTCGTTCCCGTGATCCCCGCGGTGAACGCGGCCTGGGCGGGCGCCGCCATCAGCAGGAGCGAGACCGCCGCGGCCAGCGTGCCGACGACGCCGACCCGCGCCAGGACCCGCACCACCGTCACCGCCCGCTCGTTGGAGCCGCCGTCCTCGGTGTCCATGAAGCACCCTCCCCGATCCGTTCCCGGAAGGCCCATGCGACCACCGGCGCTTCGGGAGAACCCCACCGCAACCGAACCGGGGCCGCTGAGGCCACGATTCCACCCGCCCGACCGGAAATCGGTGACGTTCGACACACACGCGCCGCCGCCGTCAGGCGGACACGAGGTCCCGGCGGTCGAACCACAGCACGCCGGCAAGGGCCGCCACCAGCCCCAGCCCGACCAGCCAGACGGCGGCCGTCCAGTCCGGCGGCGCCGCCGGGACCGGGGCGATGTGCAGCAGCGGCGAGGTGTTCTGGAGCCAGTGGACGGACGACGAGGCGCCGGCGACGATCTCGGCGACGAACGACCACACCACGACGCCGTACGCCACCCCGATCGCCGCCCTCGGGAGCACGCCGAACGCCAGCACGCCGATCCCCAGCACGAACAGCGCCGGCGGGGTGACGTTCAGGCCGGCCTTCACCATGTCGCCGAACCCGATCCCGGTGTGCTGGCTCGCGGCGCCCCCCCAGGCCGCGACGCCGGCGAGGACGCCGATCACGATCACCATGGCCGCCCCCACGGCGAGCCGCACACCCAGCCACCGCCACCGGGGAACCGCCCGGACCAGCAGGTTGTCCAGGTGACCGGACGCCTCCTCGTTCCGGATCGCCGAGACCTGTCCGCACACGGCGATCGCCACCAGCCCCGCGGCGGCGACGAACACGAACCCCAGGTACGCGGCCGCCCCCGGGGCCGTCCCGCCGAGCCGCGCGATGACCCGTTCGAGCGCGGGTGAACCCTTCAGCGCGCTCGCCGCCGCCTGCGCCACGAGGCCGAACACCAGCCCGGTCGCCACGAGCGCCACCGTCCAGCCCAGGATGGCCGGCCGGCTCAGCCGCAGGGTGAGGCCGCCCTGCCCGCCGAGGAGCCGTGTGTGCGCCTTCGGCGTCTCCCGTCCGGCGAGCCGCCCCGCGCCGAGGTCGCGTTCCGCGGCCACGCGAACCGCGACCACAACCAGGCCGGCGGTGACGAGCACGATCGGCAGGAACGCCCAGGCCCGCGACCCGGTGAGCGGACGGAGCTCCTCCACCCACCCCAGCGGGCTCGCCCACCGCAGCCACCCGAGTCCCGACGCCGAGTCCGCCACCATGCGCACGAGGTAGCTCCCCGCGAGCACGGCGGCCCCGATGAGGTTCGCCTGGTGCCGCGTCGTGGCGAGCTGGCCGACCAACAGGCCGACGCCCACGAACATCGCCGCGGGCGCCACCATGGCGGTCGCGAAAAACAAGGCCGCGCCGACTCCGATGCCGACCTTCGACGTCGCGCCGACGATCGCCAGCAGCAGCGCGGTGGGCACCCACAGGGCGACGATCCCCACCCCGAGTCCGGCCGCCGCCTGCCTGGCCGCCCCGCCGCGCGTGGTCCAGCCCGCCAAGTACAGCTCCCACCTCCCCGCGTCCTCCTCGCCGCGCGTGAGTCGAGTGGCGACGAGCAGCCCCCAGACGGAGCCCAGGAGCATGAGCGTCATCATCGACTTGTAGGCCGTGTACCCGGCCACCGTCTCGATGTGCCGGATGGGGCCGAACAGCGCCGCGAACCCGGCGTTCCCCCTCAGCGACGCGGCCACCCGGAGCCGGGACTCCAACGTCGGGAACGTCCGCGGGTACTGGTAGGCCGAGGCCGCCGCGATCGCGCCGAACACGTACCCCCACAGGGCCCCGGGCCGGGCGGCGCGGCGGGCGGTCCACCGTGCGACCGCCGTCGGGGCCCGCCCGGCCGGGTCGCCGCCGTCGCTACGCCGCCGCATCGGGCGTTCCCCGGCCGTCGCCGCCGTAGTGCGCGAGGAACAGCTCCTCCAGGGACGGTTCCCGGCTGATCAGGTGGCGGACGCCGGCCCGGGCGAGGACGGCGAGCAGCGGCTCGACGGAGCCCGTGACGTGGCAGCGGACACGGTGGTCCTCGACCTGGACCGACGTCACGCCGGGGACCCCGGCCAGGTCGGGCACCGCGCCGTCGAACTCCGCCTCGACCTGGAGCGCGGAGAGGTGCCGCATCTCGGCGAGCGTGCCGGTCTCGACCAGCGAGCCGGCCCGCAGGATCGCGACGCGGTCGCACAGCGCCTCCACCTCGGACAGGATGTGGGAGGACAGGAACACCGTCTGCCCCCGGTCCCGGGCCTCGACCACGCATTCGCGGAAGGCCCGCTCCATCAGCGGGTCCAGCCCGCTCGTCGGCTCGTCGAGCACCAACAGCTCCGCGCGCGTCATCAGCGCGGCGATGAGCACGAGCTTCTGGCGGTTCCCCTTGGAATAGGCGCGGACCTTCTTCGAGGGGTCGAACGCGAACCGCTCCACCAGCCCATCGCGGTAGGCCGGGTCGACGCGCCCCTGGATCTCGCCCAGCAGGTGCAGCGTCTCCGTCCCGGTGAGCGAGGGCCACAGGCTGACCTCGCCGGGGACGTAGGCCAGGCGGCGGTGCACCTCGACCGGTTGGGACTGGCAGTCCATGCCGAAGATCTCGGCCCGGCCCGAGGTGGCCCGGATCAGGCCGAGCAGCAGGCGGATGGTCGTGGTCTTGCCGGCGCCGTTCGGCCCCAGGTAGCCGAGGACCTCCCCCTCCGCGACCTCGAGGTCGAGGTCGACCAGCGCCTTGGTCGAGCCGAACGACTTGGACAGCTGCTCCGTCACGATCGCCGAACCCATCAGCGGCCCTCCCGCGGGACGCCGTCACCGGCGCCCGCATCGATCAGCGGCACCGCCTCCCGGAGCCGGGCTCCGAGCTCCGACGACACCACTTCCCCGATGGCCTCGTACACGTCGAGCTGCGCCAGACCGATCCGCGACGACAGGATGTCCCTCCAGGGCTCAAGACCCATGAGGCGGGCGACCTGTTCGTGCAGCACGAGGGTTCCGGTGCTCTGGGCGACGAGCACGGTGGCCGCGTCCCGAGCCCGCACCGAGCCCGGCGGGAACCGCTCGGGCCAGGTGGTGGAGAGGAAGGACTCGCTCGCGGCGGCGAGCTCGTCCACGAGCGAGGCGGCGGCGGGCGACCCGTCCACGATGGCTCGGGCAAGGTAGCGGACCAGCGGCGGAGCTGCCGCCGAGAGCCCCGCAAGGAAGGCGGGGTTCGTGATCGAACCGTCCCTGGTCGCCATCAGCTTCTGCCGAACGAGGTCCATGACGGCGTCGTCGCATGCCCGCCGCAGCGCCTCCTTCGAGCCGAAGTGGTGCTGCACGAGTCCCGGCGACACGCCGGCCGCCTCGGCGATCCCCCGGATGGACGCCCCCGCGAATCCGTGCTCGCCGAACTGCCGGAGCGCGGCGTCCCGGATGCGGGCCCGAGCGGTCAGGTCCTCAGCCGGCCGAGGATCCGCTCCGTAGATCGAACGCACGTATCGCATGCTATACGACCGTATTGCCGACGACAAGCGGGCCCGCTCTTCGAGTTCAGGGGGAGGGGATCCGACCTTCCGGTACGAGCGGCATCGACCGCAGCCGCGTCCCCGTCGCCGCGGCGATCCCGTTGGCGACGGCCGGGGCGACCGCGATGAGCGGCGTCTCCCCGGCGCCCGCGGGAGGCTCGTCCGGCCGGTCGACGAGGACGACCTCCACGTCGGGGACGTCGCCGAACCGGGGCACCCGGTACTCGGTCATCGTGCCGTTCACCACGCACCCGTCGGCGAACCGGATCGACTCGAACAACGCGGGACCGATCCCCATCACGGTGGCCCCTTCGACCTGGTTGGTCAGGTTGTCCGCGTCGAGGACGGCCCCGCAATCGAAGGCCGTGACCAGCCGCTCGACGACCGGCCGGTCGCCGTCGATGCGCACACGGGCGCACGTCGCGACGTAGGCGCCCTTCTCCTCGGCGCAGGCGATCCCGAGGGCGGTCTCGCCGGCCTGGGAGGACCCCCAGCCGCCGCCCTCGGCGGCCGTCAGCAGCACACCGGCCAGGCGTTCGTCGTCGAGGTTCCGGATCCGGAACGCCACCGGGTCCACGCCGCACACCGCCGCCAGCTCGTCCACGTGCGACTCGCGGGCGAAGCTGTTGGCGGTCGCGGCGAGCGCCCGGTACGAGCCCTGCGGGAGCGGGGACCCGGCCGGCCGGAACTCGACGCGCGAGTCCGCGACGGCATACGGGCACCCGAGGCCG
>DATBHM010000299.1:0-4510 GCA_036557505.1 Actinomycetota bacterium | reverse complement strand
GGGTCCCCGCGAGCGCCCGGGTGACGATCCGGGCGAGCGACTGAGAACGAGCCCACCCCCCACACCGTCGCCGGACCCACCGCGCCTGGACCGCGCCACCGGGCAACTCGCGCGATCCAGGCCACCTCTGGGGTCCGGCGCCCGGCTTCACAGCCGACCTTGGCCACGGCCGGGAGTTTCTCCTACCATTTGGCCAAGTCCCGCTGGAGTAGCTCAGTCGGCAGAGCACCGCCATGGTAAGGCGGGGGTCGTGGGTTCGATTCCCACCTCCAGCTCCAAACCGCGCGTCCCGGTCGCCGAATGCGAACACGGTCGCACCGGTGCCGCGGGTTCTTCCACTGCCGCCGGAGAACGCCAGCCGATCGTCGGAGGACATCGGCCTGATGATCGTGACGGTGCCGTTCGCTTGCCCCGGTCAGTCGGACGGAGCGCCACCCCCGTCGGCGTTCCACGCGACGGTCACCACCTGGACGGGCGCGGAGACGCCCTTCAGCGTCACCGGGCGCGGACCGAGGATCGGGCAGGAGGTGTCCGAGTCGGTGACCGTCTCGGCCGACGCCAGGACCTCGCCGCCCTCGGCCAGCGCGGCGATCCGCGCCGCGACGTGCACGCCCATCCCGCTGTAGTCGGCACCGCGTTGCGTGGCCTCGGCGGTGTGGACGCCGATCCGAACGGTCGGAGCGAACCCGCTCGCCCGCCGGTGCTCGGCGAGGGCCCGCTGGATGGCGGCGGCGCAGTCGACCGCGCGGCTCGCGGTGTCGAACGCCACGAAGAACCCGTCGCCGGTCGAGTTCACCACCCGTCCGCCGTACCGCCCGAAGAGCGACCGCAGGGCCTCGTCGTGCCACCGGAGCAGGACCTCCCAGGCCTCGTCGCCGAGCGCCCCCGCGAGGGTGGTGGAGCCGACGATGTCGGTGAACAGGAAGGTCTTGCGGGCGGTGGTCGGCGAGGCGCGGCGGTCCTGCTCGGCACGGATGGCATCCGCGGCCGCACCCGCGTCCAGCACGGCGCCGAGCCGGTCGAACTCGGATCTGGCCGTCTCGAGCTCCAGGTCGGCCGCGTCGTCGTCGCCGAGCTGGCGGATCGCCCGGGAGAGCGTGAAGCGGTCCCTCGCCACCTCGTAGGGGGCACCGACGTCCTGCCAGTGCCGGATGGCCGTCCTGAGCTCGCGTCCCGCCGACTCCGCGTCTCCCTCGGCCAGCAGCACCCGTCCGAGCGCCTCGTGCTGCACGGCGCGGAGCGCGGGCGACCCGTACACCTCGGAGATGTCGGCCAGCTCCTCGGCCGCGGCCCGGGCGGTCGTCGGATCCCCGTTCGCGATGGCGATCTCCACCTGTGCCGGCAGCAGCCGGGCCCGGTGCCAGATGTCGGTCCGCTCCTCGGCCACGGCCGAGTCGATCGCGGACACGGCGGCCTTCAGCTTGCCCTCCGCCAGCCGGATCATCGCCAACGCCGGATGCGGCGATCGTCCGAGGGCGTGGGCCTGGCGGAGCGCATCCTCCGCGCCGGCGATGTCGCCCAGTCGCATCCGGATCTCGCCGAGCGCGTAGTACCCGTCGGCGAGCGGCGGGGTGGCGTTGTAGGCGGCGATCTCGACCGTCGCCGTCGCGAGCTCGCGTTCGGCCTGGTCCAGCGAGCCCTGCAACGCCAGGATCTCGGCCCGGTGCACGCGGCAGACGCCCGGGAACCCGTTGATGGCCTGGCGCTCGCACCACCGCTTCGCCGCCTCGGTCCACTCGCTGGCCCGGCGGTAGTCGGTGATGTTGCGGCAGACGGCGATCATCGCGCAGTAGACGACCCCGGCCGTGAGCGGTCCGAGCTCCCCGTTCACCGCGGCGATCGTCGCCTCCTCCATGAACGGGAATCCCTCGTCGGGCCGTCCCAGCCGTATCAGAAGGGCGCCCTGCTGGATCAGGGCCCACGCCTGCAGATCCGCGTCACCGAACCGGGCGCCGATCTCGACGGCCTGCGCCGCGAGATCGATGGCCCGGTCCAGGTCGCCGCCGGATTCGAGCGCCTGGCTCTGTGACAGCACCTGATAGCCGTGCGCGGCGCTCTCGGGCCGGCCCTCGAGCAGCCGGCTGCCCCGTCCCGCCCACGCGGACGCGACGGAGAACTGCCGCTTGAAGGCGTACTCCCGGGCGACGTCGAACGCGACGATCGCGGCCCGGTCGGGATCCCCGGCGTCCAGGTACGCACGGAAGGCCCGCTCCTTGACCTCGATGGCGAGGTCCGCCCGAGCGGTGAACCACGCGGCCTCGGCGAGGGCTTCGAGCTCGGACGCGGAGAGGCCATGGTCCGCGTCGCCCTTCGTGAGCACCTCGAACGCGTCGCTCCACCGATGCTCGCCGAGCGCCTCGCGGGCATCGGGGGTGGCGACCGAACCCCATCGGCCGGTATCCATGGCCGAACATTGTCTCGCAGGTGGCCACGTCGGACGCAGACCGACGACGCACGAACACGTTGGAAGAGGAGGGGAGCCGGGCGACTACGCGCTCGCCGCCCGAACGCGATCGAGCGGCCCCGCCACGATGAGGCGGGCTCCCCGTGGCACCGTCGCCGGGAGATCGGTTCCGGGCCGGATACCGTGGCCGCGTTCCCGGAAGGCCACGACCCGGAGCCCGGTCGTGGCCCACTCGGCCACCTCGGAGGCGGCGATCTCGCGCGTGAGGTCCAGCCGGCGGGCCCCCATGTCCAGCGCGTCGAGGGAGAACGACCGAACGGCGCGCTCGTCGGTGGCGGCGCTCGCGAACGCCGTGGCCGCCGCCATCGACGTCGACAGCGTGGCGTCGATCCCGAGCGTCCTCGAGGCGTCCTGGGCGAAGTCCTCGTCGAACACCCGCGCGACGGTCCGGATGCGGGCGTTCACGGCGCGGGCCTGGAGGCAGATCTCGACGTTCAACAGCTCGTCGCCCGTGACGGCGAACAGCAAGCCGGCGCGCTCGAGCCCGGCCCGCTCGAGGTTCTCCCGGATCCTCGGATCCCCCTGGACGAAGGGCGTCCGGGTGGCGAGCGCGGTCGAGAACCGCGGATCCACCTCGCTGTCGATCGTGACCGTGGGGACGCCCATGGCGTGGAGGACCTGCTCGAGCCGGTACCCGACGTTGTCCAGGCCGGCCACCACCGCGTGGCCGCGGAGCTTGGCGATCCGCCGGGCCTCGCGCCGCTGCAGCCGATCCTCGGTGACCGCGGCGGTCGCGAACGAGAACACCGCCCCCACCAGCACCCCGCTCGCGATCAGCGCGAGGATGGCGAACACCTTCAGCCCCGCATGGGTCGGGCTGTTCGGGTCGACCGGGCCGCTGCCGAACGCCGTGAGGATGGCCACGTAGAAGGCGTGGATCGCCCCGATGTGGAGATCCAGGGCGAAGACGAGCACCATCGTCAGCAGCACGGCCACCAGCAGGAACACGCTCACGGCGAGCGGACCGGCCAGCCGCTGGCGGAGCTCCCGCTTGCGCCGCTTCGCCTTCGGGAACCGGTCGCGGCCGGGATCCGCCGCCGCCTGCTCGGCGACCTTCAACAGGTGCGAGACGGGCCCGCCGACGGCGATGCGCTCGTCCTCGGTCACCCGGCGGTCGGGGTCGTGCACCGCGCGCCACGTCCCCCCGGCCGGCGCCTCGGCCAGCACCGGGCACCCGTACTTCGCCTCGATCTGCCGGACGGTCAGGCCGGCGAGCGACGAGCCCTTCGCGAGCTGCAGCCGGGCCATCGGCACCTCGGTGTCCCCGAGCCGCATGGTCTCGTCCACCTCGCCACCCAGCCCGGCCACGACGAACGCCGGCGCGGCGAGCGCCGACACGCTGTAGGCCCGGCGGAGCCGGCCGTGGTGGGTCAGCTGCTCGGCCAGCGTCGGATCGAACGCCCGCAGGACGAGCGGCACGTCGGGCGCCGCCGCGGTGCCGGACACCACCGTCCGGAGGTTCTCGAGGTCGTCCTCGCCCAGCGCCAGCAGACACTCGGCGTTGCCGACTCCGGCGTCCCGCATGACCTGCTCCCGGTCGCCGACCAGCTCGCCGACGTGTACCCGCGGGTCGAGAAGGTACCGCAGGTCCTCCTCGTCGGGGTAGGCGAGCACGGACACGTCGTCGCCCTCCTCCAGCAGGAGCTGCGACACGCGGACCGACAGCCGGCTGAGCCCGCCGATGATGTACGAGGCCATGAGTCCGAGCAGGGTACGCATGGACCGGACGAAAGGGAAGCAACCGGAACATGCCGTCCGACCAGTGGGATCGGTACACTTGGCACCGCCGGGGCCGGCTTCGCCGTGCCCGCCGCGCCGGGGCGGGGTAGCTCAGTGGCAGAGCAAGCGGCTCATAATCGCTGTGTCGGCGGTTCGAATCCGCCCCCCGCTACGCAGGTTCCCCGGGGCCGAAGCGAGCCGACGAAGTCGGCTCGCTGAGGAAGGAGAACGAGATGTCCAAGCAGAAGTTCGAGCGGAACAAGCCGCACGTGAACATCGGCACGATCGGCCACATCGACCACGGCAAGACCACCCTGACCGCGGCCA
>DATBHM010000298.1:0-52279 GCA_036557505.1 Actinomycetota bacterium | reverse complement strand
CAGACCGGGCTCAGCGTGGCCTTCGACCTGCCGACGCAGATGGGCTACGATTCCGACCACCCCAGGGCCGAGGGCGAGGTCGGCAAGACCGGCGTGGCGATCGACTCGATCGACGACATGCGGCGGCTGCTCGCCGAGATCCCGCTCGACCGCGTGACGACCTCGATGACCATCAACGCGACGGCCGCGATCCTGCTGCTGCTCTACGAGCTCGTGGCCGAGGAGCAGGGGGTCGGCCCGGACCGCATCGGCGGCACCGTCCAGAACGACATCCTCAAGGAGTACGCCGCCCGCGGTACGTACATCTACCCGCCGCGCCCGTCGATGCGGCTGATCACCGACCTGTTCGCCTACTGCGGCGAGCGCATCCCGCGGTGGAACACCATCTCGATCTCGGGCTACCACATGCGCGAGGCGGGCTCGACGGCCGTGCAGGAGGTCGCGTTCACGCTGGCCGACGGCATCGCGTACGTCCAGGCGGCCCTCGACGCGGGGCTGTCGGTCGACGAGTTCGGCCCTCGCCTCTCGTTCTTCTTCGCCTGCCACATGAACTTCTTCGAGGAGGTCGCGAAGTTCCGGGCGGCACGACGCATGTGGGCCACGATCATGCGCGAGCGGTTCGCCGCGAAGGATCCGCGCAGCATGATGCTGCGGTTCCACACCCAGACCGGCGGGGCGACGCTGACGGCGCAGCAGCCCGAGAACAACATCGTCCGCACCACCCTCGAGGCGCTGGCCGCCGTGATGGGCGGGACGCAGTCGCTGCACACGAACTCGTTCGACGAGGCGCTGGCCCTTCCCACCGAGCACGCGGTGAAGATCGCCCTGCGGACGCAGCAGGTGCTCGGCTACGAGAGCGGCGTGGTCGACTCGGCCGACCCACTGGGCGGTTCGTACCTGGTGGAGTCGCTGACCGGCGAGATCGAACAGCGGGCCTGGGAGTACGTCGAGAAGATCGACGGCATGGGCGGCGCCGTCCGCGCCATCGAGGCCGGGTTCTACCAGGACGAGATCGCCGACGCCGCCTACCGCATCAACCAGGGCGTCGAGTCCGGCGCCCGCGTCGTCGTCGGCGTGAACCGGTTCGGGGAGGCCGAGGAGGAGGCCGTCGAGATCCAGACGATCGACGAGACGGAGGTCGGACGGCAGATCGATCGGGTCCGCGAGCTTCGATCGTCACGCGACCGACGGGCGGTGGACGAGGCCCTTCGGATGATCGACGAAGCCGCGCGGGGCGAGGGGAACCTGCTGCATCCGATGCGCGACGCCCTGAAGGCCCGCGCGACCCTGGGCGAAGTCAGCGACGTGCTCCGACGGGTGTTCGGGGAGTACCGCCCGACGCATTGAACGGTACTCGGGCGCGGATCAAGCGTCCGGCGTGGTCGAGACCTCGTCCGCCACGAACGCTCCGTCGTCGCAGTGGACCCGGGCCGAGAGGGTTCCCGGCTTCCACAGCGCCAGCCGGATGTCCTCGTGGGTGATCGGCCGGCCGAGCGTGGCCGGTACTTGCAGGGTCAGCTTCGCACGCAGATACCGGTCGGACGAGGCGCTCCGGACCCGGAGGTCGACGTCGTACGGCGGCACGAGGTCGAGTTCGGCCTGCCGTCGGCCCCGATGATCCCGAGCCACGGTCCCGCCAGCCGGAGCGGTGCGTCGGCGGTACGGCACGCGGGCGCCGTGACCAGCCGCTGCACGTCCGGCGGCATCGGGTCGAGTCCGTGACGGACCATCACCACGTCGTCCCACCCGCGCACGAGGACGGCCTGGTCGGGGGACACTTCCGTCAGCGCTGCGAGCGGGGCTCGCTGGGCCGAGCCCGGCGTCCCACCGGTGTCGTTGCAGGGCGGGAACAGCCCGTCGTCGAGGTCGGGTCCGTATTCCGGCGCGATCGCGACCGGGATGCCGTCGTACTCCTGTCCCCGGAACTCGACGGCCGTGACACAGGCCGCTCCCGCGACGCCGGCCGCGGTCGGTGGGCTCGTTCCGGGCTGCGAGCCGGTGCCGGGGTCCGCCTGCGACGTGTGCCCGCACGCGACGAGGACCGCGAGCGCGGGCGCCGCCCACCGGATGGTCGATCCGGGGGTCATGGCGCTTCGACGACGCAGGCGTGAGCCATGTTCCAGCGGCACGGTAGGCTCGCCGGTGATGGCCGGCAAGCCTCGTCCGAGCGTGGTGTTCGATCGCGTCGCCGACACCTACGACACCACCCGCGGCGGAAAGCCCCGCGCGGAACGGTTCGCGGTGGCGATCGCGCCGCATCTCGACACCGCGGTGGTGACGCTCGACGTCGGGGTCGGGACCGGCATCCTGGCGGCGGCGCTGGTGCGACGGGGGTTCCGGTTCGTGGGCGTCGACCTGTCGGCGGCGATGCTCGCCAAGGCCCGGGAGCGGCTCGGCAACCGGGTGGCGAGGGGCGACGCCCGCCGGCTGCCGGTTCGGGACGCGTCGGTGGACCAGGCCCTGTCGGTGTGGGTCCTGCACGTCGTGGGCGACGCCACGGCCGTGCTGCGCGAGGTCGCTCGTGTGCTCCGGCCGGGCGGGAGGTACGTCGTGATGCCGGGCGGCGGTCAGACGCCCGACGACGAGATCGGCCGCCGGACCCAGGCCGTCGAGCGCGCCCTCGACCCCGACCGGCGGCGGGACGACTCGGCGCAGCGCGTGGCCGAGCTCGCTCCGGACGCCGGGTTTCGCGTGCGGGCGATGGTCGAGCACGCGTGGCAGTTCGAACGTTCGCCCGCGGACGTCGCCGCCGCCCTTGAGTCGCGATCCCAGTCCTACCTGTGGGACGTCGACGACGAGCGCTGGAACCGGCACGTCGTCCCGACGATCGAGTGGCTCCGATCGCTCCCCGACCCCGAACGGCCTATCGTTCGTCGGGCACGCGACACGCTGGTGGTGCTGGAACGCGAGTGAGGGAGGTTCGGGCATGGCCGACGAAGGCGACGAGCAGCTCGAGTACGGGTTCACCACCGCCGTGTTCGTGCTGGACCACACGGCCCGCAAGCTGTCTCCGGACGAGGCCGAACGCAGCTTCGGGGAGACCACCAAGGAGAACTTCTGGCGGATGTGGCCGTCGATCAAGGAATGGGCGGACGACCTCCACGGCCAGATCGAGGACGAGCGCGGCCACATGGCGACGCCGGTCGAGGACGAGGAGTACGACGAGGTCGGCGGCGGCGGCTGACCCGGCGCCGGCGCCCGAGATTCAGCCCGCGATCGACACCACTGCGTGGACGACGGCCGCGAGACCCGCCACGGCGAGGAGGACGCCCAGCCACCGCGCCCGCCGCCAGGCGAACGGCGTCGTCACCAGGCAGACCACCCCGACCGCGATCTCGGTGAGGTCGGTGACGAGGTCGGCCGCGATCACGCCGCAGAGTTGACCACGACCGGGCCCGACCCCGGCCGCCCGTGAGTTCGTATACCCTCGTCGATTCCGGTTCCTGAAGCGTCCGATGGACCGAAAGGAGTAACCCGTGCGCGCCGTTCGATCGCTCGCTCTGCTGCTGGGGACGGCCCTTCTGTTGTCCGTCACCGGGATGGTCCCCGCCACGGCGACCGCCCATCGCCAGGTCGGAGGACTTCGGCTGATCGTCGTGAAGCACTCGCTGCTGGGCACGCACACCTGGTACCAGCAGATGCTGGACGGCCACCCAGTGCTGGGTGGCTACCTCGTCCGGCACGTGACCGCGAAGACCGGTGCAGTGACGGTCGACGACGGCCGGGCGGCCATCCGGGGGCGCGTCGCGAGCAAGGCCGTGGTGAGCAAGACTCGGGCCATCGGCTCGGCGATCGCCGCGGTGGCGAGGAATGCCGGGGCGCCGGCCCGCGCAGACGGCTCGGCGACGCTGGCGGTGCAGCCGGGCGGCCGGGCCCGACTGGTGTGGGACGTCTTCGCGCTCGCGAAGGGCCAGTCCTGGGAGGCGCTGGTGGACGCGACGTCCGGCCGCGTCCTCTCCGCCCGTTCGGCCGTCCTGTTCGGTGGCGGCCCGGTCGGACAGGTGTTCTCGCCGAACCCGGTGGTGGACCAGCAGGACGAGTCGCTCACCGACCAGAACAACCGGGAGATCCCGGACCTCGATCCGTCTTACAGGATCGTCCCGCTGACACACCTGGACGGCTCGGGCTACCTGCACGGCGACTTCGCAACGGTCATCCTCAACCCCAACGCGCAGGCGTTCGCCCCGAACGGACGGTTCGTCTACACGCGGAACCACCGCGAGTTCGAGCAGACGATGGCGTACTACGACGTCACCACCGCGGAGACGTACATCCAGTCGCTCGGGTTCACCGACGTGAACAACGAACCCCAGGACCTCCGGCCGGACGGCGTCTGGTACGACAACTCGTTCTACAGCCCGCACGACGACAAGATCACACTGGGTCGGGGCGGCGTGGACGATGCCGAGGACGAGGAGGTCACCTGGCACGAGTACGGCCACGCCATCCAGGACGACCAGGTCCCGAACTTCGGCAAGAACAACTCGGCCGGGTCGATCGGGGAGGGCTTCGGCGACTACTGGGCGTTCACCATGTCCCAGTCCGACTCCCCCGACACGGCGACGACGCCGCTCGCGTGCATCGCCGACTGGGACTCGACGTCGTACACGAGCGGCACGCCGCACTGCCTGCGCCGGGTCGACACCGACCACACGTACGCGGACTACGGCCCGCGCAAGGACGTCCACCTCAACGGCGAGATCTGGTCGGCCGCGCTGCACGACATCAACCTCGCCCTCGGCCGTGACGAGACCAACACGATCGTCCTCGAGTCGCAGTTCTCGTTCACGCCGAAGATCTCGTTCAAGAAGGCGGCGCAGCGGACGGTCGACGCGGCGCGGGCCCTGTACGGCGAGTCGGCCGCGCAGACCTGCATCCAGAAGTTCACGGCGCGCGACATCACCGGGCTCGTGTAGTGGAGGTCGGGATCGTCGGAGGAACCGGGGACGAGGGGTTCGGCCTGGCCCTCCGCCTGGCGACGTCGGGCCATCACGTCACGATCGGTTCCCGTTCGCTGGAGAAGGGCCAGCGCGCGGCGGCCGGCGCGCGGGAACGGCTCGGTGCCGACGCGCCGGTCGACGGCGTGGCGAACGAGACGCTCGCCGCCATCCCGGAGCTCGACGTCCTGTTCGTGACCGTGCCCTACGGAGGACAGGCGGACACCTTCCGCGGACTCAAGGACCACATCCCCGATGGGCGCATCGTGTGCGACTGCACGTCACCGCTGGCGACCGCGGTCGGGGGGCGGCCCTGGCAGGTCGTCCGGCCCTGGCACGGGAGCGCGGCCGAGCAGGCCGAGGCGCTGCTGGGCCGGGGCCGGACCCGGCTGGTCTCGGGGTTCCAGACCGTGAGCGGCGATCTGTTGCAGGACGTCGACCGGCCGATGGAGGGCGTCGTGCTGCTGTGCGGGGCCGACGCCGATGCCAAGGCCACCGTGGGTTCGCTGGCGGAGGACATCCCGGACCTCGCCTGGGCGGACGCCGGCGACCTGTCGATGGCCCGCGTGACCGAGCCCCTCACGGCGCTCCTCGTCCAGCTGAACCGGACGTACAAGCTGAAGGACACGGGCATCGGCCTGACCGGCCGCGAGTCGTGGGGCCGCCCCGCCCCGAAGGGAGCGTGACCGTGCACGACGACGACCGGGGCCGGTTCGTCGGCATCGGGGACACCGAGCTGTGGATCGTGGAACGCGGCGCCCCGGACGGCTACCCGCTGGTGCTGCTCCACGGCGGCCCGGGCGACGACCATCACGAGTTCGGCGACTACCTCGACCCGCTGGGGGACCGGTTCCGGCTGGTGCTGGTGGACCAACGCGGGAACGGCCGCTCGATGGACTCGCCCGACTCGACGTGGACCCTGCCGCAGCACGCCGCCGACGTGGTCCTGCTGGCGAAGGCGCTGGGATTCGAGCGGTATGCCGTGCTCGGCCATTCGTACGGGGCCTTCGTGACGCTCGAGAACGCGGTCGACTTCCCGGGCCAGGCCTCGCAGTCGATCGTGTCGTCGGGCGTCGGGTCCGTCCGGTGGCTGGCCGACCTGGAAGCCAAGCTCGCGGCGTTCGAACCCGAGGTCCTCCGGGAGCAGGTCCAGCGGTCCTGGGAACGCGAGTCGAGCGTGCAG
The DNA here is from genome assembly GCA_036557505.1 of Actinomycetota bacterium. Classification (GTDB taxonomy): domain Bacteria; phylum Actinomycetota; class UBA4738; order UBA4738; family JACQTL01; genus DATBHM01. The sequence continues at coordinate 46,159 of DATBHM010000298.1, read as the reverse complement.
ACCCAGGAAGACTTCGCGTCGATCATGCACGAGCAGATGCCGTGGCACTTCGGCGACCCCCGATCGCCGCTCATCGCCGAGTACGAGGAACGGACGGCCGGCGCCGTGTATTCGCCGAGGATCCTGCAACTGTTCGCCGCATCCGGCTACGGCGGGATCGAGCTCGAGGACCGGCTGGGCGAGATCGGTCACCCGGTCCTCGTCCTGGCCGGCCGGCTTGACCGGACCTGCCCCCCGGAGGCCGCCGAGTTCATGGCGGCCGGCATCCCCGGGGCCGAGCTCCGGGTGTTCGAGCACAGCGGCCACATGACGTTCGTCGAGGAACGCGACGCCTACGTGGACGTCGTGCACGACTTCCTGGAGCGCGACCTCGCCACCGGTTGACGCGGCCGGCTACCAGTCGGGAGCGCCGTCGGTTCCGGCCCGCGTCGTCAGGTTCGTCGCCGTCCCCGTGCCGTCGGCGTTGGTCGTGTAGACGTCGTAGCCGCTCGACCCCGAGCGGTTGGACGAGAACGCGATCCTCGCGCCGTCCGGCGACCAGGCGGGGGCGGTGTCGGTTCCGTTCGTGTTCGGGGTCACGTCGACCAGCCCGGCCCCGTCCGCGTCCATCACGTAGATGTCGGTGTTGTGCTGCGGCGGCGACGACGAGAAGGCGATCTTCGTCCCATCGGGTGACCAGGCCGGGGTGACGTCCGCTCCTGCGATGGTGGCCACCCTGGCCTGGTGCTGGCCGTCGGTGTCCATCACCCAGATCTCCGCGTCGGTCAGCCGGTTGGAGGAGAAGGCGATCCGCTGCGCGGCGCCCGACGACCATGCGGGCTGGTAGTCGTTGCTCGTGTTGTCCGTGAGGGGCGTCGGAGCGGAGCCGTCAGCGTTCATGACGTAGATCTCCAGGTCGCCGCCGCCGTCCTGGTTCGATGCGAACACGATCTTGGTGCCGTCCGGGGACCAGTTGGGATTCTGGTCGGTATACCCGAGCGTCGTGTTGGTCGTGAGCTGCTGGAGGCCGGTGCCGTCGATGTTCACGACCATGATCTCGCTCGTCTGGTTGGCGCCGGCGACGAAGACGATGCGGGTACCGTCCGGGGACAGCGCGGGATCGGTGTCGTCGCCGGCGTGTTTCAGCACCCTCACCACCCCGGAGCCGTCCGAGTTCATGAGGTAGATGTCCGAGCCGCTGCTTCCGGAACGGTTGGATGCGAACACGATCGGTGTGATGGTGCTCGTGGGGGTCACCGCGTTGGAGACGCCGGCCGGCCCGTCCCCGAGGTCGTTGGTGGCGATCACGGAGAACGTGTACGTCGTCCCGTTGTTGAGCCCGGTCACGACCGCGTTCAGGGTGCTCCCGCCGACGGTGGTGGTGGCACCGCCCGGCGATGCGATGATCCGATAGCCGGTGATGGCCCCGCCGTTGGCCGGCGCCGCAGCCCACGTCACGGTCGCCATCCGGTTGCCGCCGGTCGCGACCACGCTGGTCGGCGCGCCGGGGGGCGAATGCGGGGTCACCGCGTTGGACAGCGCCGAGGCCGGTCCGTTGCCGGCGGCGTTCGTCGCCACGACCCGGAACCGGTAGGTCGTCCCGTTGGCGAGCCCCGTGATCGTGGCGGCCGTGCCAGTGACGGTCGTGCTGAACCCGCCGACGTTCGACGTGACGGTGTAGCTGAGGATCGGGCTCCCGCCGTTCGAGACCGGGGTGGTCCAGCTGATGGTCGCGCTCGCGTTGCCGACAACGGCCGTCGCGCCCGTCGGCGCTCCCGGCACGGTCCGGGGGGTCACGGGATTCGACGGCGCCGACGGAGCGCTGCTCCCCGCGGCGTTCGTCGCGACCACGGTGAACGTGTACGTCGTGCCGTTCGTGAGGCCGGTCATGTTCGTGCTGGTGGCATTGGCTCCCACGTGCTTCGTGGCCCCGCCGGGGGATCCGGTGACGTTGTAGCCGGTGATGGCGCTCCCGCCGGTGGAGGTCGGGGGAGTCCACGACACGGTGGCGCTGCCGTTGCCCGGGGCTGCGGTCACGTTGATCGGGGCATCCGGAACCGTGCGCGGAATGACCGCGTTCGACAGGCCAGAGGCCGACCCGGTCCCGGCCACGTTGGTCGCGGTCACGCGGAAGCGATAGGTCGTTCCGTTCGTGAGGCCGTTCACCACTGCGCTCGTCTGCGAGCCGTCCACCGTGACGGTGAAGCCCCCCGCGTCGGAGGTCACGGTGTAACTGGTCACGGGACTCCCGCCATCCGAGTTCGGGGGCAACCAGGTGACGGTGGCATTGCCGTTCCCCGGGGTCGCGGCGACGCTCCTGGGAGCCCCCGGCTTGTTGATGACGTGCGGAACCACGGCGTTGGAGGGAGCGGAGGCGGGTCCGTCGCCCGCCCCGTTCGTCGCGACGACGGTGAACGTGTACGTCGTCCCGTTCGTCAGGCCGTTGATCGTCGTGCCGGCGGGGGCGCCGGGGGCGAAGGTCCTGGCGTCGACCGTCTTCGAGATCCCCCCGGGGGACGACGTCACGGTGTAGGAGAGGACGGCACTTCCGCCGTCGGAGGGCGGCGCGTTCCAGTTGACTGTCGCCGACGCGTTGCCGGCCGTCGCGGCGGGCTGCCCCGGCGACCCCGGCGGCGCACACACGTGGTCCGGGTCGGACCACGGCGTGAGCTCGGCGAGGACGGGGTCGCCGGGACCGATGTCGAAGTTGTCGAGCAGCGAGCCGTCCTTGTTCCAGCTCCACAGGAGGTCGCCGGCCACGCCGGCGGTGAGCTGGGCGCACAGCTTGCCCGAGACGACGTTCGCACGGGCTTGGGGCGTGCCGCCCACGTCGGTGGGGCGAATGCCGAGCTCGCCGACCAGGAGCGGCTTGTCGATGGTGTCGCATTGGTCGATCCGCCGTTGGAGCCCGTTGAACTGATCACCGGGGATGAGCGCTCCCGGCGTGTAGTCGTGGTACTCACACAGGTCCAGCGTGGGAATGCTCATCACCGTCTGGTAGTCGTCCCCCTGGGTTCCGCACTGGCCGCTTCCGATCGTGCCCAGCGAGACCAGATGGTTCGGATCGATGGACTTGACGAGCCCCGAGACGTCGTCCGCGAAGGAGGAGAGGACACTCTCGGCCGTCGACTCCGGAACCGTCGAACAGTCGGCACCGAGCTGCGGCAGCACCTCGGGCTCGTTCACCAGCTGCCAGGCCATGATCGTCGGGTCGTCCTTGTAGCGTGAGACGATCTCCTGGACCCAGTCGCGATAGGAGACGATCCCGGCGGGATCCGGTTGCGTGTACCCCGTCTCGTACCAGCTGCGGTCCTTGTACCCGTACCCGGAGGGGGCGCCGCAATCGCCCCACTGGTCGACGAGCGTCGCCACGACCGTGTCGCCATGGGCACGCGCGGCCGCGAGCGTCCGGTCGAACGCGGTCCAGTCGCGGGCGCCGTTCGTCGTCGCGAGCTGTTGGAAGAACCACGCGCGCATCGTGTTCTTCCCCGCACCGATCGCCGTCAGCGAGTCGTCCAGGGTGGTCCCGTCCATCTGCGGCCCGCACAGACCGTTCGAGTTCGCGTTGTAGATGTTCAGGCCGATCGGGCGATATGAATGCCCGTCGAGCGTGAGCTGCTTCCCCGAACGGGACACGAAGGCCGCTGGCGTGACGGGATTCGATGTGCCAGGCGGGCCGTCGCCGACCGCGTTTGTCGCGACAACGGTGAACGTGTAGCTGGTGCCATTCGTCAGCCCGGTGATGTCGACCGAAGTGGAGAGGCCATTCACGGTCTGCGTTCTGCCACCCGGCAAGGCGGTCACCGTGTAACTGCTGATCGGGCTTCCGCCGTCCTCCGAGGGCGGCGCCCAGCTCACACTTGCCCGAGCGTCGCCCGCGATCGCAGCGACGTTCGTCGGTGCACCCGGAACGGTGGATCCCCCGCCACCTCCGAGATCGACATCGACGGGCGTCGAGCGGTCAACGGTCGTGCCGTCGCCCAACTGGCCAGAATTGTTTAGGCCCCAGCACTTGACGTCCCCCGCCGTTGTGACCGCGCAGGAGTGATTCCCGCCTCGCGCAACAGAGATGGCGGTGATTCCGGACGTCAGCCCGACCACGTCGACCGCGGTTTCTCGACTCGTCGTGGTGCCGTCACCTAGTTGAAAGTTCCCGTTTGACCCCCAACACTTCACGCTGGCGGACAGCGTCAGCGCGCATCCATATCCGCCCGCCAAAGCGATCCCTGCTACACCGCTCAAACCAGGCACATCGGTGGGACTCAGGTGATCGGTATGGGGGCCACCGATTTGTCCGTCGTCGTTGTGGCCCCAGCATTTCGCGGCGCCGGCTTCCGTAAACGCACACGTGGAGTAGGACTCCGGGTAGATCCCGGCCACACCGGTCCCCAGACCAACGACGTCGACAGGCGTCAGCCGGTCCATTGTGCTGCCGTCGCCCAGCTGTCCGTATGGGTTGAAGCCCCAACACTCGGCGCCTCCCGAACCGGTAATGGCACAGGTGTGATCCTGGCCGGACGCGATCCCGAGGAGGCCCGGAGGGAGCGCGGTGGCGTCTACCGGCGTAGGTTCACAATTGCATCCCGCCCTGGTTGTGCTGCCGGTACCGAGTGCTCCAAAATAGTTGAAGCCCCAGCACTTCGCGGCCCCCCCGAGCATGAGGGCGCAAGCATGGTAGTGCCCGGCAGAGATCGCCACGACGCCACTCGAAAGACCGGACACGTCGACAGCGGTGTGTCGGTTGGTCGTCGTGCCATCGCCGAGCTGACCAAAGATGTTCAGACCCCAGCACTTGACACCCCCGCCGGTCGTGAGAGCGCACGTGAAATACTGCCCTGCGGAAATCGCGGTAACTCCCGCCGTGAGCCCCTCGACATCGACCGGCGTGTGTCGGTCGGTCGTCGTTCCGTCGCCGAGCTGCCCGTAGGTGTTGAAACCCCAACATTTCACGCCCCCCGCGCTGGTGAGAACACATGTGTGATTGCCGCCAGCTGAGACCGCTGTCGCCGTTGCTGCGTTGGCGATCGATGTCATCGAGGTGAAAAGGCCGCCGATCAACCCGAGCGTCAGCAGTGCAGATAGCCCGCGCGAAAGCCGCCGGCCAGGATTCGTCCGCGTCTTCACTGTGTTCCCCCTCGTGTGCATTTCGGGCTCTCGCCTTTGTCCATGCTGGAAGCGTCACCGAACGAAGGCAGCGCTGAGCTCAGATTGCCCGGAGGGGCCGGAGGGACGAACGCATCTTCGAGTCGTGAATTCGCGAGCACATCCCAAGGCCCCACGACCCCTCCCTCCAGCAGTTGGCGTGCGAACCTTCGGTGAGACGAAGTCGCGGGTCATCCCCAATGTGCGCCAACTTCCCCCAACCCAACGCACAGCGAGCGACATGTCCCTCGCGTCACACCCCGGGGAGCGATCAGGGGGACGATTCGTCTCGGCGGGTCAGCAGGACCGCCTCCGTGTTGCTGGCCACATCGAGCATTCGACGTGCGTCGGCGAGCCTGCGCTGGGCGGTCCGACGGGAGCAGGGCAACTGCCGAGCGGACTCAGACACCGACATCCCTCGCGCGAGACTGTCGAGCAGGTGCAGCTGCTCGGCGTCCAACAGCTCCACCGGGGACCGTTCCGCCTCCCCTGCGGGCCGGTAGTCGACGCGGCCGATCCGCCGGAGGTCCTCGAACAGCGAGCTGGTAACGTCCGGCGAACCGCACGCTCTGACGACGACCCCCGCGCCCCTGGCGGCCGCCATCGTTGCGAGGGCGGCACTCCGGTCGTTCCCCACCGGTCCGAAGAAGACGAGTCCGGGTCGCACCGCGTCGTCGACCGTCTCCCAACCCGGACGCAGCTCCCAGCCATCGGTCCGAATCGCCACGAGGGCGGCCTCGAAGTCCTCGTCGGTGCCCTCCACGATGACGAGCGGCACCGGCCTCGGCATGGTCAGTCGCGCGCGGAAGCCGCGCGGGCCGCCGCGGCCGCCGCCTCCAGCCTCGTTCGCGCGCCGAGGCGGGCCATCGCGGCCTTGACGTGATCGTCCACGGTGCCGGGGGACAGGCCGAGCCGCCGGGCGATGTCGCGGCTCGTGAGCCCGCTGCCAACGAGCTCCAGGATCTCCCGCTGGCGGCCCGTGATGGTCCCAGCCGGCGGCTCCCCGGTGTGGGAACGGTGAATGCCCATCATGCGGAGCGATCGCCGGGCACGTCGGAGCACGGTCACCGACCCTGCGGCCTCGGCTCGTTGCTCGACCTCGAGCAGGCGTTCGCGGGCCCGCTCCGGGCGTCCTGAGCGCCGGCAGGCCTCGCCCGCCGCCCACTGACAGCGGAGCTCGCCGCGATGTCCGGCCGCCGCCCACGCGCGGCCGGCGTCTTCGAACTCGAGCTCGGCGTCGGCTGTCCCCCGACTCAGCGAGGCGATCGCGTTCATCTCCAGCGGCGCGCCGGCCACCATCGGGAACATCGGACCGTCGATCCGCCCCGACCATGTCGTTCCCAGCTCGAATGAGGCCCATGCGGCCGTCAGGTTCGCGGCTGCGGAGAAGTACGGGTGTGGCCACCGCAGACAGGCCCGCGCCGCCTCCAGCGCTTCAGCAGGGCGCCCGGCAGCCAGCTCCACCTCGCTCAAGGCGTGGAAGTAGTCGAAGAACGCCCACCGCTCAGGGTGGGCGGGCCCGGGTCCCAGTGCCTCACGAGCTTCCTCCAGCCGCCCGGCGTCCGCCAGCGCCAGGGCGAGGCACCGCCGCATCGTGCCTTCCTGGAGGGGAAAGATGCCTCGCCGGCGTACGCGTTCGAGGCGCTCGATCGCGGCCCCCGGTTCCTCCGACGCGTAGAAGTCCACGACGGCCAGGTGCAGCTCACCCATCAGCTCCTGCCCGCGAAGGTCCAGTTCACGGGCACGGTTGATGCACTCGTGGACCGCACGGCGGGCCGCGTCCGGCCGGCCCTCCAGCTGCAGCGAAGCCGCGAGGGTGAATCGCGCCTGGAACTCGATCTCCGGATCGCCCTCCTGCATGGCCAGCCGCGCGGCCGACCGCGCCGTGGGAACCGTCCGGGGCGACGCGTTCTGCGAGTACGCGAGCGCCAGGCCGGCCGTGGCCTCGGCCCGGTACAGGCCGAGCCGGCGCGACAGTGAAGCTGCTCCTCCCGCGAGCTCCAGCATCGCCTCTGCTTCCGCCTCGTAGCTCTGCAGCCGCACCAAGGCGAGCAGCAGCCGCAACTCCATCGGCGTGCCGGTGCCGCGCACCGAAGCCAGACCGTCCTCGATCAGGTGCAGCCCCTCGAGCCACTCGCCCCCGAGGCCGACGGCCATGCCGGCCCAGAGCGACGCCTCCGCCCGACCCGTCGTGGTCGTCGGGGAAGATGCCCGTGCCAGTTCGGCGGCCAACCGATAGTCGCCCGTCGCGACGAGCAGCGCCGCAGCGTCGAGGCGCAGCCGGTCTGCCTCCTCGCCGCTGCTGCACGCGGCGGCGACCCCGAGGTGACGGGCCCGCTCGCCCGGCGTCCGGGCGAGCTCCGCAGCCTGCAGGCCCTTGGACACCGCCGCCTCGAGCTCGCCCGCCGCCTCGTGGTGGCGGGCCGCCTCGCCCGGCTCGGGCACGGCCCGGGCGAGCCGCGAATGCAGCCCCCTCAGCCGCTCGAACGTCAGATCTTGGAGGGCAACCTCGCCCAGCAGCGCGTGGCGCAACGCGATCGCGTCCCCCCGCCGCACGGCCAGCCGCAAATCGAGGAGGGCCGTCGCCCCGGAGCCGAGCAGCTCGGGCGCCGCCGGGCGCCCCAACAGGCCGAGCAACGCGATTCCTTCTCGCACCTCGGCTGCGTGTGGCCGGAGCCGGGCCCGCAAGGCAAGGCGGAGCGTCGGCGCGTCGTCACTCGCGGCGAGCTCCTCGAGGAGGAACGGGTTCCCGGCCGCGGCCCGGACCACGGTGTCGACTCGCTCGGACGACATTCCCGGGTTCCGCTCGCGGACGATCCGCATGGCGTCGGCGTGCGGCAATGCCTCGACGTTCAGTGTGGCGAACCCCGCGGCCGCGAGGCGATCGAGCACCTGCGGCGCCGCGGGGTCGTCCAGGCGGAGCGCGGTCAGCAGACAGGACCGCCTCGCGAGCGAGCCGGCGACCTCCAGGGTCGAGAAGTCCGCCCATTGCAGGTCGTCGATGACCAGGACGGCGTCGCCGATCTCCTCCTCGATGGCCGCCGCAACCGCCGGGTTGTCGCCGCCTCGGACCGCATGGCCGATCGCGCGTTCGATCGGCAGGTAGTCGACCCATGAGAGCGTCGACAGGGCGCCGCCTTCGAAGTACGGCCGATTCATCGCCTCGGCTGCCGCACGGAGCAGGGTGGTCTTCCCGATGCCCGCCTCTCCGACCACCACCAGCGGCGTGCGGGAGGACGCGTGTCGAACGATGGCCGCGATCTCGCGCGACCGCCCCACGAGTACGGATGCGCGCACGTCGCCGCAGCTTAGTCCGGGCGGCCCGGCCACAAATGGCGCAGTTTGGGGATGACGGCACCCGCCGTCGAATTGCACGCTTGGGCTGCCCGTGCCGGCGGGGGGGCGAGCGATCCGGCCTCGCCTCCCCGCGGCGCCCGCCCCCGATAGCGCCGAGGTCTCGACTTGGAGTACCGGGGAGCCTAGGGTTCCTCCGGGAGGGGGAATCCCTTGCGCCGACGCTCGGTGACGTCCATCGCGCTGTGTTGCCTGAGCGTGCTCGCGGGCTGCACGGGTGGCGGGCCCGCGCAGCCGTCCGTGCGGCTCTCCGATTCGCCTGGCGGCCTCTTCCGGACCGCGGTGGAGGACTTCGGGTTCAGCGGGGCGTTCGATCCCACCGGCGAATACGCCCAGCTGGGGCTCGCGTTGCAGAGCCAACTCCTGGTCCGGACGCTGGTCACCTATCGCCACGTCGCTGGACCCGACGGCAACGAGTTGGTCCCCGACCTCGCGCGCTCGATGCCGGCGGTGTCCGACGACGGGCTGACGTACACGTTCCACCTGCGGCCGGGAATCAAGTTCGGCCCGCCGGTCGATCGCGAGATCACCTCTGCCGACATCGAGTATGCGTTCGAGCGGATCGACACGAAGGAGCTCGTCGCCCAGTACGGCTTCTACTACGACGGCACGATCGAGGGGATGCACGGCCCTGTGTCGGGCGGTCCGGGGAGGATCTCCGGGATCGGGACCCCGGACCCGCGCACGATCGTCTTCCATCTGGAGCGGCCCGCCGGCGACTTCCTGTACCGGCTCGCGCTCCCGGCCACGGGGCCGATCCCCCCGGAGATCGGCAGGTGTTTTCCGAAGGCCGGCGACTACGGCCGCGACCTGATCGCCACCGGCCCGTACATGATCGAGGGCGAGGATCGGCTCGACGTCTCCGGATGCGGGTCGATCGAGCCGATCGACGGCTTCGACCCCACGCGGCGGCTGCTGCTCGTTCGGAACCCCAACTACGTGGCGGATTCGAGTTCCGCCGAGGGGCGCACGGACCACCTCGACGGCGTCTCGATCCTGATCGACAAGAACGCAGACGACATCTTCGAGCAGATCGAGTCAGGCGACCTCGACGGTTCGTTGGTGACCCACCTGCCGGCCGCCACGGAGCAGCGGTACCTGACCGACCCGAAGCTCGCAGGCCTGCTCCACTCGGACTCGACCGAGGCCGTGAACTTCGTCGTCCTGAACCTCCTCGTCCCGCCGTTCGACGACGTGCACGTCCGCAGGGCGGTGAACGACGTCGCGGACAAGTCGCTGCTGCAACGAGCCTGGGGCGGCCGGGCCGCCGGCGACGTCGCCACCCACCTGTTCCCTCCGACGCTCCTGCCGGGCTTCCCCGCCGGCTACGACCCGTATCCCAGCCCCGGCCACCGTGGCAACCTCGCCGCCGCCAAGGAGGAGATGCGCCGGTCCCGGTACGACCACGACCACGACGGGGTGTGCGACGACGCGGTCTGTTCCCGCGTCGTGATGGTCACCGTGCCGTACCCGCCCTATGACGCGTTTGCCACAACCCTCCAGGGGGACTTCCACCGGATCGGGATCGACCTCCGCGTCCGGGAGCTCGGCTGGAGCGCGGCCTTCGCGGCGGTCCAGGACGTCGGGAATCTCGTCCCGATGGCTGGACACATCGGCTGGGCCAAGGACATCCCCGACCCGTTCGCGTACGTCTCGCTGTTCAGCAGCAGCGGTATCCGGTGCGAGGGTCAGGTGAACGTCTCGGAGGTGGGGATGACCGCCGCGCAGGCACGCGAGTGCGGAATCCTCGACGACTTCCGTGATGTCGGGGCGCCGCCGTCGGTCGACGGCCGCGCGGCGTCGTGTGAGGCGATGGGGTTGGGGCCGGAACGATCGAGATGCTGGATCGACCTGGACCGGTACCTCATGGAGGACGTCGTCCCCTGGATCCCGTATCAGTGGGTCCGGATGCAGACGGTGGTCGCGCCGACGGTGACCCACTACGAGTTCGATCAGAACTCGGACCTCATCTCGCTGTGCCGGATCGCCGTCGACAACGGTATCGATCCCGGGGCGCTGCAATGAGCGGGAGCCCGGGTCAGGGCTCGAGCCGCAGGACGAACTCGGCACCCTCGCCTCCGACGACGTCCCGGCGCAGCTCGTAGGTCCCACGCGCGTTCGCGTAGCGGCCGGTGCCGCCGACCACCGCGAACGTCCCGCTCTCGGTGCCGGACGAACCCGCCCCGAGGATCGTCCCGCCGGGCAGATGGAACGTGTGCCACTCCATCGCGCCCGCGTTCGTCGACGACATCCCGGGCCCGAGCACCCGCACGGTCGCGACGTGCACCTCGCCCGCGGCGCGACCGCGGTCGTCGAGAAGGCCGAACCGTGCTGCGGATGCCTGGCCGGGGCCCGCAGGCTGCCGGACCGCGTGCGCCAAGAGGTCCGGGGCGACGAGGTGGAGCGGACCCGTCCCCCGTCCGGCCGTCCGCGCGGTCGCGCCCAGCCCCACGAGGCCGCCGAGGGACAGCAACCCCCGCCGGATGGCGTTCCTCCTGGTCGGCCGGTCCATCGATCAGTCCCCCGTCCCGGGCGGCGGCGGGCGGCGATCGGCGTTGTAGACGCTGCCCACGATGATTGGCTGGTCGGGGTCGCCCTCCAGGAAGCTCACGATGACCTCGTCGCCGATCCGCGGCGTCGTGACGAAGCCGTTCTCCTGCCCGGCGTGGAGGGCGCCGACCCTGATCCAGCACGAGCTGTTCTGGTCCTTCTTCCCCTCCCGATCCCAGAAGAACTGCACCTTCACCCGTCCGTACTCGTCGGTGAACACCTCCCCGCCGGCCGGCCCCACGACGACGGCGGTCTGCGTGCCCTGCACGACCGGCCGCGGCGTCGAGCGCGCGGGGCGGAAGGGGAGCGCGACCGGGCCGGCCGAGAACGTGTTGTGGTAGTCGACGGAGGACTGCGTCGCGCGCCTGGGATCACCGGCGACCGACGCGCGATGCGTCACGCCGACGATGTAGTACTTGCCGTTCCCGGCGAAGTGGCCCTTCAGCGTGAACTGGTGTCCGCCGGTGAACTGGCGGCACGTCGAGGAGCCCTCGACCGCGATGGCCTGCGCGGCCTCCTCTCCGATCCGGATCGCGCCGGTGGCCGAACCCTGCGGCGCGATCAGCTGGAGCCGGCTCGGGTCCTCACCTCCACCTGGAGTAATCCCGTCGAACCGCTTCGCGTATCCGCCGGGGTAGTCGTACAGCTCGAGCTTGTCGTTGCCGCCGACGCTCAGATGGTGCACGACCGTCCCCACGCGGACGGCATCCTGCGTCGCGGCGTGCACCTCGAGGGTCTCGTCCGGGAGTTCGAAGTGGTGGTCCCGCAACGTGACCCGGCCCGAGCGGAGCTCCTGGGCCGTCTCCCAGTCGAACACGGTCGCGGTGTCGGGGTGCGTGGGGGGCGTGGGCGAGAAGGCGACCGGGCTCGGGCCGGGGACCGTCGGAAAGTCCGGCGAGTCGCCGAGCACGAGGTGGTGGCCGGACCGATCGTGGCGGAAGAAGTAGAAGATCCCCTCCTCCTCCATCAGTCGGCTGGCGAAGTCGAAGTCGCTTTCCCGATACTGCACGCAGTAGTTCCTGGCCCGATACGTGGCCTTCAGCTGGAACGTGACGTCGGGCGGCGTCCCGAGTGCCGCCGGGAACATGTTCCTCAGGATCTCCGGGGTGGTCTGTTGCTGGAAGATCCGGCTGTTCGCGAGCAGCGACGCAACCGACAGCCGCGGAACGAGCCGGGCCCGGTACGAGGTGAGGGTCGCGTCCCGCCGGCCCTGGGAGAACCGGCTGCAGACTCCCGAGAAGAACCGCGTCCCGCCGCCGGGCATGGCCATCGACAGGGTCATGGGCTGCCCGAGCAGCTTCTCGAATGCGACCTGGGCGGAGTTGAGCGCCCGCAGGTCGAGGTCGAACGCGAACGGCCGGGAGATCCCCTCCGATCCGGTGAACCCCTGGACGAAGAACACGTCGGAACCGAGCGGGGTGGTGAGCGTCAGTGGTGAGGGCATGCGAATCCCTCCGGGCTTCGCTTGGGCTGCTCACCGCGCATGGTGGCCTGTGGACCGGTCGCGGTCAAGAGACCGGCCTACGACTCCCCGCCGCCCTCCACGACCACCAGCGTCTGGTTGGTGTCGACCACCTCGCCCGGCTTCACCAGGACCTCGGCGACGACCCCGGCCCGGGCGGACTGGATGTGGTTCTCCATCTTCATGGCCTCGAGGATGCACACGGCCTGTCCGGCCTCCACGGTGTCGCCCTCCTCGACCAGGACCTGAAGGATCGTGCCCTGCATGGGCGCGGAGATCGCGTCGCCGCCCGCATGATGGCCTCCACCGCCGCCGGTGGACGGGGCCCTCGGCGCGCTCTTCTTCGCCTCGTCGTGGATCCGAACCGGGATCCGTCTGCCCTCGACCTCCACGACCACGGTCGTGACGATGGGCTCGCCGCCAGCGGCGACCGCCCCGGTCCCGAGGTCGGGGCGTTCGAACTCGGGCAGCGTCGTCGCCGCGAGCGCACCCTCGACGAACCGCGTGTGGTGGGTTCCCGTCCGGAACTCCTCGGTGTCCAGGACCCACCGGTGGAAGGGGATCGTGGTCGGAACGCCCTCGACGCCGAACTCGCCCAGCGCCCGCAGCATGCGCCGCCGGGCCCGCTCGCGGTCCTCGCCCCACACGACCAGCTTCGCGAACAGCGAGTCGTAGTCGCGGGGGATCTCCTTGCCCTGGGCGAACCCGGCGTCGGTCCGGACGAACGCGCCGCCCGGCGTCCGGAACCCCGTGATGAGCCCCGGCCCGGGGAGGAAGTCGTGGTACGGGTCCTCGGCGTTCAGACGGCACTCGATCGAATGCCCCCGCGGCCGGGGCGACACCTCGACCTTCTCGCCGAGGGCCACGGCGATCTGCAGCGCGACCAGGTCGAGGCCGGTGACCATCTCGGTGACCGGGTGCTCGACCTGGAGGCGGGCGTTCACCTCCATGAAGTAGAAGGACCCGTCCCGTTCGACGAGGAACTCCACGGTGCCGGCGTTGACGTAGCCGGCCTCCTTGGCGATGGCCAGGGCGGCCTCGGCGATGCGGCCCCGGAGCTCCTCGTCGACCACCGGCGAAGGCGTCTCCTCCACGAGCTTCTGATACCTGCGCTGCAGCGAGCAGTCGCGTTCACCCAGGAACGACACGTTGCCGTGCGCGTCCGCGAGGATCTGGGCCTCGACATGGTGGGCGACCTCGATGTACCGCTCGAGGTACACCTCCGGCCGCCCGAAGTACGCGCCGGCCTCCCGGGCCGCTCGCTCCAGGGCGTCGCCGACCTCGGCGGGGTCCTGGACGACCCGCATGCCCTTGCCGCCGCCGCCGAACGCCGCCTTCACCGCGAGCGGGAACCCGATCCGTTCGGCCTCCTTCCTGCCCTGCCCGACGTCGACGGGGTCCGGGGTGCCGGGGACGATGGGAACGCCGATGCGCTCGGCCGCGCGGCGGGCGGCCGACTTGTCGCCCATCATCGTCATGGCCTCGGGCGGCGGCCCGACGAACGTGAGTCCGGCTTCCTTGACCGAACGGGCGAAGTCCGCGTTCTCGGACAGGAACCCGTATCCGGGGTGCACCAGCGTTGCCCGGGCCTTGGCGGCGACCTCCAGGATGTTCCCGACGTCCAGGTACGACTGCGACGGTGTGGCCGGACCGATCGCGTATGCCTCGTCGGCCATGTCGACGTGCAGCGCCGATCGATCCGCCTCCGAATACACCGCAATCGTCGGGATGCCCATCTCCCGGCACGTGCGCATGACGCGCACGGCGATCTCACCCCGGTTGGCGACGAGGACCCGCGGCTCGCTCACGACCGGGCAAGCCTACCGGCCCGGCCCCCCTGCGAGAATCGGCCGCGATGACCGGGCTGAGCTCCGATGCACTCCGCCGGGCCCTGCGGTCCGCAGGCCTCCCCGACGCGAGCGTGCGGTACGACGAGATCACGGATTCGACCAATGCCACCGCCCTGGCGATGGCCCACGCCGGCGCGCCGGAGTGGACGCTGGTGGCGGCCGGGCACCAGCTCTCCGGCCGGGGACGGCTGGGTCGTACGTGGGAGTCCGCGCCCGGCGAGTCGCTGCTGTGCTCGGTGGTGCTCCGGCCGGCGCTGCCGCCCGACCGCGCGGTGCTGCTCACGCTGCTGGCGGGGGCCGCGATGGCCCTCGCCTGCCGGGCCGCCGGTGTGGAGGACGTCGTGTGCAAGTGGCCGAACGACCTCCTCCGCGCCGACGCCAAGGTCGGGGGGATCCTCGCCGAGGCCGCGGTGGCGGGCGGCCACGTCGAGCACGTCGTGGTGGGCGTCGGTCTCAACCTCGGCGGGCCGCCGCCCGGCGTCGAGGGCGCGGCCGGTCTCGGAGGCGTCGATGCGGAACCGCTGCTCGCGGGGTTCCTCGGCGGGATGGGCGAGCCCCTCGACCCCGGGACGTTCGGCGACCGGACGCTCGCGCGATACCGGCCGCTGTGCGCGACCATCGGCCGGCGCGTGCGGGCGACCACCACCGACGGCCGGTCCGTGGAGGGCACGGCGGTCGACGTCGACGAGGCGGGCGCGCTTCTTATGGACACGCCGGAGGGCCGGTCGACGGTGGGGTTCGGCGAGGTCCGGCACCTGCGCTGAACGCCTTGCCCGGGCCACCGGACCGCGCTACCGTCCGCGCCATGGCATTCCCGAAGCGACTGCTCACGACCGACGAGGAGATCATCCTCGACCTTCGCCCGCACTGGATCGCGCTGGTCGGCCCGATCGTGGTGGCCATCCTGGTGGTGGTCGCCTGGGGGTTCCTGTTCACGAACCTTCCCCACAACAAGGTGGTCCACCAGACGCTGTTCTACGGGGGGTTGCTCGTGGGCACGGTGATCCTGCTGTGGTACTGCCTGCGGCAGGTGATCAAGTGGGGGACCGCGCACTTCGTGGTGACGAACGAACGCGTCATCCACCGACAGGGCCTCATCTCCAAGACGTCGATGGAGATCCCGCTCGACCGCATCCAGAACGTCCGGTTCCACCAGGGGGTCTTCGAGCGGATGATCGGGGCCGGCGACATCATCCTCGAGTCGGCCGGCGAGCAGGGCACCAACACGTTCAGCGACATCCGCCACCCGGAGCGGACGCAGAAGGTCATCTACGAGCACGCCGAGTCCTTCACGATGCGCATGCAGGGGGGCGTCCGCCAGGAGGCCGCGCCGTCGATGACCCAGGAGCTCCAGCGGCTGGCCGACCTTCGCGACCGCGGCGCGATCACCGAGGAGGAGTTCCAGGCGCAGAAGGCCAGACTGCTCGGGAGCGGCTAACGTCACTCGGGAGGGGAGGCGCACCGGCGGCCCGATGTGGTTCACCCTGCGGAACGGCGCGGACGTGGTGGTCCGGCCGATCCTCCCCGACGACAAGGAGCGTCTGGTCGAGGCGTTCGCCCGGCTGTCGGAGACGTCGCGGTACCGCCGGTTCGGGACACCGGTGCGGCACCTCACCGACGAGCAGGTCCGTTCCCTGACCGAGATCGACTACGACGACCACATGGCGTGGGTCGCAGTCGACCCGTCCGTGCCGGGCCGGCCGGGACTGGGTGTGGCCCGGTACGTCCGCCTGCCCGACGAGCCGACGGTCGCCGAGGCGGCCGTGACGGTCGTCGACTCCCACCAGGGGCTGGGCCTGGGTTCGATCCTGCTGGGCGTGCTGGGCCTGTCGGCCGTCGCGCACGGCATCCGCGCGTTCCGCGCCTACGTGCTCGAGGAGAACGACGCCGTGCAGGAGCTGTTCACCGGCCTCGGAGCGTCCATGCACCACGACGGCTCCATGCTCCGGGTGGACGTTCCCCTCCCCGAGGATCCCGCCGACCTGCCGGACACCCCGACCGGCCGGGTGTTCCGGGCCGTCGCCTCTCACATGCTCCCTCCGCCCGACGCTCGATACCCGGGGATCGGCCTGCCGGACGGCTGATCGGCGGCCCCCGACCCCATCCGCCGCGGCGCCGGCGACGGGCCCGGTCGGCCCATTTCCGCTGGTCAGCGGTTTCCGACCGGCGGGGCCGGGGAATCGATCGTGCCACGCGGACGGCCGCCGGACCGGCGGCCCGCGAGATCCGAGGTGCGCGACCCGCGAGGGCCTTGATGTGCGGGGGGCCCGCAGCGGACGCGCCGAGGGGGATCGACCCGACCAGCCCGCATATCGGAGGTGCCCGATCATGTCCGTTGCCACGACGTCATCGCGGCGATCCCGGATCGCCGTGATGGCCACGTTCACCCTGCTGCTCGCGGTGGGCATGCCCGCCGCGGCGGCGTCGGGGGCCGGCGCATCCGGCGCCCGCGAGGGACCCGTCACCAAGCTGGTGTACTCGGGCGGCGCCTGGGGCTCGATGATGCAGCAGGACCGGGCCGTGGACAGCGGTCGCAGCGCCCGCGTGACGCTGTCCTGCACCACGGTTGCCGGCAAGACGGTCCACAACGAGGTCGGCGCCGTCCACGCGCCGCGGCAGGCGTTCGCCACGGGCCACGTCTGGGACACGGCACGGTCGATCGCGGCCGGAGGGAGACGGACCGCGAAGGAGACCTCCACGGTCCAGGGCCTGTCGGTGCTCGGCGGAGTGATCCGGGCCGACACCATGAAGGCCGTCAGCGCCACCTCCCTGGAGCACGGCGAGTACACGTTCAGCACGGCGGGGTCGAAGTTCGCCGGCCTGACGATCAACGGCCGGAAGATCGACCAGGCGCCCACCACCCGGACCATCCCGCTGCCGGGCATCGGGAAGGTCACGCTGTTCGCCCACGCCGACTCGGTGCACGGCGCCACGGCGGGCCAGGTGGTCAACATGCTGGTGGTCGACGTGCTGCACCGGAACAGCCAGGGCGTCCCGGTGGGCACCCGCCTGTTGGTCGCCCACGCGCTCAGCGGGCTCGGGCAGACGGCCGGTCCGCTCGGCGGCCGGGCCTGGGGCTCGAGCGTCGAGCTCGCCGGGGCGGTGGAGTCCGGTCCGTCGTTCATCACGTTCCTGCCCTGTGCCGGGACCGGGGGCCGGGTGATCTCCCAGAGCGGCGCGGACGGGCACCCGTCGGCGCCCGCCGTGACGGGCACCGTCACCACGACCGCCCAGGGCACGGTCGGCAGGCTCGTGACGTCGGGTGAGACCACCTCGGAGGTCCAGAACGTCGACCTCGGAGCCGGGCAGATCACCGCCGGCCTCGTCAAGGCCGACGTGAAGATCGAGCGGAACAACGGCCGGATCACGATCGACACGAGCGGCTCGCGCCTGGGCGGGCTGGCCGTCCAGGGCCGGTCGCAGTCCGGCTCGCCCGACCCGAACACCGTGATCGACATCCCCGGCCTCGGGAAGCTCACCCTGTTCGAGGTGACCAGGGGGGCGAACTTCGTGATCGTCCGGGAGCTCCACCTGCGGGTGCTCCACGACAACCCGGACATCCCGGTGGGGACGGACATCACCGTGGGCTACGCGAAGGCGTCGATCCACTAGCCACCGTGACGCGACCAGCGGGGACGGGCCGCGGCCCGTGGTCCCGTCCCCGCTCGCGTGCTAGAACACACGGCGTGACCCCCGAAGCAGCGTCGCGGCAGCTCGACCACGTCTACTACTGGACCCGCGACATGGACCGGGCGGTGGCGTTCTACCGCGACGTCGTCGGGCTCCGCCTGCTCCGCCAGGACGGCAGCCAGTGGGCGCTGTTCGACGCGGGGCCGGTGCAGTTCGCGCTCCACGGCGTGCTCGAGGGGCACCCCGTGACCATGGGCGGGGCCACGGCCGTGTTCCGCGTGGACGACCTCGACACGGCCGTCTCGGCGCTTGAGGAGAAGGGCGTGCGCTTCGGGGACCACCTCGGGGAGGTGGCTGGGTTCGCCCGGTTCCGGTCGTTCACCGACCCCGACGGCAACACCGTCCAGCTGATCGAGTACGTGGGCCGGTAGCGGCGGTTCGGCCGCGTCACCGGCGCTTCGTATGCTGACCCCGTGGAACTGTGTGACTGGTGTGGGAACCCGCTGCCGGCGGGGGCCCGGTTCTGCCCGACGTGCGGCGCGCCCGTCGGCCCGCTCGAGGCCGACACGGGCGAGCTCGCCGTGGCCGTCGCCGGACAGGCGGGCATCACCGAGCGCAAGGTCGTCACCGTGCTGTTCGCCGACGTGGTCCGGTCCA
Organism: Actinomycetota bacterium; assembly: GCA_036557505.1. Lineage (GTDB taxonomy): Bacteria > Actinomycetota > UBA4738 > UBA4738 > JACQTL01 > DATBHM01. Next base: position 27,535 of record DATBHM010000298.1, on the reverse strand, counting down.
CCGAGCTGGCCGCGATGCTCGACCCCGAGCGGTTCTCCGAAGTCATGGCCGCGTTCTTCCAGATGGTCGAGCGCGAGCTCACGTCGCTCCGGGGACGTACCGAGAAGTTCGTGGGCGACGCGGTGCTGGCGGTGTTCGGCGTTCCCCACGCGCACGAGGACGACGCGCTCCGCGCGGTGCGGGCCGCGCTGTTCATCCGCGACCGGACGGCCCGGCTGGGGGAGCGGCTGGACCTGCCGGTGCCGCTCCGGGTGCGGGTGGGGATCAACTCCGGCCCGGTCGCGGCGGGGCCCGAGGCCACCGGGTGGTCGGGCACGTCGATCCGGCCGTTGATCTCGGGCGCCACGGTCAACCTGGCCGCCCGCCTGGAGCAGGCCGCCGAGGCCGGCGAGATCCTGGTGGGGGAGACCACGCGCCAGCTGGTCCGGCACATGGTGGCCTTCGGGGAGGAGCGCGACGTCGCGGCGAAGGGGTTCGGGGGGCCCGTCCACGGGTGGCCGGTGAAGGGCCTGGGGCCGCGGTCGCACCGCCGGACGATCCCGCTGGTCGGCCGCCGGGGCGAGCTCGGCATCCTCGAGCAGACCTTCGACCGGGTCCGCGCGTCCGGCCACGCCTGCCTGGCCACCGTGCTCGGCGAACCCGGTATCGGGAAGTCCCGCCTGGTGGACGAGTTCCTCGTGCAGCTGCCCTCGGACGTGAGGGTCCTCCAAGGCCGGTCGGGCGAGTTCGAGGAGGACCCGGCGTTCGCGCCCATCGCCGAGATGCTCCGGCGCGAGCTGGGGCTCGACCGCGACGCGTCGGACGAGGAGTTCCGCGAGCGGCTGGAGGACGTCGTCGCGGGGTGCTGTGACGCGAGCGAGGTGGAGCAGACCGCGGCCCGTCTCGGCATCGCGCTCGGCCTGACCGAGCCGTCCCGGGAGGGCCGCCGGTACCGCGCCGCCGAGCTCCGGGCTGGGTTCCTGTCGTTCCTGCAGGGGATGGTCCGCAGCGGCGGACCGGTCGTCATCGTGTTCGAGGACCTCCACGTGGCCCGGCAGGGGCTGCTCGACGTGCTGGATCAGCTGCTGGAGGGGGCCCGCGACCTCCCGGTGATGGTGGTGGCCGTGGCCCGCGACTCGCTGCTCGAGACCAGGCCGACGTGGGGCTCGCACCCCGACTCGGTGTCGCTCCGCCTCGAGCCGCTCCCGCCCGACGAGGCGCAGGAGCTGGCTCACGTCGCCGCCGAGTCGCTCGACGACGCCACCGCAGCGCGGATCGCGTCGAACACGGGCGGCAACCCGTTCTTCATCGTGGAGACCACCGGGATGATGCTCGACGAGCACGCCGAGCACACGCAGGGCGCGCCGCACAGCCACCTGCTGCCCCCGACCGTCCAGGCCGTGGTGGCGTCCCGCATCGACCACCTGCCCGACGACGCCCGCGACCTGTTCCGACGGGCCTCGGTGTTCTCGATGCTCTCGTTCCTGGAATCGGAGCTCCAGCTGGTCGGCGCCGCCCCGGACCGCGCCGTGCTGGCGACCCTCGAGGAGGCCGAGCTCCTGGTGCACGACCACGACCGCCCCGACGAGTGGCGGTTCCGGCACGAGCTCCTCCGCGACGTGGCGTACGAGAGCCTCCCGAAGCGCGAACGGGTCCGGCTCCACGTGGGCATCGTCGACCGCATGGAGGAGGCGGGGACGATCGAGCGGCACCCCCAGGGCGTCGCCTGGCACCTGGAGCACGCCGCGGCGGCCGCGCTCGACCTCAACCCGCACGACCGTTCCCTTGCGGAACGCGCGGTCGACGCGCTGGCGTACGCCGGCGACGTGGCCCGATGGCGGATCGAGTCGCGGACGGCCATCGACCTCTACGACCGTGCCCTCGCACTGGCCGGCGACGAGGACACGTGGGGGGGGCGGGAGGCCCGCATCCTGTCGACGCGCGGCGAGGCCATGTACTGGCTCGGCCGGTTCGACGACGCGGCGGCCTCGCTCTCCCGGGCCCTCGAGATCGGAACCGACGACGTGTGGACCGTGGCCCACGCGTCTCGGTTCCTCGGCGACATCGAGCTGAACGTCCGCGCCAACCCCGACCGCGCGGCGGTCCTGTTCGACCGGGCCCTCGAGGCGGCCACGGAGCTCGACGACCCGTGGGCCGAGGCCCGGGCGCTGCTGATGGGGGCGTGGGTGCCGTACTGGCGCGGCGAGTACGAGACGACACGGTCGATGTTCGAGCGGGCCCTGGATCTCGCGCGGACCAACCCGGAGGGCGACCGGTGGGCGCAGGCCCGCGCCCTCACGTCGCTGACGTCGGTGATCTCCCCGGTCGGCGACGAGCACGAGGCCCTCGGCCTGGCGCGGGAGGCGCTCGAGCTGGGGCGGGCCATGCGCGACCCGTTCACCATCGCGGTGGCCCAGCAGGCGGTGGCGAACTCGTTCCGGCGGATGCTCGATCTGGACGAGGCCGAGCGGTACGCCGACCAGTCCTATCGGACGTTCCACGACCTCGGCGCGCGGTGGGAGGAGGCCAGCGCCCTCAGCGACCGCGGGACCATCCGCCGGCTGCTGGGCGACCTCGACGGCGCCGAGCAGGATCTCCGGAACGCCATTCGCATGTCGCGGGAGCTCGGCGAGCGAACGATGCTCACCTGGACCGTCGACCGGTTGGTGCTGGTGCTCGTGATGCGGGGCCAGTTCGCCCGGGCCCGGGCGGAGCTCACCGATGCCGTCACCTCCGTCGACCCCGACGACCCCACGTTCAGCGACTCCTTCCTGGCGTCCGACGTCCTTCTCCTGCTGGTCGAGGGCGACCTCGGCACGGCGCGCGATCGCGCGCAGAACCTGCTCGACGTGGTGCGGGCCGACGGCCGCCGAAACGAGATCGCGACGACCACATGGTGGGTCGCGCGGCTGTTCGGCGCGGACGAGGTGGGGGGCGAGGACGTGGCCGAGGAGGCGCGGGCGACGCTCGAGCGGGCCGGCTGGGTGCAGTTCGTGCAGGAGCCCGAGCTGGTGCTCCGCGCGCTCGGCCGTGAAGCGGAGGTGGACGTGGTGGGGCGCGGCTCCGCCTGAGGCGCTACGGCCCCTCGACCTCGTCACCGTCGTGCATGTGGAACAGGTTCCAGTGGGTGTGTCCCATGCACGTGTCCGACACGAACGTCATCCCGGCCTCCTCGGCGATGCGCTGGGCCTCGTCGGAGTGGATGCCCTCCTGCAGCCACAGGACCTTGGCCCCGATCGCGGCGGCCTGCCGCGCGACGTCCGGCGTCTCCTCCGAGGGCCGGAACACGTCCACGGCGTCGACGGGCTCGCCGATGTCGGCCAGCGAGGCTCGCACCGGCTCCCCGAACAGCTCTCCGCCGCGCGGGCTGACCGGGATGATCCGGTACCCCTCGCGCTCGAGGTAGGCCGGGATCCCGTAGGCCGGCTTGCCCGGGTTGGACGAGGCGCCCACCACCGCGATCGTCCTCGTCTCCCCGTAGATCTTCCGGTACTCGTCGTCGCTCAGGTGCACGCCCATCGTCTCGTCCTCCTCGAAGGCCATCGTCAGCCCGCCAGGTCGCCCAGCACCGACTCCAGCTGGGCCCGGTGATCGCCGCCCGTGAAATCGTGCTGGGGATCGGACGGCAGCAGGTGCTCGTCGACCCGGCCGCCCCGACGAACGTACACCGCCGGATGGATGTCACCGGTGGCATCCGTCTCGACGGCCACGGCGACCGCGTCCACGCCGTGCCGGTCGTCGACGAACGCCTCGAGCGGCGCGATCCCCCCGTCGACCGGCCCGACGGCGGGATCGGACTCGACGACGCGGGTCAGGTACGACTGCTGGTTCCACAGCTCGGGCGCCGTCGTGGCCTCCTGCAGGAGGTACCCGACCAGCTCCTCGCGCGGGACGGGCGGGCGTTCGCGTTCGACGCCGAAGTGCTTCGCGGCGACGTGCTCGGCCAGCACGCGGGCGTTGTACCGGAATCCGTGCACCGCGGCCGAGTTCGACGGCGTGCCGTACTTCTTCATCCCGATCGAGCCCTGGGTGACGTTCCCGGCGAAGTAGATCCCCGGAACGGTGGGTGATTCCCAGAACGGCGTCTGCCGGGGGAGCCGGCCTCCGTCGAAGAACCCGGCGACGCCCAGGTCGGCCAGGTCCCCCAGCGGCGTCCGGAACCCCGTCGCGGCGATCACCTCGTCCACGTCGAACACGAAGTCCCCGGGCCGGGTCGTTCCCGCCGCGAACACACGCCACCCGTCGCCGCTCCGCTCCACCCGGTCGATCGAGACGTCGAGCACCAGCGTGCCCCCCGCGAGCACGTGGTCCTCGTACGGCTGGAGGTAGCGCGCGCGGGCCGCGGCCGTCGAGTGGACCATGATCGACAGCCGGGCGGGGCGGGGCGAGCCCAGGATCACCTGTCGCGCCACCGGGAGCAGGCCGTCGGCGATCTCGAACCCCGAGTTCCGCTTCCCCACGACGAACACGCGCTTGTCCACGTAGTGGGCCGCCGGCCGGACGTCGACGTAGTGCGTCGCGCCGTCGAGGCCCGGGATCGGGGCGGTCCACGGCTCGGTCATGCCCACCGCGAAGATCGCGACCCCCGTGCGGTACTCGCCGTCGGACGTCCCGAGGACGAACCCGCCGGTGGCCTCGTCGCGCGCGGTGCGCTCCCAGACGCATCCGAACCGGACGGGGACGCCGGCCACCTCGGTGAACCGGCGGATCCCGGCCTCCATCTCCGGCCGCGACGGGAAGTACGAGGTCCCGTCCATGAGCGGCGGCAGGATGGCCCGGTGGGCGGGCTCGTCGCCGAGCAGCGAGTTCCAGTCGTATCGCTCGTACTCACGCGTGCCGCGTTCGACCGGCGCGTAGGGCTTGGTCCACGTGATCAGCCGCTGGAACAGCGGGAATCGCCGGAACATCCCGCCCGGCTCCTCGTCGGCGGAGATCACGGCGTGGTCCACGCCAAGCCGGCGCAGACAGTAGGAGGTCTGCAACCCACCCGGGCCGCTCCCCACGACCACCACCGGATACGAACCGGGAGGGAACGGCCGTCGGTCGTCGGGAGACATGCTCGAGGCCGCCGGGTCAGCCCCGGAACAGGTTCGCGGCTCGGAGGCGGCGGGCCTGGGCCTGCATCATCCGGTACATGACGCTGGGATGGGCCTTGAGGAAGGCCTCCGCCTCCGGCTCGGGCAGCACGAGCACCCGCAGCGGTCCGGTCGCCACCACGTCCGCGACCGGCGGCTCACCGAGCAGGACGCTGACCTCGCCGAAGTACTCGCCCCGCCCGAGGCGCGCGCGCTCCTGGCCGTCGATCTCGACCGCGACCTCGCCCTCCACGATGAAGTACAGCCCGCTGCCCGTGAACCCCTGCCGGAGCACGCGCTGCCCCTCCGAGAACCACTGCTCCTCGATCGAGTGCGCGACCTCCTCGAGCTGGGGGCGCGGCAGGTCGGAGAACAGCACGGACCCGGACAGCTGATCGACGATCTCGTTGGGTGCGGCCACCGAATCACTCCTCGCGGTCCGGCGGATTCTGCCACGTCGGGCCGGCGCCGCCGCCCGGGGACGCCGCAGTACGTGCGACGCGCGCACGCCGGAGTAGATTTGTCCGCATGGATTTCGATTTGACGGAGGAGCAGCGGGACTTCCGGGCGGCCGTGCGGGAGTTCGCCGAGGAGGTCGTGGCGCCCCGAGCCGCCGAGATGGACGAACGCGGCGAGCTGCCCATGGACATCGTCAAGCAGATGGGGGAGATGGGGCTGTTCGGGCTGCCGTTCCCCGAGGAGTGCGGCGGGCAGGGGAGCGACTTCCTCACGCTGTGCATCGCCATCGAGGAGCTGGCCAGGGTGGACTCCTCGATCGCCATCACGCTCGAGGCGGGCGTCGGGCTCGGCGCCAACCCGCTGTTCGAGTTCGGCACGGAGGAACAGAAGCAGCGGTGGCTCGTCCCGATGGCCCGGGGGGAGATCCTCGGGTCGTTCGGGCTGACGGAGCCCGGCGGGGGCAGCGACGCCGGCGCCACGAAGACCACCGCGAAGCTCGACGGCGGCGAGTGGGTGATCAACGGCTCGAAGGCGTTCATCACGAACAGCGGAACTCCCATCACAGCCCTCTGCACGATCACCGCGGTCACCGGAACCGAGGAGGGTGGTCACAAGGAGATCAGCGCGATCATCGTCCCCCAGGACACGCCGGGGTTCACGGTGGGGCCGTCCTACCGCAAGCTCGGCTGGCACGCCTCCGACACACACGAGCTGTCGTTCAGCGATTGCAGGGTCCCCGAGGCAAACCTCCTCGGCGAACGGGGAAAGGGCTTCGCGCAGTTCCTGCGGATCCTCGACGACGGCCGGATCGCCATCGCCGCGCTGAGCGTCGGGCTCGCCCAGGGCTGTCTCGAGGAGAGCGTGAAGTACGCGAACGACCGCCAGGCGTTCGGCAAGCCGATCGGAGAGTTCCAGGGGCTGCAGTTCTCCATCGCGGACATGAAGGTCGCCGTGGAGACCGCCCGGATGTACGTGTACTTCGCAGCGTGGCTCAGGGATCAGGGGCGGCCGTACAAGACCCAGGCCTCGATCGCGAAGCTGTACGCGAGCGAGGTCGCGGTGACCTGCGCCCGGGACGCCGTGCAGGTCCACGGGGGGTACGGGTTCATGGAGGAGTTCCCCGTGGCCCGGTTCTACCGGGACTCGAAGGTCCTCGAGATCGGCGAGGGCACGAGCGAGGTGCAGCGCATCCTGATCGCCCGCGACCTCGGCCTCCCGGGCACGAAGCAGTAGCCGGCGCATCCGTGGGGTACCCGATGGCCGTACTTCCTCGCATAATGGTCGGAATGCGGCTCACGTCCACCGGCGCCCGGCGACGGCGCGGGCTCCGGTTCATGCTCCCGGCGATCCTGGTCGGCTTGTCGTTGCTGCTGTCCGCCTGCGGGGGGGACGGCTACACGTACACGGGCAATCAGGGGAACCACGTGTTCCTGAAGGTCCCGTCCTCCTGGGCCGCGTACAACGGGAACATCATCCTGAAGGCCATCGGGCTGGACGGCACGCCGTCCGCGAAGTCGTTCAACTGGCTGGCCGCCTTCGACGCCTCGCCCACACCGAAGCTCGGTCACGTTCTGAGCGGGGTTCCGAAGCAGCCGGTCATCCTGGCCTATGTTCGCCAGCTGAGCCCCCAGACCCGGGACCAGTTCTCCCTGCAGGCCCTGCGCAACGCGCGGTACCCGATCGACCAGTTGGTGAACAACGATCAGGGCGACCTGATCAGCTCAAAGGACATCAGCCTGAAGGGCGGCCTGTACGGCGAGCAGGACGTGTTCGACGTGACGGGCGGCATCGGCGACATCTCCGCCGCGAACGGCGCCCTGATGGTCAACCAGATCGGCATCCTCGATCCCGGTAACCACAAGCTCTACCTGCTGGTGATCTCCTGCGCGGCCACCTGCTACGAGCGCAATCGCAACGTCATCGACGAGGTGGCGCGGTCCTATTCCGTGAAGGAGACCTGACATGACGACCGACCCGGAGACGGGCATCGCCGTCGAGGAACGCCCACCCGAGATGAGCCCGGCCGGCGAGCCGCGCCCCAGCCACCCCGCCGAGGAGCGCACGACCCGCAAGCCGATGGCCTGGTGGGACCGGATCAAATTCCTCCTGCTGGGCGTCCTCGTGTTCGCCTTCCTCGTCTGGAACACCTACGTCCAGAACCAGGGCGTGTCGGCGATCAGCGGCGAGAGCGTCGGCATCAGCGTCCGGAACGCGTTCTCCCAGGCGATCCGGGCGAACATTTGGCTGCTGGTGCTCCTGGCGCTGGAGGCGCTCCGGCAGATCCACTACCTGATCTGCGAGCACTCCGCCGCGTACTACGGGTTCTTCTCCGAGAAGGTCTTCGGCGGCATCAACCGCAGGACCGGGAAGATGAACGCCTGGAACCGCTACCGGATCGCCCGGGCGGTCAAGTGGGTCCTGTTCCTCGCGATTCTCTCCTTCGTCCTCGGCAAGATCTTCGGCGTCTCGACCTTCACCGCGCTGTTCACGCTGCCGGCGCGGATCATCTCGGCCCTCCCGCTGCTCTTCCAGCTGTTCATCTACGTCGGGATCCTGCTGCTGCAGTTCGTCGCGCTGTTCTACTTCCTGTCCCGCGGCGGCGTGGACGTGTACTTCCCCGACGACGTGAAGACGCGATTCACCGACGTGTGGGGCCAGGACCCCGTGCTCAACCGGGTCAAGGAGAACATGGTGTTCCTGGAGAATCCCGACGACATCGAGGCGAAGGGCGGCTACGTCCCCGGCGGCATCCTGTTGTGGGGTCCGCCCGGCACCGGCAAGACGCTCATGGCCGAGGCCGTCGCCGGCGAGACCGGCAAGCCCTTCGTGTTCGTCGACCCGGGCGCGTTCATCAACATGTTCATGGGCGTCGGCATCCTCAAGGTGAAGTCGCTGTTCCGGAAGCTCCGGAAGATCGCCCTGAAGTACGGCGGGGTGATCGCCTTCTTCGACGAGGCCGACTCGCTGGGCAACCGCGGCCAGCTGATGCCGCCGGGATCGTGGGGCGGCCAGATGACGCCGGCTCCCTGGAACACGTCCGCGTCGTGCAACGGGATGGCCTGGCTGGACGAGTCGACGCGGGGACTGCTCATGCGGGACACGATGCAGCAGGCTCCGATCCCCGACGTCGGTCGCCGGAACCACATCATCGCCGGCATGGGAGGCATGGGCGGCGGCGGCATGGGGACGCTGCAGGCCCTGCTGTCCGAGATCCAGGGGTTGTCGAAGCCCCGGGGGTTCTTCAACCGGAAGGTACGCCGGGCGCTCGGCATGCGGCCGAAGCCGCCGCCCAAGTACCGGATCCTGATCATGATGGCCACGAACATGCCGCAGGCGCTCGACGAGGCCCTGCTGCGCCCGGGCCGGATCGACCGCATCTACAAGGTGGGGTATCCCTCGAAGGCCGGCCGGGTCCGGACCTACCAGGGGTACTTCGACAAGGTCCCCCACGAGCTCACGTCGGAGCAGATCGACAAGCTGGCCACGATCACGCCCTACGCGACGGGCGCGACGATCAAGGACGTCGTCAACGAGTCGCTGATCAACGCGTTCCGCGACGGCCGCGAGGTCATCACCTGGGAGAACGTGATCAAGGCCAAGCAGCTGAAGGACCTGGGGCCGCCGGAGGACGTCGAGTACATCGAGCGCGAGCGTCACAGCGTGGCGGTGCACGAGGCGTGCCACGCAGTCGCGGCGTACCGCGTCCGGCACCACCTGACCATCGACATCGCGACGATCGAGAAGGGCGGGACGTACCTCGGCATGGTGGCGTCGATCCCGCCGGAGGACCAGTTCACCCGGTGGCGTTCGGAGTACGAGGCCGACGTCATGGTCGCGCTGGCCTCGCTGGCCGGGGAGCGGCTGTTCTTCGAAGGCGACTCGTCGTCGGGCTGCTCCGGCGACCTGGACAGCGCCACGCGGATCGCCACGTACATGGAGGGGTACTGGGGGATGGGGACCACCATCGCCTCCCACGGCGTGACCCACGAGGTCGGCATCGGTGGGGGCGGCAAGCCCGGCGGCGGCGGCGACAAGGACGACAAGAAGGAGCTGCTCGAGGGGAGCCTCGGCGAGCGGATCGAGACCAAGCTCACCGACCTGTTCGAGCGGACCGCCGCCCTGCTGAGGGACAACCGGGCCGAGATCCTCTCCGTCGCCCACGCCCTGGAGACGAACAAGACCGTCACCGGCGACGACGTGACGGCCGTCATCGAGCGGCGCAAGGGCCCGATCCTCGACGGGACGCCCTACGGGTCGGCCGAGTTCGCTGCCTCGCTCGAGACGTACCACCTCGAGGCGGTCGCGGCCCACAAGGGCCACGCCAAGGTCCGCATCCCGATGCCGACCGTGACGGTGCCGTTCCAGCCCGCGCTGCCCGGGTCGAACGGCGGGCCCAACGGGGGGTCGCCGAACGGTCATGCGGAGCTCCCCGGCGAGCAGCCTCAGGGGGCTGCCGGCGAGCAGCCGCAGGACGGGCCCGGCGAGCGCCCGGTGGGGAGCGAGCTCTTCCCTGAGAACGACGAGGGCGAGCCCGACGGCGACGGGTCCGGGCACGCGCAGGCCCCGCCCCGTCCCGATATGGACTGAAGCGTCCCCACCCGCGCCCTCGCCCGGGCGGTGGGCGGTTGCTTGCGTTTCCGGTCCGGCGGGGGGACCCTGTCCCGTGCCCGGGACTCCACGTGCTCAAGGTCGGAGCCGATGGGGTCGACCAGAGAGGGGGCTTGGGAACGTTCGACACGCACCGTTCGGGGAACAGATCAAGCGTGCTCCGGCGCGCCCTCGTTCCCGTGCTCGCGCTGACGCTCCTGCTCGGCGCCTTCGCACCGCTGTCCGCAGCCGCCCCCACTCCCACCAAGAGCCAGTCGCCCGGCAACCCCGCCGACACCAAGAAGAGCCTGGCAAAGGCCAAGAAGGAGCTTGACGACCTCGTGGCCAAGATCAACCGCGAGCAGCGGCAGCTCGACTCGCTGCAGGCCAGGCTCCGCGCGGCCCAGGCCGACCTCAACAAGTCGGCCGAGGCGATCGACGCCGCCCAGTCCCAGTACGGCCTCCTCGAGGGCAAGGTCCAGGCCATCCGCCAGGCGTACGACGACACCAGGGCCCGGTACCGCCGGGTCCGTGACCAGCTGAACGCCCGGGCCAGGCAGGCCTACGAGGAGGGGCCTGCGGCGGAGTTCTCCTTCCTGCTGACGTCGCAGAACCTGGGGGACCTGTCGGACCGGATGGAGTTCATCGGCCGGCTCGCCCAGGACGACGCCACGCTCGCCGCCGACGTCCAGAACCAGGCGAACGCCCTCGCCGCGCGGAAGAGCGACCTCCAGGACCTGCTCAACCAGCAGGCCCAGACGATCACCGAGCTGAACAACCAGGAGAAGGTCCTCGACGCCAAGTTCAACGCGCAGCAGCAGCTGGTCGACGAGCAGAACGCCCTCGTGGACAGCCTGGACACCGATCGGGCCCAGGCCACCGCGCTCATCAACCGACTCGAGAAGAAGCTCAAGGCCCAGGAGCTCGCCGCCGCCCGCGCCGCCACGCACGGCGGGCCGACCCCGAACGACGGCCCCGGGCCCCTGTTCGTGTGCCCCGTCGACCAGCCCCGGGGCTACGGAGATTCCTTCGGCGCCCCCCGGTATGCGGGCGGCTTCCATCCCCACGCCGGGAACGACATCCTGGCCCCGGAGGGGACTCCGATCAGGGCCACGTTCGACGGCGTCGCCAGCGAGGATCCGAACGGCCTCGGCGGCAACGCGGTGATCGTGAAGGGCGCGGAGGGGTGGACCTACAACGCCCACATGGTGCGGTACGGCACGCTCGGCCAGGTCACCACCGGCACCATCATCGGGTACGTCGGGAACACCGGGGACGCGGCCGGCGGGCCCACCCACGACCACTTCGAGTGGCATCCCAACGTGATCCCCGCCAACCCGTACCGGAGCGCCTACGGCTACACCGTGATCGGGTCCGCGATCGACCCCTACCCCTACCTCAACGAGGTCTGCTGACCGGAGGTCGGCGAGGCGTTTCCGCAGGTCGCGCTGGGTATACTCGCTCAGCTTCCCCCGTTCGCGAGGGCGACATCGATCGGAGCGGAACGGACATGGCCGAACGCCACCGAGACCAGCCCTGGATCTTCCGTACCTACGCCGGTTACGGCAATGCGCGCGTGACCAACGAGCGCTACCGCACGAACCTGGCCAAGGGCCAGACGGGCCTGTCGATGGCCTTCGACCTCCCGACCCAGACCGGCTACGACTCCGACCACGAGATGGCCCGTGGGGAGGTCGGCCGGGTGGGCGTTCCGATCACCTCGCTCGGCGACATGCGCGACGTGTTCGACGGCATCCCCGTCGACGACATGAACACGTCGATGACGATCAACGCGACGGCCGTCTGGCTGTACGCGCTGTACGTGGTCGTGGCGGACGAACACCGCGCGCCGCGTTCGCAGCTGGCCGGCACGACGCAGAACGACGTCCTGAAGGAGTTCCTGGCGCGTGGGGCGTACGCGTTCCCGCCCGGGCCCTCGATGCGGCTCACCGTCGACCTCGTCGCGTGGGCGCTCCGCGAGACGCCGAAGTGGAACCCCATCAACGTGTGCTCCTATCACCTGCAAGAGGCCGGCGCCGACCCCGTGCTCGAGGTCGCGTACACGCTGGCGAACGCGTTCGCGGTGCTGGACGCGTGCCGGTCCTCCGGGCAGGTCGACGACTCCGAGATCCCGGCGCTGGTCGGACGGATCTCGTTCTTCTGCAACGCGGGCATCCGGTTCGTCGAGGAGACGGCGAAGATGCGGGCGTTCGCCCGGCTGTGGGACCGCCTGACGCGCGAGCGGTACGGCGTGGAGGACCCGCGGATGCGGCGGTTCCGGTACGGCGTGCAGGTGAACTCCCTCGGCCTCACCGCCCTGCAGCCCGAGAACAACGTGTACCGCATCCTGCTCGAGATGCTGGCGGTGACGATGTCGGCGGACGCGCGGGCCCGGGCGGTGCAGCTGCCCGCGTGGAACGAGGCCCTCGGGCTGCCGCGGGCCTGGGACCAGCAGTGGTCGCTCCGGGCGCAGCAGATCCTGGCCTACGAGACCGACCTGCTGGAGCACGGCGACCTGTTCGCCGGCTCCACGGTCATGTCCTCGCTGACCGACGAGATCGCGACCGGCGCCGAGGAGGAGCTCCGGCGCGTGCTCGACCAGGGCGGCTCGGCGGAGGCGCTCGGCTACATGAAGGAGCGGCTCGTGGCGGCCCACGCCGTCCGGCTGCGGGAGATCGAGGCCGGCGAGCGCACGTGGGTCGGGGTGAACGCCTACACCGATTCGGAGCCGTCCCCGCTCGTCGAGCACATGGACGAGGGGGCGTTCGATCGGGCCGACCCGGCGGACGAGGCCGAGCAGCTCGACCGGCTGGAGCGGTGGCGTTCGACGCGGGATGCGCGGGCGGTGAGCGCGGCACTCGACGCCCTGCGCACCTCGGCGGACTCGGGCGAGAACCTCGTCCCGGTCTCGATCGAGGCCGCGCGAGCGGGGGTGACCACCGGCGAGTGGGCGCAGGCGCTGCGCGATTCGTTCGGCGGGTACCGGGCGCCGACCGGCGTCACCGGCCGGACCATCGGCGGGGGAGAGGCGGCGGAACTGGACGACGTCCGGGGGCGGGTCGCGGCGGCGGCGCAGCGGCTGGGCGTCGGACGGGTGCGCATGCTGGTGGGAAAGCCCGGCCTCGACGGCCACTCGAACGCAGCCGAGCAGATCGCCGTCCGCGCCCGCGACGCCGGGATGGAGGTCGTGTACCAGGGCATCCGGCTGACGCCCGAGGAGATCGCCCGGGCCGCGGCCGACGAGGACGTCCACGTGGTCGGCCTGTCCATCCTGTCGGGCGCGCACAACCTGCTGGTGCCGGAGATTCTGGATCGACTGCGGGGCAACGGGATCGACGTCTCGAAGACGCCCGTGGTCGTGGGCGGCGTGATCCCCGACGACGACGCGGAGAAGCTCCGCTCGATCGGGGTCGCGCGGGTGTTCACCCCGAGGGACCAGGGCCTCACCGCGATGATCGGCGAGATCGCCGACCTCCTGGGGCGGAACGCCGCCGCGTAGCTCAGGGGTCGTCGGCGGGCTGGATCCCAGGGCCCGGCACCCGCCGCAATCCCAGCCACACGGACACCGTGGCAGGCTGCATGGTCTCGCTGACCACGTTCAGGAGGTCCCGCCGGAGGGACTCGAGGTCCGCCTCGGTGCGGAGCCGCGATGCGAACGCCCCGATGGTCCGGGCCGCGTCGTACCGCCGGCGGTAGAACCGCCGGTCGATGACGGCCTGGGCCCGCCGCCGAACCGGGCGGAACAGCGCCGCCACCGCCAGGGTCGAGGTCGCGACCACGACGCCGCGACCCGACCGGCCCCCGACCGACCGGGTCACCGTGCCGAGCCCCACGACCAGCCCCACGTAGATGGCCGCGAGGACAGCCGTGAGCAGGGTGTAGACCAGGGTCCGGTTCACCAGGCGGTCGATGTCGTACATGCGGTGACGCAGGATCGTCATGGCGACGACGCCCGGGACCACGAGGCCGAGCCCGGCGTTCGTCCCGAGGCTGATCAGCGCATCGCCGAGGGACTCCGAGGTCCCCGCCTGCTGCGCGAAGGTGGAGAGGACGACGCCTGCCAGCGTCACGAACAACGAGACCCCGACCGCGTACGCGACCAGCGTCAGTTGCTGGCGCTCGTCCCCGTGCGACCGACGCAGCCGAACGACCACCGACGCGATCGCCAGCACCAATGGGACGGCCAGGAGGAACCACAACGCCCCGACCGCGGTCGACCCGGTCTGGAAGCCCCGGATGGCCGAGAGGCCGATGGGATTCGGCACCTTCGGGAGGTTCGTCGACACGACGAACGGGCTTGGGTCGATGGCGCTGAGGACGGTCAGCCCGCCCACGACGGCGATCAACGATCCGGCCGCCCACCTCGCCAGCGGGAACGGCAACCTGCCGTCGGGGAACAGCAGGAAGATCATGACCACGATCGACACGGTCACGGCGGACATCGTGTTCTGGAACCATGCCGGCCATCGCACCCAGCCGTGGATCGACGCGCCGCCGAGAAGGGCGCGTGCGGCCAGGTACTTGGCGAACACGGCGAGCGAGGACACCAGCGCCGAGCCGAGCATGAGCCAGCCGATCGGGTTGCGTGGGCGCCGGGCGGCCACGAGCGCCCCGAGCACCGTCAGCGTGGCCAGCATCAGGAAGCTCTGCAGCGTCGAGGGGACGGACTCGCCCGCCCGGCCGAGGCCGAGCCGGAGCACCGCGTCGGCGACGATGAGGAGTCCGACCGCGACGGCGATGCCCAACGCGAGTCGTCGGGCCCGGGGACGTGTTCGGTCGGGGCGCATGCTGAGCTCGCGACATCCTCCCACCCGAGCGTTCCGAACTCGTTACGACGCGGTCGGGCCGGGGGAAGGTGCGGACCCACGGCCCCTGTTAGCCTCACGCCCGCATGGCGAACCGCGACGCGTTCTGGCGGACCCGGATCTCCGACGTCAAGCCCAACGAGGTCCGCATCCGGGGCTACGACCTCATGGAGCTCATCGGTTCGCGGTCGTTCGGCGACGTGACGTTCCTGCTGCTGTCCGGCGACCTCCCGAAGGGGAACGAGGGCCGGATGATGGAGGCGCTGCTCGTGTCGTGCGCCGAGCACTCGCTGGTGGCGCCGTCGGTGGATGCCGCGAGGTTCGTGGCGTCGTCGGGGGTGCCGCTGCAGGCGGGCGTGGCCGCGGGGATGCTCGCGCTGGGCGACGTGCACGGCGGCGCCGTCGAGGAGGGCGCCGACATGCTCCTCGAGGCCGACGAGCTGCATCGGGACCCGGCCGACGCCGCCCGGCTCATGGTCGCCCGCTACTCGGAGGAGCGTCGGCGCGTGCCCGGCTACGGCCACGTCGTCCACGATCCCGACCCCCGCGGCCGCCGACTGTTCGAGGTGGCGCACGGGTTGGGGTTCCGGGGCCGGTTCTGCGAGCTGGCGCTCTCGTTCGAGCCGGCGCTGAAGGAGTCGACCGGCCGCGACCTCAGGATGAACATCGACGGGGCGCTGGCCGCGCTCCTGCTCGAGCTCGGCCTGGACCCTGCGCTCGGCAAGGCGCTCTACGTGATCGGGCGGGCCCCGGGGCTGGTCGCCCATGTCCACGAGGAACAGACCCGCGAGCGCCCGTACCGCGACATCGGCTGGAAGAACGTCCGCTACGAGGGGCCCGATCCGCGCGAGGCCCCGTGACCGCCGCGGGACCCGTCGGGGGCGTCCACCCGGCCGCGGCCGCCGGGTTCCAGCGGGCCGCGGACGCCTACCGGCGGGGACGGCCGGACTACCCGGACCAGGCCGTGGCGTTCCTGGTCGACCGGCTGGGCCTCCGCCCCGGCCGGCGGGTGCTGGACATGGCCGCGGGGACCGGGAAGCTCACGCGACTGCTCGTGCCGACCGGCGCCGAGATCGTGGCGGTCGAGCCCGTCGAGGCCATGCGTTCGGCGATGGCCGGGGACGTCCCGGACGTCGGGATCCTGGCCGGGCGGGCCGAGGCGATCCCGCTGGCGGACGGCTCGGTGGACGCGGCCGTCGTCGCGCAGGCGTTCCACTGGTTCCACGCCCAGGAGGCGCTGACGGAGTTCCACCGCGTGCTGCGGGAGGAGGCGACGCTCGCGCTGATCTGGAACGTCCGCGACGAGGAACGCTCCGCGTTCTGGGCGGAGCTGTCGAAGGCGATCGACCCGCTCCGGGGCGACACGCCGAGCCACCGGGGCATGGCCTGGCGGCGGGCGTTCGACCGCGCGGAGCTGTTCACCCCGTTGCAGACGAGATCGTTCGAGTACGAGCACGCCACCACCCGCGAAGGCGCCGTCGACCGCGTGCTGTCGACCAGTTTCATCGCCGCCATGCCGGACGACGAGCGCGAACGCGTCCGGGAACAGGTCCTCCATCTGCTCGACGAGGACCCGCGCATCGGCCCCCGGGCGGAGCGGTTCGGGCTGCCGTACCGGACCGACGTGCAGTGGTGCACGCGCCGGCCGGGCTGACTACGACGACAGCAGCTGGTTGACCTTCGCGATCAGCGTGGGGATCTCGCGGAGCAGCGCGTGCTGATCCTCGAGGATCACGAGGTCGCTGTTCGTCATGAGCTCGTGGAGCTCGGTGGCGACCTCGACGCTGTGGAACGCATCCCCCTGCTGCGTGATGATCAGCGTGGGGGCGGTGACCTGCCGTATGCGCTGGGGGTCGCGGACCGGCACGTCGTTGATCACGCCGCGGATGGCGTTGGGGACGCCGTCGGAGTTCATCGCCAGGATCGCCGCCCGCCGGTAGTCCTTGGAGGCGGGGAACCGCTCGAACGACCCGGCCGCCTCCTCCTCCGCGAGCACGATCTCCGCCGTGCGCTCCGGCCCGTGCTCCTCCAGCAGGTCGGCCATCCACGAGAGCCGAACGTAGGTCTCGTCGCCGACCTCCAGCTTGGCCGGCAGCAGGATGATCAGGCGTTCGAGCCGCTGTGGGTCCCGCTCCAGCAGGCGGAGCGTGGCGGCGGCGCCCATCGACCCGCCGGCCACGACCGTGACCCCGTACTCGTCGGCCACCGCGTCGACGTCGCCGGCCAGGTGGTCGAACGTGTAGGAGCCGGCCGGAGGCCGGCCGGAGTCGCCGTGGCCCCGGAAGTCCATCAGAACCTTGGTCCCCGGCAGGAATGGCGCGAAGATCGCGAGCTCGTTGCGGTTCCCGGTGAGGCCGTGCGCGAGCAGGATGACCGGCTCGCCCTCGCCGAGCACCTCGACGTTCAGCTCGGTCCCATCGCGCGACGTGACGGTTGGCATACGGCCGGCCAGGATAGCGAACGGCGGCCCGCCCTCAGTGCACGACCGCGAACCCGGTCGCGACGACCAGGACCGCGGCGAGCGTCACGTTGACCACGCGGGCGCGGCGGGGGTCGCGCAGGAGGGGGGCGAACGTCGCGCCGAGTGCCAGCCACGCCGCGTTGATCACCACGATCATCACCGTCAGGACGACCACCTTCGCGCCGGCGTCGGCCACCGGGGAATCGGCGAGGTGGGCGCTCGCGAACACGGCGCCGATCGCGACCCACGCCTTGGGATTCGCGACGCCGAGGAGCAGCCCCCCGGCGATGGACGGCGCCCTCGCGCCGGCTCCTCGCTCCTGGAGCGGCGGCGCGGTCGCCACGTGGTAGGCGAGCCACAGCAGGTAGGCGACGGAGACGGCGACCAGCACGATCCGAATCGCGGGCACCGCGATGAGCGCTGCGGTGATGCCGGTGGCGACGGCCGCGAGCACGACGGTCGTCCCGGCCACGATGCCGGCCAGGTAGCCGAGCGAACGCCGCACCCCGTGGGCGGACCCCGTCGCCGTCAGGCTGATCGTCGCGGGGCCGGGGCTCCCCATGATGGCCAGCGCCGTCAAGAGGAACGGACCGGCCGACCCCCACCGGAACGCCCCGAGCGGCGTCACGGCTCGCCGGCCCGGTGCCATGCTTGCATCGTGGCGGACGGTAGGCGCCCCGGGGGGTTGACCTCTTGAACGATCCTGCAGACGGTGGGCACGACGCGATCCGGTTCGGGGCCGGCGCGCCGGGCATCGAGCGGGCGGAGGTCCGGCTCACCGCGCGGGCGTTCGACCCGCACCGCCACGACACCTATGCGATCGGGGTCACGACGTCCGGCGTCCAGGTGTTCGGGTACCGGGGTGAGCGCCGGGTGTGTCTTCCGGGGCAGGTCCACGTGCTGCACCCCGACGAGATGCACGACGGCGGCCCGGGGACCGAGGACGGGTTCGGATACCGCATCCTCTACGTGGCCCCCGAGCTCGTGCGCCGGGCGCTCGACGGCGCCGAGCTGCCCTTTGTGCGCGAGCCGGTCCACCCGGCGTCGCCGGCGACGCGGTTCGTGGGGGGCGTCCTCGCCGACATCGACGATCCGATCACCGACCTCGCCGTGGCGGAGATCGCGACCGGGATGGCGGAGACCCTGTGTGCGCTGGCGGGGAGGGACGCTCGGCGTCCGGTCGGGATCGATCTCGACGCGGTCGAACGGGTCCGCGAGTACCTGGCCGCGCACGCCGCCCAACCGACCACCGCGGCGACGCTCGAGCGGATCGCGGGAACCGACCGGTTCACGTTGACCCGCCACTTCCGCCGGGCGTTCGGAACGACCCCCGACCGTTACCGCACGCTGCGCCGCCTCGGGATCGCGAGGACGGCCATCGAGCGCGGCCTGCCGCTTGCGCGCGTCGCCGCCGAGTCCGGGTTCGCCGACCAGAGCCACATGACCCGGCAGTTCCGCCGGGCGTACGGCATGACGCCTGCCAGGTGGGCGGCGCTCACGGCGGCCTCCCGGAGCGCCCGGTGAGGGGCGGCCCCCTCTTGGCGCGATGGTGCGGCCGCCGCTAGTCTTCCCGGGCCCGTCTGGCGCCCACATCCTCCAGAAAGGCACGAACGATGAAGGCTGACGAGGTTCGCAAGGTCGGGGTCATCGGAGCGGGGATCATGGGTTCGGGGATCATCGAGGTGATCGCCCGGTCCGGCCAGGACGTGGTGTTCGTCGAGATCTCCGACGAGAAGGTCGAGGAGGGGCGGGGCAAGGTCGAGCGCTCGACCGCGCGTGCCGTCGACAAGGGCAAGCTCGCCGCGGACGACCGTGACGGCATCCTCGGGCGCATCACCGGCGGCACCGACCTCCGGTCGCTGGCCGACGTCGACCTCGTGATCGAGGCCGCCACCGAGGACCTCGACATCAAGCTCGGGGTGTTCCAGCAGCTCGACGACCTCACGCGTGACGAGGTCGTGCTGGCGACCAACACCTCGTCGCTGCCCATCGCCGAGCTGGCCGCGAAGACGACGCGCCCCGACAAGGTCATCGGGATGCACTTCTTCAACCCGCCGCCGGTGCTGAAGCTGCTCGAGGTCATCCGGGGCCTCCAGACGTCGGACGAGACGCTCGACTTCGCCCGCGCGTACGGCGAACGCATCGGCAAGACGACCGTGCTCAGCAAGGATCGGGCGGGGTTCATCGTGAACTTCCTCCTGGTGCCCTACCTGAACAGCGCCGTGCAGATGCTCGACGATGGGGTGGCCACCAAGGAGGACATCGACACGGCCGTGCACCTCGGCCTCGCGCACCCCATGGGGCCGCTCACGCTGCTCGACCTGATCGGCCTCGACACCGCGCTGTACATCTCGAACGTCCTGTACGACGAGTTCAAGGACCCGCTGTACGCGGCGCCCACCCTGCTGAAGCGCATGGTCTCCGCGGGGCTCTTCGGGCGGAAGTCCGGTCGCGGGTTCTACGACTACTCGAGCGGCGAGCAGCGCTAGCCCGATGCCGAAGGCGATCGACCTGCACGTCCATCTCCCGATGGACCAGTGGCTCGACCAGGCCATCGGCCCGCTGCTCCCGGCCACCGAGGCGTACTTCCGCGCCAAGGTCCCCCGCAAGACGATCGAGGACGTCGCCGAGGAGTACGCCTCCCGCGACATCCTCGGCGTCGTGCTCGACTGGGACGACGAGTCCGTCACCGGCAGAGGCTGGATGGGGAACGAGTGGCTCGCCGACCTGTCCTCGAGGTTCCCCGGCGCGCTGATGGGGTTCGGCAGCGTCGACCCCCACACCGACGACGCGGTCGACACCGTCAAGGAGGTCGCCGACCTCGGCATGAAGGGCCTGAAGATCCACCCGACCATGCAGGCGTTCGACCCCGGTGAGACGCGGTTCTACCCGATCTGGCAGGCCGCACAGGAGCACGGCCTGATCTGCCTGTTCCATACGGGAACGTGCGGCATCGGGGCCGGGACGCCGGGCGCCGGCGGGACCAAGATCCGGTACTCGCACCCCGGGTTCCTCGACTCGCTGGCGGCCGACTTCCCCGGGCTCACGCTGATCGCCGCGCACTTCGGGTGGCCGTGGTTCATGGAATGCCTGGCCATCGCGCTGCACGCGTCGAACGTGTACGTCGAGCTCAGCGGGTGGGCGCCCGGCTATCTTCCGCCCGAGGTCAAGCGGGAGATCGGCAAGCGGCTCAACCGGCAGACCCTGTTCGGCAGCGACTACCCGTTCATCGACCTCGACCGGTGGTTCCGGGAGTTCGACGAGCTCGGCCTCCCCGAGGGCGCCGCCGAGCCGATCCTGAAGGAGAACGCCGCCCGCCTGCTCGGCCTCGACGACGATCCCGACTAGTCCAGCTCGGACGACTTCTGTTCGCTGCGCGTGAGCCAGGAGTAGACGGCGCCGGCCGCGACCGCGTACACGACATGGTGCAGTGTCTCGATCGCGATCTCCCGCTTCGGCCACTCCGTGGCCGGCGGTGAGTCGGTCGTCCGGGGCACCACCACCATCGCCGCTGCCTGCACGCCCATGAAGTGCACCAGCGTGGCCGGCACCGCCCCGAGGCCGAGCACCCCCAGCAGGCCGCGCGGCACGCCCCAGGCGGTGCCGTAGCCGAAGTGAGCGACGTTGTTCAGCTTCTGCTCGGCCTTCCCGTGGCGGGGCTCGACGTCGAGGACGTGCTCGACGGCTTCGGCCGCGGAGGTGCTCATCTCCCGGCCACGGATCTTCGACTCGATCAGCTGCGAGACGGTGATGGCCGCCGTTCCGGCGGCGCCGGCGACCGCTCCCTTGCCGGCGGCCGCGGCGATCCGTCCGATGCGCATGGTCACGGGATCCTTCCCGGGGCTCGACGTCCGCGGGCCCTCACCATCGGTCCTACCCAGCGGGCGGCGGGTGAACCCGAGCCTCGATCAGAGGTCCGGGTAGACCGCGTGGACGAGCGCCGGGGTCACCTTGACCTCCACGACCGCCGCCACGGCCAGCGCCGCCACGGCCGCGAGCACGAACGGCAGCGCCGCCAGCACCGCGGGGCGCGTTCGGCCCCACCAGGTTCCGCCGAAGTGCCGGAAGTCCCAGGAGGCCGCGCCGAGCCGCCAGGCGATCGTGCCGGCCAGCAGGAACGACGGGATCTCGATCAGCCCGTGGGGGACGAGCGCCAGGACGAGCGCGCCGTTCGGCAGGTTGAGGACCTGCCACAGCCCGGCCAGCCGGCCGACGGCGAACCCGGTGATCGCGAGCGATCCGGCCGGGCCCCAGAACAGGATCGGGAACATCAGCAGCGGGACGATCACGACGAGCGCGTTGTGCACGAAGATGCCGCCGACCGTGAAGCTCACGCCGGCGTTCCCGGTGAACAGCCGGTCGTGGGAGAGCACCTCCCGGCCCTCGCCGATCGTGGTCACCAGGCCCACGACGACACCGACGAGCAGGATGCCGAACAGCATCGCCATGTGCCGGCCGACCGGCCGGCGGACGTAGCGTCGGACGCCACGCTCCACGGCGGCGGGGGCGTGGTCGGGCCTGGGGGGCGGAACGAGGGCGGACGGGTCCAGCCCCTCGAACGGCGACGGCCGGTCGGGGCGGAACGGCTGGGGCGGGGGCATGGCGCGCCCGGCGTGTTCGTCGCGCTCGAGGAAGGTCCCTCCGGGCTCGGGGCCGTGATCGCGCATCAGAACTCCGGCTTCGACCTGCCCCCGGCCGAGCTTGAGCCGCGGCGGACCAGACCGCGCACGTACCCGGCCATCTTCGCGGCGTCGGTGACGGCCATGAGGGCGGGGACGGCGATCGCCGCCGCCGCCTTCCGGCCGGGGCCGTCGATTCGCCGGAACGCCCGCCGCAGGGGCTTCCCGGCGTACAGCACGCCGCCGGCGGCCGCGGCCAGGTACGCTCGCCGGTCGCGCGAGGCGACGGCGGCCGCCAGCCCCCCGTACACGGCGAACCGCAGCATGTGCCGGCGGGGGTACATCCCGGCGAGCGCGTCGCCCTCGGCGTAGCCCCGGTACTGGCGCCAGTGACCGCCGAGGTCCTCGCGGGCGCGCCACCTGACCACGGCCTCGGGCACCAGCTCCCGTCGGGCGCCGAGCTCGAGCACGCGGTGGTTCACGAACATGTCCTCGCCGATGTCGAGCCACTCCGGGTACCCGCCGGCGGCCTCGAGCGTCTCCCGCCGGAAGGCCACCGATCGGGAGGAGGGCATGAAGCGCTCCTCCCGGAGCTCCGAGCGGTCGGGGACCGCCACGGCGGCGGCGAGATCCTGGAAGAACGACCGGGTGAGTGGCTCGGACGTGCCCATGGCGACGTCGGCGCCGCGTTCGATCGCCCCGAGCAGAGCCGCCAGCCACCCCGGGTCGAGCACGCAGTCGGCGTCGGACACCGCGATGACGTCGTGGGTCGCAGCCCGGATGGCCAGGTTCCGTCCGCGCGAGATGTTCGCATGGGGCTCCTCGACCAGCGTCACACCCTCCGCCGCGCGGATCACCTCGGCGGTGCCGTCGATGGAACCGCCGTCGCAGATCACGACCTCGTCCGGCCGGCGGGTCTGGCTCGCGATCGAGTCGAGGAACTCGCCCACCTCCGACGCCGCGTCCTTCACGGTCGAGATCAGCGAGACCTTCAGGTCGGTCGTCATCGGCCGAGCGCCTTCTCGTACACCTGCAGGGTGAGCCGGGCCGCCTCGTCCCAGGAGAATCGTTGCGCGCGGGCCAGGCCGTCCTCGCGCAGGCGGTCGGCCAGTGCGGGGTCGTCGAGCACGCGCTGCATGCCGGCCTCGATCTCCCGGATCGACCCGGGGTGCACGCCCACCGCCGCGTCGCCGGCGACCTCCGGCAGCGAGGTCGTGCTCGACGAGATCGTCGGGACGCCCCGGGCCATGGCCTCGAGGACCGGCAATCCGAACCCCTCGTAGATCGCCGGGTACACGAACAGGTCCGCGCGTCGGTACAGCGCGTCGATGTCGTCCGAGGTCACCCTCCCGGTCAGCACGATGTCACCCGGACCGGCCAGGGCGAGCTCGCGCAGCAGCGCCTGGCGATGCCACCCGAGCGGCCCGGCCAGGACGAGCGCGTGGGGAACGCCGGTCGTCGCCAGGCGCCGGTACGCCCGGACCAGCCGGACCAGGTTCTTCCTCGGTTCCAGCGTCCCGACCGACAGGATGTAGGGCCGCGGGATCTTCAGGCGGGCGAGGGCCGGGTCGGGATCGACGCCGGATGCCGGGAGGGCGGCGGCCAGGGGGATCACGTGGACGCGCGACGGGTCCACCTTGGTCCGCGAGAGCAGGTCCTCCGCCGTCGAGCGCGACGGCGTCACGATCGCGTCGGCCCGGCGGACCGCGGCCCGGAGGCCCATCCGGTACATCTGCCGCCACTGGCGCGGGAAGCACCACGGCACCGCCAGGAACGCCAGGTCGTGCACGGTCACGACCAGCTTCTGACCGTCGCCGGCCGGGGGAACCCCCACGGCCGACGCCGCATGCACCAGGTCGGCGGCCGCGAGCGCGGGCGGGAGCGGCGGTCGGCCGGTGAGGTTCCACCTCGGGTACAGCGACCGGATCGTGCCCGCGAGCTCCTCCACCGGGAACCGGTGGAGGAGCGTCTCGTCCGCCGCCGACGGGCTGGTGGTGACCCGCGAGTGGAACGGCCGGAGGTCCACCGACGGGTCCTGCCGGGCCAGGGCTGGCAGGAGGTTCCGAACATAGGTGCCGACTCCGCCCGGGGTGGAGGAGAACAGCTGGTCGACGTGGAACGCGATGGTCGTCATCGTGACGCCTCGACGCACTCGCAGCCCTCCGGCCCCACGGTGGCGGCGTGTCCGGTCCCCGGGTCGAGGTCCAGGCGGTCGCCGGGACGGAGCTCGACGTCGCCCCCGTCGGTGTGGAACACGATCGACCCCGCCAGGCAGAACAGCACCTTGTGGAAGCCGTGGTCGTGGCGGCCGTACGTGTCGCGGGGCCCGTTCCCCCGGAACCGCGGGGCCGAGGCGCCCTCGCCGGCGAAGGCCAGCAACGCGGCCTCGCGGCCGTCCACCGCACCGACGGTCCTGATGGCGGCCACGGCTCAGATCACGCCCCGTTCGCGGAGGTCGTCGAGCTGATCGTCGGAGAGGCCGAGCTCCGTGCGGTACACCTCGTCGTTCGCCGAGCCGGCGCGGAGGCCGGGGTGGGCGACCCGGCCGGGCGTCGCCGACAGCCTCGGATGCGGCTTCGCGAGCAGCACCGAGCCGAGCTCCTCGTCGGGATGGCGCTCCAGGGTCCCCCGCGCCGCGTAGTGGGGATCGGCCACGATCCCGGCCGCGTCGAGGATCGGAGCCGCGGCGGCGTGATGTTCCTCCATCACACGGAGCACCTCGTCGAGGTCGTGCTCCGAGAACCACGCCTCGACGACCCGGTCCAGCTCGTCGACGTTGGCCAGGCGGGCCTGGTTCGTCGCGAAGCGGGGGTCGTCCAGCAGGTCCTGCCGGCCCATGGCCGTGAGGATGCGCTCGGCGACCGACTGCGACGTTCCGCTGATCGCGACCCACCTCCCGTCCCGCGTCCGGAACGCCCCGCGCGGCGCCGAGTACACGATGCGGTTCCCGATGCGGCCGGGGATCACCCCCAGCGTGTCGTACACCGCGGCGATCGGTCCGACCAGGCTGAACAGCGATTCCACGAGCGAGAGGTCGATGACCTGCCCGGCGCCGCCGCGCGCGTCGCGGTGGTACAGGGCGACCATCACGCCGAACGCGCCCATCAGCCCGGCCACCTCGTCGGCGAGGGCGACGGCGGGCAGGACGGGTGGCCCGTCGGCGAACCCGGTCATGTGCGCCATGCCGGACAACGACTCCGCCAGGGACCCGAACCCGGGGCGGGGCGCGTACGGCCCGGTCTGCCCGAACCCGCTCGTCCGCAGGACCACCAGCCCCGGATTGCCGGCCAGGAGCCGGTCCGGGGCGAGGTTCCATCGCTCGAGGGTCCCCGGACGGAACGACTCCACGAGGACGTCGGCGCCCTTGACGAGGCGGAGCAGGAGGTCCTGGCCCTCCCGCTGCGACAGATCCAGGGTGACCGGGCGCTTGTTCCGCCCGATGTGCTTCCACAGCAGCGAGACGTCGCCGGAGCGCCAGCCGAGGTTCCGCGCGGTGTCGCCCTGCACCGGGTGCTCGACCTTGATCACGTCCGCGCCGAAGTCGGACAGCCGGGCCGTGGCGCCGGGGCCCGCGATCACCGTGGCGATGTCGATGACGCGGACGCCGTCGAGGGGGAGCCGGGGCGCTTCGGTCACGGCCCCTCGCCGGTTCCCTCTGGGGCCGCCTGATCGACCTCCTCGGCGGTCCCGTCGGCGATCCGTTGCGCTTCGTCCCGCGCCCGTTCGGCGTCTTCCGGCCTGACGAACACGCGGCCGAACCCGCCCATGCCGGGGGCCATGCGGAAGGGACCGTCCGGGCTGTCGTTGTCGGACGTCGCCGGAATGCCCATCGAGCGGAGGTGCCCGGCGAGCAGGATCGCATCCATCAGCGGGAACGTCCCGATGTCGACCGGCGGTCCCAGCTCGCTGGTCAGGTCCGCGACGTCCGTCCGCTCGGCCCCGAGTTCGGGTTCGACGGCCTCGCCGGCCGGGAGCTCGTCGTCCTGTCGATGTTCCTCGTGTTCGTCCATGCGCCTATGGTGAACGATCCGCCCGCCCGGTGGCACGCCCCGAGTCGGCGTCTCAGCCGGCGTCGCCGCGACCGTGGAAGGGCGGAACACCGGTGCGGGCGAAGGTGTTCCGCACGGCCGAACGCCATCCGCCGGTTCCCGCATGGCGGGCCTGGAGCGCGCCCATGCCCGTGGCGTCGAGGCGGCCGGCCATGGTCCAGGCGTCCGGCGTGGACGGTTCCGTGTCCACGAAGTACTGCTCGAGCGCCGCGAGGACGGCGGCCTCCTCCTGCGGCGAGAGGCCACCGGGCAGCTCGAACCGCGATGGGTCCGACGAGCCCAACGAGCTCACAGCGGGATGTTCCCGTGCTTGCGCGGCGGGACGGCCTCCCGCTTGGTCGACAGCATCCGGAGCGACCGGATCAGCCGGGAGCGCGTCTCGGCCGGCTCGATCACGTCGTCGACGTAGCCGCGTTCCGCCGCGATGTAGGGGTTGGCGAACTTCCGCTCGTAGTCGGCGATCAGCTCGGCCCGTTTGGCCTCCTTGTCCTCGGCCTGCTCGATGTCGCGGCGCATGACGATGTTGACCGCGCCCTCGGGGCCCATGACCGCGATCTCGGCGGTGGGCCACGCGTAGCACACGTCCGCCCGCAGGTGCTTGGAGTTCATGACGACGTACGCTCCGCCGTACGCCTTGCGCGTGATCACGGTCATCTTCGGCACGGTGGCCTCGGAGAACGCGTACAGCAGCTTGGCGCCGTGTCGGATGATCCCCCCGTACTCCTGCTGGGTCCCCGGCAGGAACCCGGGCACGTCCTCGAACACCAGCAGCGGGATGTTGAACGCGTCGCAGAACCGGACGAACCGCGCCGCCTTCTCGCTGGAGTCGATGTCGAGGGTGCCGGCCAGCACCTTCGGCTGGTTGGCGATCACGCCGATGGCCCGCCCGTCGAGCCGGGCGAACCCGGTGAGGATCGACATCGCGTACAGCGCGTGGACCTCGTAGAACTCGCCGTCGTCCACGATCTTCTGGATCACCGCCCGCATGTCGTACGCGGCTCGGGGGGAGGCGGGGACGATGTCGTTGAGCGACTCGTCTCGGGCGTCCGGGTCCTCGGCGGGCGCGTACGCCGGCGGGTCCTCGAGGTTGTTCTGCGGCAGGAACGACAGCAGGTAGCGGACCTGCGCCAGGCAGTCCTCCTCGTCCTCCGCGAGGAACTGCGCGACGCCCGACCGCGCGTTGTGCGTGACGGCGCCGCCGAGCTGCTCGAAGGAAACGTCCTCGCCGGTCACCGTCTTGATGACCTCCGGACCCGTGATGAACATGTGGGAGGTGTCGCGGACCATGTACACGAAGTCCGTGATGGCGGGGGAGTAGACCGCCCCGCCGGCGCACGGGCCCATGATGAGCGAGATCTGCGGGATGACCCCCGACGACCGGACGTTGCGGTCGAAGATGTAGCCGTAGCCGGCGAGCGACGTGGCGCCCTCCTGGATGCGCGCCCCCCCCGAGTCGTTGATCCCGATCACCGGCGCGCCGGTCGCCGCGGCGAGGTCCATG
>DATBHM010000297.1:0-7069 GCA_036557505.1 Actinomycetota bacterium | reverse complement strand
CACGACCTTGGTCTCGCCGTCCGGATCGAAGTCGGTCAGGTCGACCTCCACCCCGGCCTCGACCCCGGCCTCGATCCCGGCGCCGGCGCCTGCGTCGCTCCCACCGAGCAGCGACGCCGTCACCTCCTCGGTGGCCGAGCGCGTCGACGCCAGGTACGCCGACCACTCGCCGCCGCGGTCGGGCCGGTCCACCCGTGTAAGGAATGCTGGAATGACCTTCCGCAGCTCGGTGAGCATCATGCCGGCGTACGCGCGCACCTCGGCGAGCGGGTTCGCCCGCATGCGCAGCAGCAGCTGTTCGTAGGACTGTCCGGTCGCGAAGATCCCGACGTTGGTCCGGGTCGCGGCGGGGAGCAGCCCCCTGAGCGTGTCGCACGCCTTCGCCCGGATGCTCGACCGGTACACGAAGTCCGAGTCGCCCCCCTGCGGGAACCACGACCGGTACAGGTCCTGGAGCGGCCCCAGCCACGTCGCGTACGTCGAGAACGCCGAGTCCAGCACCGCCGAGAACCGCGACGCCAGCTCCTCATGGGCGGCCACCTCGGGCGGCACCACGTACCGCCATCGCCCGCCGGGCCGGTCGTCGTACGGCACGTACCGCGTGGACTGTTCGAGGTAGGCCGCGAGCCGTCCCCACTCGAGCACCTTCGCGAGCGGCTGGGAGGCCTGCTCGCACGCGAGGTGCACCCCGCCGAGCTGCGCCACCGAGTCGTCCCCGTACTCAAGGAACACCCGCTGGTACAGCTGTTCCGCCCTGCCCACGCCGACGTCCACGACGCCGCCCGACGCCGCCTCCGAGAACTCGTCGAGGAACAGCCGCCGGAGCGACTTCGGCGACCGTGAGTACCGGGCGAACAGCGCCCCCTTCACCACCTCCGGCAGGTTGGTCAGCGCGAAGACCGGCCCGTCGAGGTCGGTGAAGTGCGGAGCGAGCAGCGCGCGCTCCTCGGAGGAGAACTCCTCGCGGACGAACCAGATCGAGTCGGTCACCGCGCTACGGGCCGGATGAGCTCGGGCCCGAGGTCCCCGTCGTCGGGCCGGTCGTGGGACCGGTGGTCGGCGGGGTGGTGGGCGGCGTCGTCGGCAGGGCGGACGAGCGGAAGATCGTCACGGTGTCGCCCGCATGCAGCTCGGTCCCCGCCGGCGGGTCGGTCCGGGAGACCGAGTTGGAGTTCGGGCAGTTCTTGTTCGGACCGTTCGGGTCCTGTCCGCCGTCGGAGGCCTTCAACTGCCTGGCCTGGATGTCGCTCAGGGCCTGGGCGAACGGTTTGCACGTCTCGTCGGGAACCGAGATCGCGCTCGGGCCCGTCGACAGCACGTAGTCGATCGCCGTGCCCACGTCGACCTGTGTGCCCGGCGTCGGCCGGGTGCTGATGATGTGGTTCTTCTCGACCGTGTCGCTGGAGCTCGACGAGATCTCGCTTCCGAGCTCGAGCTGATTCTCGGTGAGCTTCGTGGTCGCGTCCGCCAGCGACAGCCCGGTGAGGTCCGGGACGGCGACCTGCTTCTGGCCGCCGGACACCGTGAGGGTGACCGTGGAGTTCTTCTCCACGTCCTCGCCGGCGGCGGGATCCTGCTTGATCACCTGGCCCTTGGGCTTCCCGCTGGCCTTGAACACGACCTTGCTCTTGAGGTTCGCGTCCTCGAGCTTCAGCTGCGCCGCCTGGACGGGCAGGCCGGTCACCTTCGGGACCGAGACGGTGGGCGTCGAGCCGATCAGGCTCTTCGCCAGGAAGAACAGGGCGAGCCCGAGGAGGATCGCCAGGACGACCCCGACGAGGATGGCGATCCAGGCGCGGCTGCGCCCCTCGCCCTCGTCCTCCTCCTCCGCCACCGGCGTGGTCATCACGGCGGTCCGCGCGGGGCCCTCGTCGAAGACCGTGGTCGTTTCCCCCCCGGCCAGCACCGGAGTCGCCAGCACCGGACGCCCCGCCAGGAACCGTTCGAGGTCCTCCCGCATCTCGTCGGCCGTGGCGTAGCGGTTCGCGGGGTTCTTGGCGATGGCCTTGAGGACGATGGCCTCGAGGTCGGGCGGGATCCCCGGACGCACGTCGGAGGGGTGGACGGGCGGCTCGGACACGTGCTTGAAGGCCACGGCCACCGCCGAGTCGGCCACGAACGGCGGCTTGCCGGTGAGCATCTCGTACAGCACGATCCCGAGCGAGTAGATGTCCGAGCGGGCGTCGACCGCCCCGCCCTGGGCCTGCTCGGGGGAGAGGTAGGACGCGGTCCCGAGCACCGTTGCGGTCTGGGTCAGCGGTTCCGACGAGGCGGCTCGGGCGATGCCGAAGTCCATGACCTTCACCTCGCCCGCGGGCGTGATCATGATGTTCCCGGGCTTGATGTCGCGGTGGACGATCCCCGCGGCGTGGGCGAACGACAACGCGCCGGCCACCTGCGACGCGATCTCGGCGGCGCGCTCGGGCTGGAGGTGGTCCCCCTCCGCCAGGATCTGGGCGAGCGTCTTGCCGGCCACGTACTCCATGACGATGTAGTGCACGGGGCCGTCCGACCCGGTGTCGTACACGCTGACCACGTTGGGGTGGTTGAGCCTGGCCGCGGCCTGGGCCTCCCGGCGGAACCGCTCCACGAACGCGTCGTCGGACGCGTACTGGGGGCCGAGCACCTTGATGGCCACCGTCCGGTTGAGCACGGTGTCGGTGCCCCGGTACACCTGGGCCATGCCGCCCTTGCCGATCGACGATTCGACCTGGTAACGCTCGCCGAGCAGACGCCGTTCCTGGCTCAACAGCCAACCCCCCCGCGCGTCCGGCCGGCGACCGTGGGCGGGCGTCCCCGGGGGTCGGCGTGCGGACGCGTTCGGATCCACATGTCGGGTGAGGATAGCGTCACCGCCGGGCCGAACCGTGGTGGCCGGGTCTTCATCGGCGGCCGAGCGCTGCCTCGATCACCGCGCGCGCGACCGGCGCCGCGACCCTGCCCCCGGTGGCGTCGCTCGAGAGGTTCCCGCCGTTCAGCACGACCACGGTCACGGCGATCTGGGGGTTCTCGGCCGGCGCGAAGCACGTGAACCACGCGTGCGGCGCCCCAGATGAGGTCTGGGCGGTCCCGGTCTTGCCGGCCACCGTCACGCCGGGGATGCGGGCGGCGGAACCGGTTCCGTTCGGCGAGTCGACCACCTCGACCATGGCCCTGGTCATGTCGCGACTGGTCTGGGGCGAGATGGGCTGCCCGAACACCGACGGGCCGAACGACTTCAGCACCTGCCCGTCCGGGCCCCGGATCTCCCGCACCAGGTGGGGTTCCATCTCCACGCCGCCGTTCGCGATGGCGGACGTCACCAGGTCCATCGCCAGCGGGTTGGCGCCCACGTCGAACTGCCCGATCGCCGAGAACGCCACCGCCGGCTGGCGGTCGTTGAACTCCGACGGCGCGGGGAAGTGCCCCTCGCTGAACGGGATGTCGAACGGCACGTGCCGGTCGAACCCGTACGCCGTGGCCTGGTCGAACAGCGCCTGGGGTCCGAGCTTCAGGCCGAGGCCCCCGAACGCGACGTTGCACGACTCGATCAGCGCCTCCTCCAGCGTGATGCGCGGCGCGCCGCCCGCGCAGTGCTCGCCGCCGAAGTTGTGCAGCTTCAGCCTGGTCTGGGGGAGGGGGAGCTCGGACGGATTCGGCACCGTGGACTGGAGCGTCATGCCGTTCTCGAGCGCCGCCGACAGCGTCACGAGCTTGAACGTCGACCCCGGCGGATAGAGCTGGTCGGTCGCGTTCGACAACAGCGGGTCGGACGCCGCATCCGTCAGCCGCGTGCAGGCGTGCGCCTGGCGGCGGAGGTTCGGCTGGACCAACTCGTTGGGGTCGTATTGCGGGATCGTGACCATCGCCTCGACGGCGCCCGTGGACGGGTTCGTCGCGACGACCGCACCGCCGTTCGGCGCAGCCCGTTGCAGCTCCTGGAACGCGATCTGCTGGAGCTTCGGGTCGATGGTCGTGATGACCGACGCGCCGCGCTTCGGCCGGTTGAGGATGAGGTCCGACAGCGTCGAGCCGAGCAGGTCGTTGGACGACGCGTCGAGGTAGTCGTTGTACGTCGACTCCAGTCGGCTGATGCCGCACTTCAGCGAGAAGAACCCCGTGGTGTGCGCGTACAGCGGGCCCTGGGGGTAGCGGCGCTGGAACCGGAGCTTCCTGCCCGTGTCGACGCTCTTCGCGAGCACGGTCCGGCCGTCGGCCGCGAGGATCTCGCCGCGGTGGATGGCGAACGACTGGACGATCGTCCGGGGGTTGGCGGAGTTGTTGGCGAGGCCGCTCGCCCCGTACACCTGGAGGTAGTTCACCGCCGCGAACAGGATGACGAACAGCATCACCATCGCCACGCCGAGCCGCCGGATCTGCCGGTTCAACGGATCACCTGGGTGGCCGGGGCGTCGCCGGCGGGCTGCTGGGGGGCACCGTCGGCGGGCGGCGGGGCCGGAGGTCCTTCCGCCGGCGACGCCAGAAGCGGCTTGCGCCGGGAGGGCGCGGGGCCGGCCGAGATCCGCACCAGCAGCGCCAGCAGGATGTAGTTCGCCAGGAGGCTCGAGCCCCCGTACGACACGAACGGTAAGGTCACGCCGGTCAGCGGGATCACCCGGGTCACCCCGCCGACGATGATGAACGCCTGGATGCCCAGGATGCCCGTGAGCCCCACCGCGAGCAGCTTGCCGAACCCGTCCTCCTGTTCGACCGCGACCTTGAGCCCCTTGCCGACGAGCACCCCAAACAGCAGCAGCACGCCGATCGACCCGATCAACCCGAGCTCCTCGGCGATGGCCGCGAAGATGAAGTCCGTCGAGGCGAACGGGATGTCCTGTGGTGAGCCCTGCCCCAGGCCGGTCCCGCCGATCCCGCCGGTGGCCATGGCGAACTGCCCCTGTGCCGACTGGTAGCCCCCGCCGTAGACGCACGCGATCGTGTCGCCGTTCGCGAGGCACGGCCTGGTGCTCGTCGCGTGCAGCCAGACGGCGACGCGTTCCTCGACGTGGCTCACCGTCTTGTAGGCGAACACCGCCCCCGCTGCGAACAGGACGAAACCCACCAGCAGGTAGACGGGGCGGGCCGTGGCCACCCACAGCATCACCACGAACAACCCGAAGTACAGCAGCGACTGCCCGAGGTCGTTCTCGAGGAAGAGCACGGCCATCGCGACGCCCCACGCGAGCAGCAGCGGCCCGAGGTCCTTGGCCTGCGGGAGGTGGAACGGCCCCACCCGCCTGGGGGCCATCTGCAGCAGCTCCTTCTTCCGGTTCAGGTAGGAGGCCAGGAAGATCGCCAGCAGGATCTTGCCGATCTCGGCCGGCTGGAACGACAGCGGGCCGAGCGTGATCCACACCCTTGCACCGTTGATGGTCGCGCCGAGGCCCGGGAGGACCGGCAGCAGCAGCAGGATCACCGCCAGCAGCCCGATCGTGTACGTGAAGCCGTCCAGCTGCCGGTGGTCGCGGATGAAGAACAGCGTGAGGACGAACGCGACCAGCGCGATGGCCAGCCAGTACGACTGGTCGACGGCCAGGCCCGGCGTCATCCGGTAGATCTCCGCGAACCCCAGTCCGGTGAGCAGCCCGGCCGCCGGGAAGAACGCGGGTTCCGCGCCGGGCGCGAGCTTGCGGATCGCGATGTGGCCGGCGACGTAGCCCACCACGAACAGCGCGCCGAACAGGATCAGGCGACTGCCGCCGGTGCCGCCGACGCCCAGCTTGACGAGGACGACGGCGCCGACGGCGAGCAGGATCGCGACGATGGTCAGGGCGAGCTGCGCCCCGGACCTGGCCCGATCGACACCGCGCTGCGCTTCGATCATGTCGGGGTGGAGCTCGAACTCCCCCCACCGCTGCCCGTGGCCGGCGCGCACTGTCCGCCAGGCGCGAGGTCGGACCTGATCTGGGCCACGATGGCGTCGGCGGCCGCCTTGCTGCCGGCCGTGTCGCCGTCAACGAGGTGCTGGTGCCAGATCGAGCAGGCCAGTGCCTGGTCGGCCGGGATGTCGGTGACCTCCACCTGGCCGAACATCTTGATGCCGAGCGTCTTCGTGGGGAGCCCTCGGAAGACGACGACCTTCCCGTTCTCCACGCCCACGAAGAACCGCGAGTCGAGGTAGACACGGAACCCCACGAGGACGACCGCCACCAGGACGATCACCCCGACGATCCACAGGACGGTCCTTCGCCGGCCGCCCCGGTGACGGCCCGGCTCGGCCGACCCCGGCCAGCGGTCGGCCGTCGGGACGGGCTGCGCCGTGGCGGGCCCCGGCATCGGGGGTGCCGTCCCCGCGGCGGGGGTACGGGGCTGCTGCGCGGCCGCGACGCCCGGGGGGATCTGATAGGCCGCGGTGACGTCGTCGGCTCCGAGCCCGGTGGGAATGGGCGTCTCCCGGGTGGTCCCCGCGTCGGCCGGCGCCTGCGGCACCCACGTCGCGCCCTCGAACCCCTCGCCCTCGGCGAACTCCAGGACGATCACCGTGATGTTGTCGAGGCCGCCGGCCTGGTTCGCCAGCGTCACGAGCTTGTCGGCGGCCGCCTGCGGCGAGGGCTCGGTCTGGAGCACCTGCTGGATCACCGAGTCGTCCACCATCGAGTGCAGGCCGTCGGAGCACAGCAGGATCCGGTCCCCGACCTGGGCCGGGATGTCGAACATGTCGACGTCGACCGGCTCGTCCACGCCGAGCGCGCGGGTCAGGATGCTCCGCTGGGGATGGTGCTCGGCCTCCTCGGGGGTGATCTGCTGGCGCTTCACCATCTCGTGGACGAGCGTGTGGTCGGTGGTCAGCTGCTGGAACTGGCCGGCCCGCAACAGGTACGCGCGGGAGTCCCCGACCTGCGCGAGGTGCACGGTGCCGTTCTCGACATAGGTCGCCGTGATGGTGGTCCCCATGCCCTGGAGGTCGCGGTCGCCCCGGGAGCGCTCGAGGATGGCGTGGTTCGCCTGTCGGACCTGGTCGGCGAGCGACTGCCATGTGCCGCCGTTGACCAGGCCCGCCATCACCTGCATGGCGAGCGAGGATGCGACGTTGCCGCCCCGGTGGCCGCCCATGCCGTCGGCGACGATGTACACCGGCGGCGTCGCCAGA
>DATBHM010000296.1:0-6178 GCA_036557505.1 Actinomycetota bacterium | reverse complement strand
CGAGCCTAACTGGTCGGCGCCGGCGTTCGCCATGGAGATCCTCGACCTGGACGGATCGGGACCGTCCGTCGTGGGCCGGGGGATCGCCAACTCCAAGGGCTCGCTGTCGTCGTTCTTCTGCGCGCTCGACGCGCTCCGCGCCACCGGCGGGGTCCCGGTCGGGATCAAGTTCGTCGTCGAAGGCGAGGAGGAGCTGGGGAGCCCGAACCTCCCGGCGGTCGTCCGGGAGCGCCGCGAGGACCTCCGGGCCGACGCCGGCGTCGACTTCGACCTGTGCGGCGACCCCGAGGGCGGGCGGGCCGACCTGATCCTGGGGTGCAAGGGCCTGCTGGGACTCGAGGTCTCCGCGCGGTCGGGCGACTGGGGCGGGCCGGAGCAGCCGCTCCACTCCAGCGAGGCGGCGTGGATCGCCTCGCCGGCCTGGGCGCTGGTGCACGCGCTCGGCGCGCTGGTCGGCCCCGGCGAGGAGCTCCTCGTGCCGGAGCTCACGGACGGCCTTCCCGGGCCCAACGACGACGACCGCGCGCTCATCGCCGAGCTGGCGGCGACGTGGGACCCCGAGGAGCACCTCCGGGAGAACGGCGCCGCCCGGTTCAAATTCACGGCCGCGAAGGAGCGGATGCTCGAGGCACTGCTGTTCCGCCCGACGATGAACGTCTCGGGCATCGCGTCGGGGTACACCGGCCCGGCCAGCAAGACGATCATCCCGAGCTCGGCCCGGGCCAACCTGGACGTGCGGCTGGTGCCGGGACTGGACGCCGACGACGTCGTGGACGCGATCCGCCGCCGTCTGGCATCGCGGGACCTGGGGCACGTCGACGTCCGGGTCACCGACGAGTACCCGTGGGCGAAGGCGCCGCCGGTCTCACCGGTCGCGGACGCGTTCCGGCGGTCGTACGAGTCGTTGGGGGCGCGCCCGGTGCCGTACCCCCTCGCGCCGTGGTGCGCGCCGTTCTACGTGTTCGACCGGATCATGGGGATGCCGTGGGCGTCCGGCGGGCTGGGGTACTCGGGCGGGGCACACGGGCCCGACGAGTTCGCCTCGGTGGCCGGGCTCCAGCAGCACATCGTGGGGGTGGCCGAGTTCCTGCTCGCGTACGCGGAGGCCGGGGCATGACCGAGGTCGTCGGAGGCCTGCCGGTGGTTCGCGCCGGGGGCGGCGCCCGGGACCGTGGCCGCGCCGTCGGCGAGGCGCTGGCCGGCCGGATCCACCGGTCGCTGGCAGGCACCGGGGCCTGGCTGGGCGCCCGGGGCCGGACGGTCGACGACCTCCCCGGGCTGCTCGGGCCGTACCTCGAGGCGGCGAAGGGGTCCCACCCGGGCCTGGTGGAGGAGATCGAGGGGATGGCCGAGGGAGCCCGGGCGCCGTGGTGGGAGATGTTCGCCGCCAACGCGTTCGAGGAGCTCGAGCAACTGATCGAGCCGGCCCGCGCGGCGGCGCCCAGCCGGTGCAGCGCGTTCGCCGTGCACCGCGACGGCCGGACCTGGCTCGGCCACGACGAGCAGTGGCTGGCCGCCGACACCGCGACGTCGGCCGTGGTGGTCGCGGTGCCGGATGACGGCCCGGCGTTCGCGTCGCCGACGGTTGCGAGCTGCCTCCCCGCCGTCGGGCTGAACTCGGCCGGCGTGGCCCAGTCGATCATGTCGCTCACGGCGAACGACGACGGGGAGGGGATCCCCCGGGTGCTCGTGTCGCGCGCCGGCCTGCAGGCGACGACCCCGGACGAGGCCGTCGCCCTGGCCACGCCGACGGGGCGCGCCGGGGGCTACGCGCACCTGTACGCGTTCCCCGACGGCGGCCACATGACGGTGGAGACGACCGCCACCGACCACGCGGTCGTGCGGTCCGACTGCCACACCAACCATTACCTCGACGAACGGCTCGCCGCCCGGTCCCGGTCCGGCAAGGCCAGCCGGGGCCGGCTCGCCGCCCTCGAGGAGGAGGTCGCCGGGCGATCGTTCGCCGGCCCGGACGACGTCCGGCGGGCCCTCGCGATCCATCGCGGCGACCCGGAGCACGTCTGCCGCCACCCGATCGAGCGCGACGGCGACGCACCGGAGGCGGTGATCTTCGCCATGGCGTGCGATCCTGCCAACCGCCGTCTGTGGGTGGGGAGCGGGACGCCGTGCACGGCGACCTTCGGGGAGGTCGACCTCACGGCCGAGTTCGGATCGTGAGGGTGTGGGGAACGTGAGAGCGAGGGGGTGCGCGAGGTGAGGACGACGCCGCTCGAGTACGGGCGGCTCACCTGGCCCGAGGTGGCCGACGTGGCCCGCGAGGACCGCGTGTGCCTGATCCCCGTGGCCACGCTCGAGGACCACGGCCACCACCTCCCGATCGACGCCGACCTCCGCATCGTCGAGGAGATCTGCCGCCGGGCCGCCGCCGCCGCCCCCGACGAGATCGTGCTGATGCCGGCCGTCCCCCACGGCTACTCGCCGCACCACATGGACTTCCCCGGCCCGATCACGATCGGGTGGGACACCTTCACCCGGTATCTCGTCGACGTCGGCACGTCGCTCGCCCGGCACGGGTTCCGCCGCATCCTGTACTTGAACGGCCACGGTTCCAACCAGAACCCCACGGAGATGGCCGCCCGGCTGGTCACGGTGGAGCACCCCGGGGTGATCTCGGCGGCGGCCTTCTACCTCACCAGCCCGGAGGGCCTGGCCGCGATCGAGGCCGTCCGCGACTCCGCACGCGGCGGCATGGCCCACGCCTGCGAGCTCGAGACCTCGATCTACCTCGCGATCGACCCCGACGCGGTCGATATGGCGAGGGCCCTCGACGAGCAGTCCTATCCGTCCACCGACCACGCGTGGTTCGACTGGTCGGACGGCTCGTTGAAGGTCATGCCGTGGTGGTCGTCGTTCTCGCGGACGGGCGTCCAGGGCAGCCCGACGCTCGCCACCGCGGACAAGGGCCGCGCGTTGCTCGACGCGGCGGTCGATGAGTGCGTCGCCTACGTCCGGGAGCTCCGGGGGATGCCGGTCCCGGGGCGCCGGGTACCGGAGCCGCCGGGATGACCCCGGGCGGAGCCGCTCCGACAACGAGGAGGACTCGACCGACATGCCTGATGCCACCACCATGACGCAGCCGTTCGACATGGGGCTGGTCCAGCGGGGGGCGCGGCTCCGCCGGAGCCCGTTCTACGAGGCCACGCAGCGGCACGGCCCGCGCGGCTTCACCGTGTACAACCACACGCTGTTCCCGACGAACTTCGACGATTTCGAGGCCGAGTACTGGCACCTGCTCGAGCACGTGACGCTGTGGGACGTGGCCGTCGAGCGCAACGTCGAGGTCAGCGGCCCCGACGGTGCCCGGTTCGCCCAGCTCCTCACGTGCCGCGATCTCTCCACGTGTGCCGTGGGGCAGGGGAAGTACGTGCTGATCACGGCGCCCGACGGGGGGATCCTGAACGACCCCGTGATGCTGCGGATCGACGAGAACACGTTCTGGTTCGCGCTCGCGGATTCGGACGTCCTGTTCTACGCCGTGGGGCTCGCGGCGCGGTCGGGGCTCGACGTCGGGATCCGGGAGGTGGACGCGGCGCCGCTGCAGGTGCAGGGCCCCAAGTCGAAGGACGTGATGCGGGACCTGCTGGGTGAGGACATCCTCGAGCTGAGGTACTACTTCTTCACGCGCCGGGACCTCGACGGGATCCCCATCATCGTCACGAGGACGGGCTGGACCTCCGAGGTCGGATACGAGATCTACCTGCTCGACCCGACGAAGGGCACGGCGCTCTGGGACCGGATCATCGAGGCCGGCGCCCCGTACGAGATCCGACCGACCGGCCCCGTGGACATCCGGCGCATCGAGGGCGGGATCTTCAACTACCGGGCCGACATGAACTGGACCAACAATCCCTTCGAGCTCGGCCTCGACCGGCTCGTCGACCTCGACACGGACGCCGACTTCACGGGCAAGGAGGCGCTGCGGCGGATCAGGGACGAGGGCGTGACGCGCCGCATCGCCGGCGTCGAGATCGGGGGAGACCGGATCGAGATGAACGACACGACATGGCCGGTCTCGATCGACGGGGAGACCGTCGGCGCCGTGACGTCCGCCATCTTCTCGCCGCGCCTGGGGAAGAACATCGGGTTCGCGTGGGTTCCGGCCGATCG
Source organism: Actinomycetota bacterium (assembly GCA_036557505.1). Lineage (GTDB taxonomy): Bacteria > Actinomycetota > UBA4738 > UBA4738 > JACQTL01 > DATBHM01. The sequence goes on along the minus strand of DATBHM010000296.1, from coordinate 2,050 downwards.
GGCCGAAGCGGGCACCGCGCTCGACGTGGGGACGCCGAGTGGCCGGCGTGAGGCATCGGTCGTCCCGATGCCGTTCGTGGATCCCGGCAAGCGCATCCCGAAGTCGTGATGGGCGCGACGGATGCGGCGGTGAAGAAGGGTCTGTTGGAGCGCCTGGCCGAGGGGCCCGTCCTCGGCGACGGCGGGTACCTCCTCGAGCTGGAACGCCGTGGGTACGTGCGCGCCGGCCCCTTCACGCCCGAGGTCAGCATCACCGACCCCGATGCGCTGGCGCAGCTGCACCGGGAGTTCATGCGGGCCGGCGCGGAGGTGCTGCAGGCCCTGACGTTCTACGCGAGCGAGGACAAGCTGGCGACGGTCGGACTCGCCGGCAAGGTGGACGACATCAACCGGGCGGCGGTGGACGTGGCGAGGGGGGTCGCCGCCGAGGCCGACGCGCTCGTTGCCGGAAACCTCAGCCTGACCTGGGCCTACGATCCATCGGATCCGCAGTCCGCCGACCACGTGCGGTCGCTGTTCGACCGCCAGCTCGAGGTCCAGGTGGACGCCGGCATCGACCTCGTCGTCGGTGAGACGTTCACCTGGCTGGGGGAGGCGCTGATCGCCGTGGAGCGGGCGCTTCGGACGGGCCTCCCGGTCGTGGTCACGATGTCCTACGAGCGGGATGCCAGGTCGTACGAGGGCGATCCCCCGGGCGAGTGCGCACGGCGGCTCTCGGAGGCGGGAGCCCACGTCGTGGGGATCAACTGCCTGCGGGGCCCGGAGCAGACGCTTCCGCTGATGGAGGAGATGCGCCGCGCCGTCCCGGGGTTCGTCGCCTGCCAGCCGGTCGGGTACCGGACCGGTCCGGAGGCGCCGGACTTCACGTCGCTGCCCGAGTTCCCGTTCGCGCTCGACCCGCTGCAGCTGCCGAGGCAGGCCATGGCGGCGTACGCGGTCAAGGCGGACGCCATGGGCGTGAACTACATCGGCTCGTGCTGCGGCTCGGTCGCGTCGCACGTGAAGGCCATGGCACAGGCGCTGGGCAAGCTGCCGGTCGAGGAGGGGGAGTGGCGGGTCGACTACGACCGCCCGATGTCCGCCTTCGAGTACTACCGGCACACGGCCGAGCCGGCGTGAGGTGACGGCCGCGCCGTCGCGGACGGAGTTCACGTACGCCGTGCTGGGGCAGGGCGCGATCGGCAGCGCCGCGGCGTACTGGCTGTCCCGGCGGGCGCCCGGCGAGGTCGTCGCGCTCGAGCAGTTCGACCTGGGGCACACGAACGGCGCCTCCGAGGACCATTCGAGGATCATCCGCCGCTCGTACCACACGCCGTGGTACGTCGAGATGGCGGCCCACGCCTACCGCGCGTGGGAAGAGGTCGAGCGCGAGTCGGGGGAGCGCCTCGTCATCAGAACCGGGGGCCTGGACCTGTGGCCGGAGGGCGCGGCCATCCCCATGGGCGACTACACGGAGAGCATGGGCTCGTGCGGTGTTCCGTTCGAGGAGCTCGACGCCGGAACGGTCATGTCGCGATGGCCCCAATGGAGGCTGACCGACGACGTCCGGGCCGTCTTCCAGCCCGACGCCGGCCTGTGTGCCGCGTCCCGCTGCAACGCCGCGCATCGGCGCCTGGCCGCCCTGCACTCGGCCGATCTCCGTGATCGGTCGCCCGTCACCGCGATCGAGGAGCGGGGTGGGGAGATCGAGCTCGCGACCCCGTCGGTCCGGATCACGTGCCGGACGCTCGTCGTCGCCGCGGATTCCTGGACCAACGACGTCCTGCGCATGCTGGGGGTCCGTCCCCTGCCGCTCACGATCACGAAGGAGCAGGTGGTGTACTTCCGGGCGTCCGACCCGGGACGGTTCTCGCCGGGCCGGTTCCCCATCTGGATCTGGATGGACGACCCGAGCTTCTACGGCTTTCCGGCGTTCGGCGAACCGGGCCCCAAAGCGGCCCAGGACGTCGGCGGCGAACCGACGACCCGGGACCGGCTCGACGGCGAGCCGGACGAGGCGGCGCTGGGTCGCGTGCGGGCCTTCGTGGAGGAGCACCTGCCGGAGGCGGCC
>DATBHM010000295.1:0-12902 GCA_036557505.1 Actinomycetota bacterium | reverse complement strand
TTCGACCAGGGGGACTCGAGCAGCCTGATCCGCTCGCTTCGCTCGCGGGGCTGCTCGCCCCCTGGACCCCCGAATCGAGTCCTGGACATCACTTCTCAGCCCTCGGCCCGCGGGTCGAAGGCCACCTTCATCGTTCCCAGTCGCCCGGCGTCGAGCGCGTGGTCCAATGCCTCGCGCCACCGCCGGAGCGGGTACACGGCGCCCACCACGCCCTCGAGGGGCGCGTCCCCGGCCAGGTCGAGCGCCAGGTCGAACGTGTGCTTCGTCTCGCCGTTCCGCAGCTGTTCGGCGCCGCTCGTGTACGCGCCGACCAGCTCGAGCTCCCGGAACCACACCGGCGTGAGGTCGGCGCCGTGCGTGGGCAGGCCCGCCAGCACCACCCGGCCCCCGGCCTTGGTCGTCCGGAGCGCCAGGTCCAGCGAGGACCGCGACCCCACGCAGTCGATCGACATGTCGACGCCGCCCAACAGGAACGGCATCCCCCGCTCGGGCTTCAGCTTCATGGCCCGCGACGACCGCCGGAGCGAGCCGATCGCCGTGTCGGGCGACACGACGTCCGAGGCCCCGAACGCCACCGCCAGCTCCCGTTGCCGGGAGTGCTTCGCCACGACGGTCACGTGCCCCGCGTCCGTGAACTCCCGCAGCGCGAGCAGCGTGAGCAGCCCGAGCGTCCCGGCCCCGGCCAGCAGGACGGTCGCCCCCGGCTCGGGCGCCGCCCGCAGCGCCGCATGGATCGCGCACGCCAGCGGCTCCACCAGCACCGCGCGGGTGTCCGTCATGCGCTCGGGCACCGGGTGGAGCTGCGAGCGGTGGGCGACCAGCATCGCGCTCCACCCGCCGCCGGTGTCCGCGCAGTAGCCCGTCTGCAGTCCGGGCGACACGTGCCCGACGGTCACACGGTCACACCGGCCGGTGGCGCCGGCCGCGCACGACGGGCACGGCGCGAGCCCCCGGGCGGCGCAGGCCAGCACCGGGTCGATGACCACCCGCGTCCCGACCGGCAGGTCGTCGACGTCGTCCATCAGCTCGCCGACGACCTCGTGCCCCGGCACGAACGGCATCGACACCAGCGGCGAGAAGTAGAACGAGGTATGCCCGCTGATCGTGGCCAGGTCCGACCCGCAGATCCCCGCCAGCCGGGGCCGGATGCGCCCCCACGACGCGTCGGGCGCCTCGGGCCCGTCCCGGTTGACCAGGCGGAGCGGCGCCAGCGGGCCGGCGACCAGCCCGGGCAGGCGATCGCCGACGGCCCGCGCGGCCACGTACCGCGGCACGCTTCGGAACAGCTCCAGGGCGAGCGTCATGACGACGCCGGCTCCGGGAGCATCACCCTCGGCGTTCCCTTCATGGCGTGCCATTCCTCGACCGGCCACCGGCGCTTCTTCGCCACCCGGAACAGCGCCACGTCGGGGTTCACCGCCACCGGGTTCCCGACCGCCCGCAGCAGCGGGAGGTCGGTGTGGCTGTCCGCGTACGCGTAGGACTGCCGGAGGTTGGCCTTGTGTGTCACGGCGTACTGCCGGAGCCAGGCGGCCCGGGCCTCGCCGACCAGCGGCGGCTGCCGGAGGTACCCGGTGTAGCGGCCGTCCACGACGTCCAGCCGGGCCGCGACGATCTCGTCGAACAGCGGCGCCAGCGGCTGCACGAACACCTCCAGCGCGCCGGTGATGAGCACCGTCCGGTGCCCGGCCCGGCGGTGCTCGCGGATGCGCCGGATGGCGGGCGGCGAGATCCGTTGCAGGACGATCTCGGCGACCTGCTCGTCGACGATGCGGCGGAGCTCCTCGACCGACGCGCCCTCGTACCGGCGGTAGAACGACCGCAGGAACTCCCCCCGGTCGCGGCGCTCGGCGGACAGGTACGCCGGGAGCTTCCGCGCGACGCTCGCCACCTCGCCGGGCCACGACTCGCGCTGGAGGTCGGCCATCCGCAGCCACAGGTAGGACTCGATGACGTTCGACGACAGGATCGTCCCCTCCATGTCGAACGCCGCGAGGACGGGCTCCTCACGCTCCCGGACGCGCACCTCGGGTGCCGGCCGGGGAGGCGGCGGGAACCGCATCGCCACCGTGATGGCCGGACAGTGCACGTCCTGCAGGTAGTACCGCCAGTCGATGTCCGCGGCGTCGAACGGGAACTCCTCCCGATCGGCCTCGGGCAGCGACCGGAAGTAGTCGAGCGTCCGGTCGTCGGTGTAGATGACCTCCGCCTCGACGTATGCGCCGTACAGGTCGGCGTACCGGCGCAGGAAGTCCACCCTCCCCTTCGTCCGGTCGAGCTGCTCGACGAGCTTGCGGGTGCGCGGCGACCGGGGCAGCCGCCGGACCCACCGGTCCGCCATCGCGATGGCCTTCTCGCCGGTGCGCAGCCGGCGCTCGACGACGCGCTGCCCGGGGAACTCCCACACCGGCGGCTTGACGAACCCCCGCCCCCGGTCGGGCAAGGGCTCCCGTCCGAAGTACTCGCGCACGTTCTCGTAGACCTTGCGGAACAGCAGCGGGTTGCGTTCGCCGCTGCACACGTGGTGGTAGACGCGGTCGCCGGGCTCGGTCGCCCGGGCTCCGACGGCGAGGAGCGCGTTCACGACGTAGTCGACCGGGATCACGTCGAGGATGCCCTCGGGGATGCCCGGGAACTCGGGGAACGCGGCGCGACCGTACGCCAGGATGATCGGCTCGGCCATCTTGAAGCCCTCGATCCACCCCGGGTGGGGGTGGACGTACGCGGACTCGATGATCGACGGGCGGACGATCGACAGCGGGAGGTCGCCGGCCGTCTCCTCGACGGCCCGTTCGCCGAGCGCCTTGGTCAGCGTGTAGATGTCGGGCCACCCGAGCGTCCGGGCCCGGGACCGGCCGTAGTGGATCAGCCGCTTGGTGACCCAGTCGCGTCGTCGCGTCTCGGCGTGCTCGGCGACCTCCTGGGGCCCGGCGCGCCCGTGTTCGGCCCTGGCGTTCTTGACGAACGAATCCAGGAGCTCGGGGCGCCGCGAAGCCTCCTCGACCCGCTCCCTGGCGCTGAGCGCGTACTCGAGCTCGGCGCGCCAGTCGATGCCGTGGTCGAGCGGGGCCTCGGGCACGACGCCCTTGCGGGACCCGGCCACGTAGGCGGTGGAGACGTGGACGAGGTGGGGCCTCGACCCCGAGTCCGCCACGGCACCGTACAGCGCGGTCGCGCCGACGACGTTCGCCCGGAATCCCTCGTCGATCGGTGAGTCGAACGAGACCGTCGCCGCGCAGTGGTACACGAGGTCGATGTCCGCCGGGAACCGCGGCAGCTCGCCGACGACGTCGCCCTCGAGCACCTCGACGCGTTCGTCGAACGTCGCCCTCAGGCCGTCGGCCCCGAGCCGCTCCCGGGCCGAGTTGAACACCGGCCGCTGGAGCAGCTCCTCCGCGCGGGCCCGGGCGGTGGTGCCGTACTGGCCGCGGATCAGCAGGACCAGGCGGGTGTCGGGGAAGCCGGCGAGCAGCCGTTCGAACAGCGCCTGCCCGAGGAACCCGGTGACGCCGGTCAGCAGGATCCGCTTGCCGGCGAGTCCGGCGTGGATCGCGGAGCCGAGGGATGCGGCCTCGGACGAACCGTCCGGGGGCACGGTCGTGTCCTCGGAGCGCTCGCCCTCACCCGGCGATCCGGCGGTCGGCCCGCCGGAGCTCTCTACCACGCGGTAGATAGAACCATCCCGGAGCCGCCGGTCGCAACTCCCCTGCTACTTCCAGGAGACGACCACGGTGCCGTAGAACGGGTACGGCTGCCGGTCGTTCACGACCGTCGTGCCGGACGTCCCGGGCGGCGGCGCCACGAGCGGGTCGTAGCAGTCGACGATCGGGCTCCGGTTGACCTTGTCGACGATCGACGCCGGGACGAGCTTGTCGATCGCAGCCCGCACGTCGAGGCCGGGCTGCATGAGCGCCAGGGCCGCCTGGGTGTTCAGCTGGGCCCAATCGAGGACGCAGTCCTTGCGCGTGATGGGCGCCGGCGTGTACTTCGAGCCGATGGTCGCGGTGAGCCGGGCGCACCCCAGGTCGTCGTCCCGGGAGACCGACACGTCGACCCCGGGGCGCGTCGTGATGTTCGACGTCACGGACAGCGTGCCGTTCGACGGCTTGGGCCCCGGGGCGCACACGTACCAGCTGACGTCCTGGATGCGGGTGTTCACGTTGATGAGGGTGTGCGATTGCAGCTCGTCCTTGCCCTGGTACGCCGGGTCGCCCTGCCCGAGCATGCCGAGGATGAGGTCCTCGACGTACTTGGGGAAGTACTGGGTGGTGGGGTCCGTGAACCGCGACGTGTCGGCGAAGTCGGCGGCCTTGGACGGATCCGGGTTGAACAGCTGGGTCACGACGTACGGGTCGGAGAACACGTTCGAAACGGTCTTCGAGCCGTCCTGGTGGGCGAACGCCAGCACGGACGGTGGATGGATCTCCGTGTGGAAGTCGTTGTGGCCGCAGTCGACGATCCACGATCCGTACGCGGCGGCCTGGTCGCCCTCCTTCGGCGTGAACCCGGGGAGGTACGTGCCGTCGGCGCCGTGCGGGATGAGGCCCTCGGCGATCTCCGTGTGAAGGGTCCCCGGCGGGATGCCGTTGAACGACGCGTCGCCGGTGACCTGCGCCAGCGGCCCGTACGACGGATCGAGCGCCATGTCGAACGTCATGTCCGCGCCGAACGGGTGGGTGAACGGCAGGTCGCCGGTCGTCCCGAAGGCGAGGCCGGTGACCTTGCCCGAGGCGTAGGTCTGCAACCCGGGGACCACGTCGCCCCACTCCATGCGCACCTTGGCGTTCTGGATGCCGGACGTCACGATCTCCGCCGCGTAGGTCGCGGTGGTCGACCCGCACGCGAAGAACGGGTCCGCCTTCTGGATCGTCCCCGACCCCACCGAGTTGTCGGCCAGCGCGGCCCGCTGGTCGAAACCGAGGATCCCGGACACCACCGGTGTCGGTGCCGGCGGCGCCGAGCTTCCGCACGCCGTCATTCCGAGCACACACACGACCAGGACGCCGAACAGCCTCCGGCCCCCGCGGACGACTCCCATGGGACCCATGGTGCCCGGAGCATATGCCGGGGCGGTGGCCGTTGCGACCACGAATCACACAACGCGAACCGGTGGCAAACTGTGGTGCCGGTGGGCCCGCCGGGGCCCGCCCGAGGGGGAGGAGGACCCATGTCGATCAGGCGTTCCCGGTTGCTCGTGCCCGTCGTCGCGCTCGCGGTGCTGCTCGTGGGGGCGGCGCCGTCGCACGCCGCCGCGAAGCCGCACCGGTTCTACCTGTCGCTCGGCGACTCGCTGGCGCGCGGCGTCCAACCGAACTCCGCCGGGCAGAGCGTGATCACCGACCAGGGCTACGCCGACGACCTGTTCCATCTCGAGCAGGCGAACATCCCCCGCCTGCAGGAACAGCTGCTCGGGTGCCCGGGCGAGACCACTGGGACCATGATCGACGGCGGGATCTGCTCGTACGGGCTGGGCTCACAGCTGGACCAGGCCGTGTACTTCCTCCGCCACCACCGTAAGAACACGATGTTCGTCACGCTCGACATCGGGGCGAACAACGTCGACGGCTGCATCTCCGGCGGGCAGGTCGACATGACCTGCATCACCGACGGCATCAACGCCATCAAGGCGGACCTGCCGGTGATCGTCGGGCGACTGAACGCCGCGGCCGGCCCGAACACGACCATCCAGATGGTGGGGATGCGGTACTACGACCCGTATCTCGCCTTCTACGTCGACGGCGCGGAGGGACAGACCCTGGCCTCCCAGTCGCTGCTGCTGACCAATGTCATCAACTCCATCCTGCAGACCACGTACCTCGCGAATCACTGGAAGGTGGCCAACGTCTCCTTCGCCATGCAGACGAACGACACGACCGACATGGTCGACCTGCCGCCGTTCGGCGAGGTGCCGGTCAACGTGGCGAACATCTGCAACGACACATGGATGTGCGCGGCCCCGCCGGTGGGACCGAACATCCACGCGAACGTGACCGGCTACCAGTTGATCGCGCAGGTCTTCGCCGCGCAGATCTCCACGTAGCCATGAACCCGGCACGGACGAGGCCGCTGCGGGCGACCCGGTCGATGCCGGCGGTTCGCGCCGTCCAGCGCACGTTCGTCGCCTGCGCATCGGTGGTCCTGCTGTTCGCCGCGCTGCCCGCCCGGGCGGCGACCACGCCCGTCCGGGTGCTGAGCCCGGGCCAGTCGCTCTGGTTCTACGTCGACGCCCCGGAGGTGGACGCCTCGTTCACCGGGAACGGTTCGACGCTTACCGCCTACGTGAACGGCAAGGTCGTGGGGTATCGCGTGACGCTCGGTACGTCGGGCGATCAGGCGGTGCGACTGGCATGGAACCTCCCCGCGGGACCCCAGCGTTTCCGCCTGGTCGCCACGAGCGGGGAGCTCGACATCCTCGCCTGGTCGTACGGGACCGGCGGCCGGATGATCGCGGGCTCGCTGCCGCAGACGGTCGTGTACGGCGACTCCATCGCGGCGGGCAGGCTCACCGGAGGCGGGGACGGGCAGACCGGCGGCTGGGCGGACCAGTTGGCGCCGGGGCTCGGGACGAGGGTCGCCGACGTCGGTGCGCCCGGAGCGGGCGCCGCCTGTTGGGGGGCCACGCACACCGGCCGGGTCCTCGGTCAGGACCCGACCCTCGCCGTGGTCGTCGCGTTCGGGACCAACGACATGGTGCCCGGAAAGGACGCGCAGGGCTGCACGCCGACCTTCGGCGAGTTCCGGACGGGGATCGACCGGATCCTCACGGCGCTCGACGGCCTCTCCGTCCCGGTGTACGTGTCGGCCATCCTGCCGGTGCTGACCGTGAGCGAGGTGAAGCGGGCGCGATGGAATACCGCGTTGCAGAACGAGGCCGCGACGCACGGCGACGTGTTCGTGGACCCGTCCGGAGTGCTCGACACGTCGACCGACTACGCGAATGCGCTGCATCCCAACCAGCGGGGGCACGACCACCTCGCACGATTCTGGATCGCGACCCTCGGCGCCGGCGGTGCGTCGACCTAACGGCCCGAGTCGGCGACCGCGATCAAGCCGAAGTCCAGGTACGGCCACCACCGCGACAACGTGGCCTGCACTCGGGCCATCGCCCGGCCCGCCGCGGCGGCCCCGCCGCCCGCCCACGCCTCTCCGGCGAACGGGAAGTGGTAGGTCAGGAACCGCCGGACCCGCCACCCGTGGCGCTCCATGACGTTCCCCAGCGTGTACCAGGAGTAGAACGAAACGTGGTCGGGATTGATCAGCTCGTAGCGGGCGGCCGCCGCCAGCGGATTGAGCAGGGAGGCGGCGTTGGGCGTCGTGATCGCCAGGCGGCCTCCGGGTGCGACCAGGAGGTGCAGCGCGTCGAGGAGCTCGCCGGGGCGTTCGACGTGTTCGATCACCTCGCCCGCGATGACCAGGTCGGCCGGCTCGAGGTCGAGGGCCGAGAGCGATGCCGCGTCGGCCGCGTCGGCCCGGTGGGCCTCGAACCCCGCGGCCCGGGCCCGTTCCACGCTCGCGGCGTCCAGGTCGAGCCCCACCAACCGGGTCGCCGACCCGCCGAGTGCCCCGTGGAGCCACAGGGGGTTGTTCCGGAGGTCGTCGATCGTCGCCCGCGTCTCCCCCGCGAACCCCACGTGGATCACGGAACGACCCGCGGCGAGGCGTGTGAGGTAGGCGATGCGGTCCACCGATCGCGTCCTCGGCATCCGCCGCGTCGCGGCGTCAGGCATCCCCGCGTCCCCGACCCATCACCGCGCCCGACCATAGCGGATGGGTCGCCCCCGCCGTTCTTGCCAATCGAAGCGGGGGGTGGCCAGACTGTCCGGGCATGGTCCGAAGCGCCCTCTCGTCCGACCTCCGCGACCTGGGCCCCGTTCGGCTCGCCGCGATCCGGGGGCTGTCGGCAGCCGTGGTCGGGGCCTACCGGGTCGCGCTGGGTGACCGGTTCGACGCCGGCGAGGGCGTCGTGGCCAACCACCGGTTGCTGATCAAGGGTCCCGGTCGCATCCGGATCGCGGACCGGGCCAACCTGTTCACGTTCGGTGTCGGCCGGCGTCTCCGGCTGATCACACGGTCGCCCCGTGCCGTCATCGACATCGGCGAGAACGCCCAGCTGAACGGCACCGACGTCCAGGCGGAGGAACGCATCGAGATCGGGCCGGACTGCATGGTCGGGCAGGCCCACCTGCTCGACACCGACATGCACAGCCTCGCGTTCGACCGACGGACCAACCGGGACGCGCCCGTCCGGGTCGCGCCCATCGTCCTCGAGCGCAACGTCTGGGTGGGGCGCGGCGCGGCCATCCTCCCCGGCGTCCGGGTGGGCGAGAACTCGGTGATCGCGTACGGATCGGTGGTCACTGCCGACGTCCCGCCGTGCGTCGTGGTGGCCGGGAACCCGGCGAGGGTCGTGCGAACGCTCCCATGAGCGCCGGAACGGAATCGGTCGTCGCCGTGCCGGCGCCACGGGTCCGCGAGCGCGTCTCCCGCGCGCCGGCCGCCCCCCAGGCCCGGCGGATCATGTGGGCCCTCCTCGCCGTGACGATGTTCGCGCTCCCGTTCCTCTCGCTCCCCGGCCGGTACGCGTTCGACACGCGCGACCCCTTGTGGCTGAACCCCGGCGCCTACCTCGCGAAGGCGTTCGTCCTGTGGCACGGCAGCCCGTACCTCGGCCACGAGCAGCACGACGCGATCGCGTTCCCCATGGGCGTCGTCGTGTGGCTGATCCGAACGGCCGGAGCGTCGCCGTGGGTGGCCGAGCGTCTGTGGCACGGGCTGCTGCTGTTCGTGGGCTGCGCGGGCACGGTCCTGCTGGTGGACCGGCTCATCGGACGGCGGAGCGTGGCCGCGCCGCTCACCGCCGGGCTCGTGTACATGCTCTCGCCGTACACGTTCGGGTACGGGCTGCCGTTCACCGGGCCGTTCCTGCCCTACGTGCTGCTCCCCGTGCTGCTGCTGGTGACGATGGTGGGGGTGGGCCGGAAGGGCCTGGCCTGGCCGGCGCTGTTCGGCCTGGTCACGCTGCTCATGGGCGGCGGGAACGGCGCGCCGCAGATCGACGCCCTGATCGTGGCCGCGCTGCTGATCGCCTGGGTGACGTTCGTCCAGCGGGGGGTCCACGTCTGGCGGGGCATCCGGTTCGCCCTCCTGGCGCTGGTGTTCACCGTCACCCTCAATGCGTGGTGGCTGGTCCTGCTCACGTCGTCCGAGGTCTCCAACGCCCTCGTGTACTCCGAGCAGCCGAGCATCATCAACGCGAGCTCGAGCACCTCGGAGACCATCCGCGGACTGGGGTTCTGGATGTTCTACGGGGGAGACCAGTTCGGGCCATGGGTGCCCACCGTGCGGGCGTTCGCAACGAACTGGCTGCTGGTGGTGACCGGGTTCGCCGTGCCGATCGGGGCGCTCGCCGCCGCGTGGCTCACCCGGTGGCGGTACCGGCTGTTCTTCCTGTTCCTGATGATCCTCGGGGTGTTCGTGACCGCGGGGGTGTTCCCGGTCCACTCCCCCACCCCGTTCGGACGGCTGCTGCTCGACGCCTACCGGAACGTTCCCGGCGCCGCCGGGCTGCGCACGACCTACAAGTTCGCCTCGGGGCTGAACCTGAGCGTCGCGGTGCTGGCCGGGATCGGGGTCGGGGCCCTGCTCACCCGCCTGCGAACGGTGCCCCGCCCGGGATGGGCGAAGGCGGGGGCGGTCGCCGCGGTCGTGCTGATCGTCGGAGCGAACGCGTATCCCCTGTGGACCGGCCACCTGTACGCGAGGAGCCGGTCGACGCGGCCCATCCCGCGGTACTGGCAGAGGGCCCTCACGGCGCTCGCGGGCCGGGACGTGGCGACGCGGGCGTTCTTCGCCCCGGCCACCGGGACGGCGGTCTACCGGTGGGGCTCCCTCAAGGAGGGCGTCGCCGCCGCCGCATCGGCCGACCTCTCGCACGTGGACCCCATCCGCCTGCCGGTCGGTGAGCGGTTCGGCTCGAACCTGGTCGCCGCCGTCGAACAGCCGTACTTCGAGGGGCTCCCGGTGAGCGGCGAGGCGCAGCTGTTCCGATACCTCGGCGTGCGCGACGTCGTGCTGCAGAACGACCTCGACTGGAAGCGGAGCCACACCGCCCGGCCCCTCGCGATGCAGGCCCTCACGGGGAATCCCGATCTCACGACGTACGCCACGTTCGGCGTTCCCGGAGAGAACGTCGTGGGGCCGACCGGGGACGAGGATCGACTGTCGGTCCACGAGGAGTCGCTGTCGCCGGTCGAGGTGCTGACCGTCGCTCACCCGGTGCCGATCGTCAGGGCCGAGGTGGGGAACCCCGTGGTGGTGTCCGGCGACGGGTTCGGCGTGGCGGAGGCAGCGCGGGCGGGGCTCCTCGAGGGCGGGCCGCCGCTGCTGTACTCGGGCTCGTTGGGCGCCGGCGGCCTCGCCGCGGTGATGGCGCGGTCGGCCCCGAGGTTCGTCGTGACCGACAGCAACCGCCGGGTGGTCTGGTCGTTCACCACGCCGTCCGGATCCCGGTCCGCCATCCTCCCGGCCGGACAGACCCTGCGGGGGCGGCGCACGGGCTACGACCTGTTCGGGGGACGGTCGTCCACCCAGGCCGTCGCCGAGTACCCGGGGCTCCGCTCGATCACCGCCTCGGGCGACCGACCTCCGCCCGAGTTCCGGCCGGCCAACGCGTTCGACGGCGACCACCGGACCGTGTGGCAGACCGGCGGGGGGACCGACCCCCGCGGTTCGTGGATCGAGGCCGAGTTCCGTGCCCCGCGCAGGCTCTCGCGCGTGTCCGTCACCCTGCCGCCGGCCGCGCTCGGCCGCCGGGTCCGCGACGTCCGGCTCGAATTCTCCGACGGAAGCTCCGTGACCGCCACGCTCGAGGCGGGCGCGACGAAGCGGATCTCGTTCCCCGAGCGGACCACGTCGTGGGTCCGGCTCCGGATCTTGTCGGTGACCAAGGGGCTCGGACCCGAGGGTCCCGTCGGCATCGCCGACATCGGAATCCCCGGGCTCCACGCGGCGGAGATCGTGCGTGTCCCCACCGACCTGTTCGACGCGGCCCGCAGACTCCCGGGCGGCGGCGACGCCCTGGCCTCCTCGCCGATCACCTACGTGTTCGAGCGCCAGCGCACGCGCTCCCCGTTCGACGTCGACGAGGAGTTGAGCCTCCGGCGGCGGTTCGAGGTTCCCGACTCGCGGTCGTTCGCGATCAGCGGCACCGCCTCGCTCGACCGAACGGCGCCCGACGACCGGATCGACCGCCTGCTCCTGGGGCCGGCCCGCGTGCACGTCGACTCCTCCAGCCGGGCGCTCGGCCTTCCGGTCAACCGGGGCAGCATGGCGTTCGACGGGGACCCCTCGACCGACTGGGTCCCCTCCGGCGACGTCGGACAGCGCCTCACGGTGTCGTTCCCCCGGCAGAAGATCGGCCGGATCGTCGTCCGGACCGACCTGTCGAAGTCGCGATCTCCGATCACCGGGGTCCGCGCGACGTTCTCCGACGGCTCGTCGGTGAGGGGCACGCTTCCCGACCTGCTCCACCCCGACATCACGCTCTCGTTCCCGCCCCGGACGACGTCGAGCGTGACGATCACCATCACGTCGGTGTTCCGGGTGAACGAGTCGAAGCCCCGCCCGGTCGGGATCGCCGAGGTCGAGATCCCCGGGGTCCGGCCCCTGTCGTTCAGGGGCTCGGAGCGGCTCCCCTGCTACCACGGCCCCGGGTTCACCCTCGACGGCGTTCAGCACGCCGTGCGGCTCGAGGGGACGCAGGACGACCTGCTGTCTGGACAGCAGCTGCCGGTCGAGGCCTGCTCCGGCGACGTCACGGTCCTGCCGCCCGGGGACCACCTGCTCGAGGCGGGGAGCCCGCTCCTCGTCCAGTCGCTCCAGTTGGCGACCGTCGGCAAGGACCAGCCCGCATCCACCGCGACGCCTCCCGGGGTGTCGACGACGGCACTCGCCGACGGCGGGCTCGACGTGGCCGTGCAGCGGGCGAGCGCGCCGTACTACCTCTCGATCGGGCAGAACGTCGCGAAGGGCTGGCACGCGTCCATCGGAGGAACCGACCTCGGGCCGCCCATCCTGGTGGACGGCTACTCGGCCGGGTGGTTCGTGTCGAGAACCGGGTCCTACCACGTGCTGGTGCGGTACGGACCGCAGGGCCGGTACCGGGCGGCGATCGTGGTGAGCGCGGCCGCGACCGTCGTGGCGTTGGCGCTCGTGGCGGTCGAGGCCGTCCGGCGACGGCGGTGGAGGCGGTGAGCGCCGCCCTGGAACGCGCGGCCCGGAGGCTCCCCGGGCGGAGTGCGGCCGCCAAGGTCGTCTGCGTGGCCGCGTACCTGGCCCTGGCATGGTTGTTCGGCGGGCCGGTGGGCCTCGCCATCGGCATCGCCGTGGTCATCGCGCGGTGGACGTTCGGGTTCGCGACGGGCTGGCTGTGGATCGGCGCGATCGGCGCGCTGGCGGCGGCCTGCGCGGCCACGTTCGTCCGGGGGCTGCCGACCAGCTCGGTCGTGGGACCCGGCTTCGGCGAACACCACATCGCGGCCCACGTGCTGGTCGGGACGTCCCTCGCGCTGGCCGCCTTCGCCGGGTTGCTCGAGGCCGACCGCACGAGGTGGCGGCCGCCCCGGCGGCGACGGCTGGCCGCAGCCCGGGCCGGGCGGCGGGGCAGGGGGGTCGCCGTGGCCACCGCGGCGGGTGGACCGCTCTTCGACGCCGGGCAGGACCGGCCGTCGCGGGAGGAGGTCGCGGGCGCCGCGCCCGGCCGGCCGCGGGAACCCGACACGCCGTCCGGGGGCGCCGGACCCAGCCTGGACCTCCGGCCCCCCGACCCCACGCCGCCGGCGACCGCGCGGCGTCCCCGGAGCAGGGCCCCCCGCGCTACCGGCCGCCCGGCCCGGGGGTCACCT
>DATBHM010000294.1:0-10153 GCA_036557505.1 Actinomycetota bacterium | reverse complement strand
GCGCGCCGCCTGGGCGCGTTCGAGGCGCTGTAGCGATGGAGTCGAGAGGCGCGCGCATCTTCGTCAAGGCGATGACCGTGTTCGTGCTGGGGTTCCTGTACCTCCCGCTCGTCGTCGTGGTCGTGTACTCGTTCAACAAGTCGCAGGGGCAGTCCTGGCCGATCGCCGGCTTCACCACCCATTGGTTCGCCGACGCCTGGCACAACGCGGACGTGCGGGATGCCCTGAAGACATCGATCATCGCCGGGCTCGGCGCGACGGCGATCGCGCTGGTGCTGGGGACGACGGCCGCGTTCGCGGTGCACCGGTTCCGGTTCTTCGGTCGGCAGACGATCTCGTTCGTGTTCGTGCTGCCGATCGCCCTGCCCGGCATCGTCACCGGGATCGCGCTGAACTCCACCATCAACGAGAGCGGGATCCCGTTCAGCCTGCTGACGATCGTCATCGGCCACGCGACGTTCTGCGTGGTGGTGGTGTTCAACAACGTCGTCGCGCGGCTGCGGCGGATGCAGGGGAACATCGTCGAGGCCTCGCTCGACCTCGGCGCGAGCGGCTGGCAGACGTTCCGGCTGGTCACGCTGCCGAATATCGCCACGGCGCTGGTGGCCGGCGGCCTGCTGGCGTTCGCCCTGTCGTTCGACGAGATCGTCGTGACGAACTTCACCTCGGGGTCCGAGCAGACCCTGCCGAAGTGGATCTTCAACGAGATCCGCCTGCCGCACGCCCGGCCGGTGGTGAACGTGGTGGCGGTGTTCGTGATCGCGCTGTCGCTGATCCCGGTGTACCTCGCGCAGCGGCTGACGGCGGGCGGGACCGAGGGCTCGGTGGCCGCCCGCGCGGCGCCCGTCCCCGTGTCCTCCGCGTCCGCCTGAGCGGTCGGCAGCACGGCGTGCGGTGCGGCATGCTTGTCCATCCATGAAAAGCGTCCTGTACGTGGAACCGGGCGTCGCCGGGGTGGGTGAGCAGCCCGATCCGGCGATCGAGGAACCTGCCGACGCGGTGATCCGGATCACGCGTTCGGCCATCTGCGGCTCGGACCTCCACGCGCTCTCCGGCAGGCTGCCGATGCAGCCAGGGGAGCCGCTCGGGCACGAGGCCGTGGGCGTCGTCCAGGAGGCCGGGCCGGAGGTCACGCGGTTCCGCGTCGGCGGGCGCGTCGCGATCCCGTTCGACAACGTCTGCGGGACGTGCTGGTACTGCGAGCGCGGCGAGTCGTCCCTGTGCTCGGGGCTCCGGAACCTCGGCCTCGGTGCCGCCGGCGGGGGGCTCGGCGGGATGCAGGCCGAGGCGGTCCGGGTACCCCGGGCCGACCACAACCTGCTGTCCATCCCCGACGACGTCGACGACGAACGGGCACTGTTCGTGGGCGACGTCCTGACGACCGGCTGGTACGCGACCGCGCAGGCGGCGCCGCGCCCCGGGGAGAGCGTCGCCGTCGTGGGGTGCGGGCCGGTCGGGTACTTCGCCGTTCTGGCGGCGATGGCGCTGGGGGCGAACCCGGTGATCGGCATCGACCTCGTCCATCCCCGGCTCGACCTGGTTCGGGCGGCGGGCGGCGTTGGGATCGATCCGTCCGCCGCCGACGTGAAGATGGCCGTGCGCGAGGCCACCGAGGGGCGGGGCGTGGACGTCGCGGTCGAGGCCGTGGGCGGGCTGCCGGCGTTCGAGACGGCGAGGGCCGCCGTCCGGCGGGGCGGGCGGATCTCCGTGATCGGCGTCTACGGCGACGAGGTCCTGCCGGTCGCCGTCCGCGAGTACTGGACCCGGGGGTGGAAGCTGCTGTTCGGCGGCATCTGCCCGGTCCACGGGTGGTGGGAACGGACGATGCGGGCGGTACAGTCCGGCGAGGTCGACCCGACTCCGTTGATCAGTCACCGACTGCCGCTGAACGAGGCGGTCCGGGGCTACGAGCTGTTCGAACGGCGTGAGGCGACGAAGGTGGTCCTGACCCCGTAGCGCCGTTCGCCGGAGCCGCTCTCTCTTACAGGTACTGGCCGCGGTCGGATTCCGATTCGGGCCCCCGCTGCGGCATCCCCTGCATGCCCGGCATCCCGGCGCCGGGCGGGAGGCCCCGGCGGCGCAGCTCCTGGAGCTGCTGCATCGCCTGCTGCTGCTGGGCCACGATCGCGGCCTGGATGCCGTGGAACAGCCCCTCGAGCCATCCGACCAGCTGGGCCTGGGCGACCCGCATCTCGGATTCGGTGGGAACGCCCTCGAGGGGGAGGACGAACTCCTGCAGCTCGCGCTCGAGCTCGTCGGGGAGGACCGCCCGCAGTTCGTCGACCGAGCGCTCGTAGATCTGGCGGAGGCGGGTGCGGCCGCGTTCGTCGAGCGGGGCCCCGCGGGTCTCCTCCAGCAGCTCGCGGACCATCGAGGCGATCCGCAGGAGCTTGCCGGGCTCGGTGATGGTCTCCTTGTCGTCCCCGCCGTCGGCAGGGTGCTCCGTCCCCGGCGGAACCGGGACGGCCTGGAGGGTGATCGGTGGCTGCTGGTCGGTGGCGTCGTCGCTCATGCGTCCACCGTAGCAGCAGCGATGGACCCGGAACGAAGGCTCCGTCCGATCGTCACGTACACGAGGGGGTTCACCACGAGTCCCTCGACGAGCGCGGCGACGAGCAGGACCGGGTTCTTCGGATTCAGGATGGTCAGCCGCCCGACGTAGAGCACGAGCAGGAGGACCGCCGAGAGGTAGGCGAGCCGCCCCAGCCGCTCGGGGAAGCCGGTGGCGGCGCCCCCGCGAAGGATCAGCCATCCGGCCACGGCGATCGACAGCGCGGCCATGCCGAACGTCAGCAGGCCCCGGGGATCGATCGCGTCGAGGTCGCCGGCGAACGCCGGTGGGTGCGCGGCCGCCGCGAGGTCGAACCCGCCGTGGACGACCGAGCCGGCGGCCGACACGATGCCGAACACGAGCCCCAGCCGCGCGAACCCCCGGTCCACCCGTTCCAGCCGGGCGAACAACGCCAGCACCACGCCCAGCCCCACGACGCCGCCCAGCATCAGCAGGGCCGCCGACGTGGTCCCCGCCCACGTGTCGCCGTACTTCACGTAGATCGCGAACGTGATCCCGTACAGGATGGTGCCCACCGCGACCAGCAGCGCGCAGGCTCCCGCGAACCGCTCGAATTCCCTCGACATCGTCCCGACCCCCAGTCGCCCGTTCCCCAGGGAGTTTCGCGGTGGCCGGGTGGCCGGATCAAGGGACCAGCTCGACGCCGAATCCGCGCCGGGCCAGCTTCAGGATCACCTGGCCGGGCGCGCGGAGGTCGGCGACCCGCGCCTCCGACAGCCGGTCGAGCTGGCGCAGCCGCTCGTCGAGCGCGTCGCCGCCACGGCGCCGGGCCGCGCTCAACAGGCGGGCGTTCGCCCAGACCTTTCGGCGGGCCTCCTTGAGGAACCGCCTTGTCCCCGCCCGGTTGAAGGGCTGGAGCAGCGTGTCGAGCCACGTCCGTTCGCCGGGGCCCTCGACCTTCTGGAGCTCACGGTCCTCCTCGGCCACGCGCGAGGCCAGGATCAGGTCGATGTGCTCGTGGTCGGCGCCGCGCCGCCGCCGGACCTCCGGGTCGTCGAACTCGTCGTCGGTGATCGCGGCGAGGAGCGCCTGCGGGAGGTCGTAGTTCACGTGGGCGTTCATGCCGAGCAGCACGTACCGGAGATGCGGGAGCCGCTCGCCCGTGGCCTCGAACGCGATCCGCCAGGGCCCCGGGACGGGGTCTCCGGCATTCCAGCGCTCCAGCGCATCGAGGTAGAGATCGGCGAACACCAGGTCCCATTCCTCGACCCACGGCGGGTCGAGGAACCCACCCCCGTCGGGCCGGGCGAGCCGCTCCGCCACCGCCTTCGTCGTCCGGAGGTACGTCGCGTGGAAGTGCTGCAGCTCGTCGTCGCGCTCGACCATGGGCGCCAGCAGCGCCTCCATCCGATCGATCAGCTCCCCGATCGAGGACGACCGCTGCATCGGCGGCCCGTCAGCGTTCGGCCAGATACCGCAGCAGGAGCGCCTCGGCCAGGCAGGCCCGCTCGAGCTCGCGGAGGTCGACGCTCTCGTTCTCCGCGTGCGCGCGGCCCCGGCGGTCCTCGACGCCGGTGAGGAGCAACGCGGCGCCGGGGAGACGTTCCGCGAAGTCGTGGACGAACGGGATCGAGCCGCCGGCGCCCATGTCCACGGGGTCGACGCCCCACGCGTCGCGGAACGCCCGCCGGGCGGCGTCGTACACCGGGCCCTCGGCGTTCACCCGGTAGGGCTCGCCGGCGCTGCCGCGTTCGATCCTCACCTCGACGCCCCACGGGGCGTTCGACTCGAGGTGCTTGGCCAGAGCGTCCGCGGCGCGCTGCGCGTCGTCGCCCGGCGCGAGGCGCAGGCTGACCTTGGCGCGCGCCCTCGGAACGATCGTGTTCGACGCGTTGCGGATGCTCGGCGCGTCGATGCCGAGGACGGCGATCGAGGGCTTGGCCCACAGGCGTTCGGTGACGGTTCCCTCGCCGATCAGCTCGAGGCCGGGGCGTGCGCCGAAATCGGCCCGGTACTCGTCCTCGGTCATGTCGACGACCGGCGGCTCCCCGCTGAACAGGCCGGCGACGGCGACGTTGCCCCGGTCGTCGTGGATGGTCGCCAGCAGCCGGGCGAGCGCCGTGATCGCGTCGGGGGCCGGACCCCCGTACATGCCGCTGTGGTTGGCGTGGTCGGACACACGGACCTCGACCTCGCAGTCGACCAGCCCGCGGAGCGTCGTCGTCAGGCCGGGCACGCCGTTGTCCCAGTTGGACGAGTCGGCCAGCACGATCACGTCGGCGGTGAGGTCGTCCGCGTACGCATCGAGGAACAGCGCCAGGTTCGGCGAGCCTGCCTCCTCCTCCCCCTCGACGAAGATCTTCACGTGGACCGGGGGCTTCCCGTCGAACGCCCGTACCGCCGCGGCGTGGACCACCACGCCGGCCTTGTCGTCGCACGAGCCCCGCCCGTACAGGCGGCCGCCCCGTTCGGCCGGCTCGAACGGCGGCGAGTCCCACAGGTCGTCGGCGCCTGGCGGCTGCACGTCGTGGTGCGCGTAGAGCAGCACGGTCGGCGCGCCGTCCGGCCCGGGGACGTCGGCGAACACCGCCGGGGCGGCGCCCTTCATGTCCAGGATGCGAACCTCCGGACACCCGGCGTCGCGGAGGATGGCGGCGGTCTCGTCGGCCGAGGCCGCCACGTGCCCGGGGTCGAATCCCTCGAAGGCGATCCCGGGGATGCGGACGAGTCGCTCCAGCTCAGCGCGGATCCTGGGGAAGTCCCCGTGGACCCGCGCCGTGAGATCTTCGTGATCGGTCATGCGCGCAACGATACCGGGCCCGCGCGCAGCGGACCCGGTCAGGCGGCCGGCCGCAGCGTCACCGTCCCCGCCCGGTGGGTCGGGAATCGCGCCCGGACCGACGAGATCGCGATCGACGAGGGCTCGTCGTCCGGCCGCCACATCGGCGCGTCGACCTGCCCGATCTGCAGCTCGATGGCGTGCCCCGGCCGGAAGCGCCAGTCGTTGCCGTTGAGCTTGGTGTGGAGCACGCCGGAGGGCGGGTCGCCGTGCGCGGTGGACAACCGGTAGGCGCCGCGGCTCACCATGGTCTTGGTTCCGCCGGGGGCGACGTCCCACAGCTTGAACGTCACCGTCGCGTCCCGCCCGGTGAGGACGTAGTGGAACTGCACCGCCGGCAGCCCCAGCAGCGTCAGGCCTCCGGGGGGCGGCGTCCACCGGAAGTACGCCTGCGCCGGGTCGTTCTGCGCGTCGTCGGCACTCAGGCACCCGCTGTGGGCGATGGGGTCGTCGGCCAGTCCCTCGGCGGGGTTCTGGTCGACGGACGTCGTGGTGGCGGTCCCGCCCGTCGCGACGGCCGCGCCTCGGGTCAGCCAGGCCCAATTCCCGGCCAGGGGAACCTGCGGCGTCGAGGAAGCGGGGCACGTCGTGAGGAACGAGTACGCCTGACGCGTCGGCGCGATCCGCCGCTGCCCGAGCACGTGGGCCCGCAGGAACCGCCAGGCCAGCGTGTTGAGGGGGCGCCACTGCGCGGGCGGGTTCTGCGCGTTGGAGTGCCCGATGTCGCCGAACGCCATCTGGACGGGGGAGTGCGGGTCGGCGGCCCGGAGCTTCCGCCACATCTGGAGCGTCTGGACGGCCGGGAACAGCGGGTCGGTCCACCCCTGGATCGAGAACACCGGCACCTCGCGGATGCGGTGGGCGTGGACGGCCGCGAAGTACGCCGACGCGTAGAACGGCGACCGGGAGCGATAGGAGGCCACGATCCGGGCGATGTTCGGCTTGCCGTCGTACGGTTCGCCGCTCTGGATCAGCGCGATCTGCTCGTCGAGGTCGGTGGCCGGGTCCTGGGGGTTCGCGTCGTACCGGCCCTGCCCCTCGGCCCGCCCGATGGCGTACAGGCCGTCGATGTAGCTCTCCTTCGGAACCCCCAGCGGGTCGTCGTGGGGGGGCGATTGATCGGACGCGTCGGTCGCCCGCCCACTGGTGATCAGCGAGTCGAGCAGGTCGGTCCACGGGAACTTCGGAACGGCCGCAGCCAGCTGCAGGGTTCGGCCCTTCGGGCTCTTCCAGGGAAGCGAGGTCGCCAGCAGCCACGACTGGCCGCCGCCGTACGAACCTCCGGTCGCCGCCAGCCGCGCCCCGTCGGCGATGCCGGCGTCGACGAGCGTTCCGAGGATCCTCTGGCTGTCCCGCGTCTCGAACCCGCGCTCCGCCAGATGGGTGAAGCCGTTCGTGCAGTTCGCGTCCCGGTCGGTCGCGCCGCAGGACTGCATGAACCCCCGAGCGGTCGTGTTCACGGCGACCCACCGGTGCTCCGCGAACCACACGTTGTTCCAGTGCCAGGAGTCGGCGCCGTCGCCGGCCGGGGACGGCGCCTCCCACTCCGTCTTGTCCCCGCCCCAGCCGTGCATCATGAGGATCGCCGGCAGCGGCCTCGTGGCGCCCGTCGGGAAGGAGAGGTCGGTGTCGAGGCCGATGCCGTCGAACGACCGGATCTGGCCGCTGCACATGGTGAACGGGGCGCCGCCGGCCGGCGTGACCTTCGAGCACGTCATCCCCAGCGCCGTCGCGCGGTCGGCGAGGGTCAGCGTCGTCCCGGCCGACGCGGCGAGGGAACCGGGGACGAGCGCGAGCGAGGCGGCGAGCAGCGTGACGGCGAGCGAGCGCGGCGGGCGCACGGGCAGTCCTTTCGACGAGGGCTCGCGCGGAGTCGTACCCCGCGGATCCCAGGTTCACACGGGAGGCGGGTTCAGTGGGAGCCGGGCTCCGGCACGTAGTGGCGAGAACCGTCCTGCGGATCCACCCACACCCGCATCAGGCGGCGGGTGGTCGGATCGCGAAACACCTCGTCGGTCCGCTCCCAGTGGCCGGCCGGCAGCTCGCTCTCGCCGTGGCGGCGGAGCGTCAGGCTGACGAGGAAGAACCCCGTCAGGACGAGCAGCACGATGACGAGGACGATCACGGGTTGAGCCCCTCAGCCGGCGGAGACGACCACGGCCGTGCCGTAGGCCGCGATCTCGGTGAGCGACTCGCCCATCTCCGAGGAGTCGAACCGCATCCCGACGATGGCGTTGGCGCCGAGCAGGCGGGCGTTCTCGATCATGCGATCCATCGCGTGGCGGCGGCTGTCCTCCAGCAGCTGCGTGTACTGCGTGACCTCGCCGCCGGCGAGGGCCCGGAAGGACGCGCCGAACCCCTTGGCGAACCCCATGCTCCGGACGACGAGCCCGAACACGGTTCCGAGGTGTCGTTCCACGCGCCACCCCGGGAACTCGAACGTCGTCGTGACCGGAAACGTCGCGGGGGCGGCCGGTTGCGGCGCGGGCGGCGCCTGCGGGAGCTGACCGGGGTCCTGCATGGGATTCCTCCTGCTCAGGCGGGGTGGCTCGTGGCGGCGCGAGCTTACCCCTCGGCGGGGGGCCGCTCGGCAACGGGCACGGGCGGGGGTGGGGCCGGCGGCGCGGTGGCGGCCGGCTCCGGGTCGCCGGCGTCGATGTGCGGGTACCGGGCGCGGATCTCGTCGGCGAACGCGGCCAGCCGGTCGGCCAGCGCGGCGTCGCGGATCTCGAGGACGTTCTCGGCGTTCTCCTCGCCCGAGTGCGACAGGTTGTACGAGCCGACGAACACCATGTCGTCGGCCACGACGAACTTCGCATGCATGTAGTCGTGGACGGTGTCGGGGCCGTACGGGGTGGAGCGCTTCCCGGAGAACGGCGCGAACTTCAGCACGGTCTGGAGCGTGGGGATCTTCCACGCCGCGTTCACGTCGGCCCGCCACTGCGAGATGACCTCCGCGACCTGCGTGCCGTCGACGACGCCCGCCAGGTCGACGTCGTGCTTCTCGGCGCGTTCGGCGAGGGAGCCGATGATGGGGCCGGCGGAGAGGACCGGCGAGACGATCCGGATGCGGTGTTCGGCCCGGTCGATGGCGCCCGAGATCCGGCTGGCGATGCGCCGGCCGCGTCCCGGCGAGAACCACGGCCGGACGCTCGCGCCGTTCCGTTCCACGGGGTCGGTCGCGTACTCGCCGGACCCGAGGACGCGCTGCTTGTTCCACAGCTCCTCGAAGTTCCGCGTGTAGACGGCGGCGATCTTGGGGGATCGAACGAGGACGACGACGTTCTCCTCGCGGGTCCAGGAGTCGTTGGTCCAGTTCATCGAGCCGGTCCACACCTCCCGGCCGTCGCGGACCACGTACTTGTGGTGCATGAGGTCGGGGACGCCGGGCACGCCCCGCGTGGGCAGGCCGAGCTGGTCGAGCATCGCGACGTCGGTCTCCGGCGGCGGGGGGACCGGGATGGGCTTCTCGTGGTCGACGTTGTAGAGGAGGCGCCCGGCCACGCCGCGATGCAGCGCGCGGTGGAACGCCTCGACCAGGATCCCCTCGGCCGCGCCGTCCACCCGGAGGTCGTACAGGGCGACGTCGAGCGTTCGTTCGGCGGCGTCGAGGTACTCGGCGATCCAGCCGGCGACGGTCTCGGCCTGCTGGCCGCCGTCCGTGATGGTTCGGACCTCGAGGAGGTCCTCGTCCGTCACTGCGCGTCGCCCTTGTGGGGCTGCACGTGGGGCTCGGCGCGGGGGTCGTGGTCCTGGCGGCGGTGGCCGAGCACCTCGCGGATGTAGGGCACGACGTCCTCGGGATCGTCCATGGTGACGAACAGATCGAGATCCGCCGAGTTGATCTTGCCCTCGTCCAGCAGCCGCTCGCGGAACCAGTCGAGCAGCCCCCTCCAGTAGTCGCTGCCGAACAGCACCACGGGGAAGTGCTGGATCTTGCCGGTCTGGGTGAGCGTGAGCGACTCGAACAGCTCGTCGAGGGTGCCGTAGCCGCCGGGGAAGACCACGAACCCCTCCGCGTACTTCACGAACATCGTCTTGCGCACGAAGAAGTACCGGAAGTCGATGCCCAGGTCGACGTACTCGTTCATCCGCTGCTCGAACGGCAGCTCGATGTTGCACCCGATCGACAGCCCACCGGCCTCCTGGCAGCCCCGGTTGGCGGCCTCCATGATGCCGGGCCCGCCGCCGGTGATCACGGCGAACTCGCCCTTCGCGAGCTCGCGTCCGACCGACCGCGCGGCGTCGTACATGGGGTCGGGCTCACGCACGCGCGCGGAGCCGAACACGGTGATTGCCTCCGGGATCTCGGCCAGCGCGTCGAATCCCTCGACGAACTCCGACATGATCCGCATGACGCGCCAGGGATCCTGGTCGAGGAAATCCGTCGGGCGCCGCTCGAGGAGCCGCTGGTCGTCGGTCGTCCCGCCGCCGTCCCGCTCGACGACCCGCCCCTTGCGCATCCGCGGCTTCCGCTCCCCGGTCATGGCCGCACAGGATGCCACGAAGCCCGAGCGGTCGCGGGGTGGTCCTCAGTACCTCCAGGTTCGAACGGTTCCCCAGGTCCTCCCACCGTCGAAGGTGGACCGCAGATACAGGCGACCGCCGATCGACTCGAGGGCGTATCCCTTTCGCTCGGAGAGGAACCAGCCCCAGGTGGCGAGCGCAGTGGGATCCGCTCCCGCGATCCGTCCGTCGTCGCTCTTGAACCTCGGGATCTCGGACCACGTCGCACCGCCGTCGCTCGTCGAGAGGGGGATCCCGAAGTCCTTCCAGAGCCACGCGTGTCGACCGTCCAGGTA
>DATBHM010000293.1:0-18559 GCA_036557505.1 Actinomycetota bacterium | reverse complement strand
GCCCGGCCGGTCACGTGCGGATCCCGGATCACGTGGCAGACGTTCTGGCAGAGGAAGCACTCGATGCATCGCCGGAACTCCTGCACCCGGTCGATGTCCTCCTGCTGCACCCGGTAGTGCCCGTCGGCCTCGGTCACCGGGTCCTTCGGCCGCGGCGTGAACGCGGGCACCCGCCTCGCCATCTCGTAGTTGAACGACACGTCGGTCACGAGGTCCTTCACGACGGGGAACGCCTTGATCGGCGCCACGGAGATGGGCTCGCCCTCCGGGAACAGGTTCATCCGCGTCATGCACATCAGCCGGGGCATGCCGTTGATCTCGGCGCTGCACGACCCGCATCGTCCGGCCTTGCAGTTCCACCGGACGGCGAGGTCGCCGGCCTGGGTGGCCTGGATGCGGTGGATGACGTCGAGGACGACCTCGCCCTCCTGCGCGGTCACCCGGAACTCCTGGAAGTCGCCCTGGTCGCGGTCCTCGCCGCGCCAGACCAGCATCGTGACGTCGCCTGAAGCCATCGCTACTTCTTCTCCTCGAACAGGACCTTGAGGTCGTCCGGCATCTCGGGCAGCGGGACGTGGTCGATCACCAGCGCGCCGTCCTCCTCCCGGACGCGGACGTTCACCTTCGAGAACTCGGGATCGGTCCCGGGGAAGTCGTCCCGGGTGTGCCCGCCGCGGCTCTCCTTGCGCTCCAGCGCCGCGCGCGTGATGGCCTCGCTGACCGCCAGCATCGGGCCCAGGTCGAGCGCGAGGTGCCAGCCGGGGTTGAACTGCCGGTGCCCCTCGATCGCCACGTTCGCAGCGCGTTCCCGGAACGTCGCGATCTCGTCGAGGGCCTGCTTCAGCTCCGCCTCCGTCCGGATGATCCCGACCAGGTTGTGCATGCAGTCCTCCAGGTCGCGATGGATCGAGTAGGGGTTCTCGCCGCGGTCCCTCCCGAACGGCTCCAGCGCCTCCGTGGTGATGCGGTCGACCTCGGCGTCGTCGACCGACGGCTGCCCCTCGAGCCCCGCGGCGTGCTCCGCGGCGCCGATCCCCCCACGCCGGCCGAACACCAACAGGTCGGACAGCGAGTTGCCGCCCAGGCGATTCGATCCGTGCAGCCCGGCCGCCACCTCGCCGGCCGCGAACACGCCGGGCACGGTGGCCGCCGCGGTCTCCGGATCGACCCGCACGCCGCCCATCATGTAATGGCAGGTCGGACCGATCTCCATGGGTTCGGAGGTGATGTCCACGTCCGCCAGCTGCCTGAACTGGTGGTACATCCCGGGGAGCTTCCGCTTGATGTACTCCGGCGACCGCCGGGAGGCGATGTCGAGGAACACCCCGCCGTGCTCCGTCCCCCGCCCGGCCTTGATCTCGCTGTTGATCGCGCGGGCGACTTCGTCGCGGGGCAGCAGGTCGGGGGTCCGACGGACCGACTTGTCGTCGTACCACCGGTCGGCCTCCTCCTCGGTCTCGGCAGTCTCCGCCCGGAACATGTCCGGCACGTACCGGAACATGAACCGCTCCCCGTCGCGGTTCTTCAGCACACCACCGTCGCCTCGGACGCCCTCGGTGACGAGGATCCCGCGGACCGAGGGGGGCCACACCATCCCGGTGGGGTGGAACTGCACGAACTCCATGTCGATGAGGTCGGCCCCCGCCCACAGCGCCAGCGCGTGGCCGTCGCCCGTGTACTCCCAGGAGTTCGAGGTGATCCGGAACGCCTTTCCGATGCCGCCCGTTGCCAGCACGACCGCCCGGGCCTTGAGCACGAGGAACGCGCCGCTTTCGCGCCGGTATGCGACCGCCCCGGCGGCCCGGCCGTCGGCGTCCTGGAGCAGGCGGAGCACCGTGCACTCCATGAAGACCTCGATGCGCTCCGAGACGGCCTTCTGCTGCATGGTCCGGATGAGCTCGAGCCCGGTGCGGTCCCCGACGTGTGCGAGCCGGGCGAACCGGTGCCCCCCGAAGTCCCGCTGGAGGATGCGTCCGTCGGCCGTGCGGTCCCAGACGGCCCCCCACTCCTCGAGCTCGTAGACACGCTCGGGCGCCTCCTGCGCGTGGATCTGGGCCATGCGCCAGTTGTTCAGCATCTTGCCGCCCCGCATGGTGTCCCGGAAGTGCACCTGCCAGTTGTCGTCGGGGTACACGGTCCCGAGCGCGGCCGCCACGCCCCCCTCCGCCATCACGGTGTGGGCCTTCCCCAGGAGCGACTTGCACACGATCGCGGTGTTCGCGCCCCGGGCGTGCGCCTCGACCGCGGCCCGCAGCCCCGCGCCGCCGGCCCCGATCACCAGGACGTCGAACTCGTGCGTCTCGTGCTCGCCCACTAGCGTCCTCTCACCGGGGGGCTATCGCTCAGCTGTGCCGACCAATCACCATTGTCATTCCGGCTTCGCTCTTGAGCCCCCCGGACCCCCACTAAAAGAGCCTCGGATCGGTGATCGTTCCGGACGCCACCAGCCGGACGTACAGGTCGGCCAGCGCCACGCTGAACAGCGACGCCCACGCCCACCGCGCGTGGTGGACGTTCAGCCAGGACACCCGCTTCCACAGGAAGTGCCGCATGCGGTGCTTCGAGAACTGGTCCAGCCGCCCTCCGACCAGGTGACGGCACGAGTGGCAGGACAGCGTGTACCCCCACAGGAGCACGACGTTCACCCACAGGACGATCGTCCCGAGCCCCATCCCGAACCCGTCCGGGAAGAAGAACGCCTCCACCGCATCCCAGGTCAGGAAGATGGGGAACGGCAGCGCCAGGTAGAAGGCATACCGGTGGATGTTCTGCAGGATCAGCGGAAACCGCGTCTCGCCGGTGTACGTGAACCGGGCGTCGCGCACCGCGCAGGCCGGCGGCGACCACCAGAAGGACCGGTAGTACGCCTTGCGGTAGTAGTAGCAGGTCAGCCGGAAGAACAGCGGGAACGGCAGGATCAGGAGCGCCGGCGACAGCGTCCACCAGTCGCCGAAGATGCCCGCCGTGGCGTGCTGGCACGAGGTCGCCAGGCACGGCGAGTAGAACGGCGAGACGTACGGGTCCGCGTAGTAGTTGGCGTTCTGGAAGGCGACCCAGGTCCCGTAGATCACGAATCCGCCCAGCACGAGCGCCGTGACCAGCGGGAGCGCCCACCAACGGTCCGTGCGGCCGGTTCTGGGCCCCCGCGGTCCGCCGTAGCGCTTGACCTCGCGCCCCGAGGACCCGTCGAGGACGTCGCCGAGTGAGACCTGCGACACGGACGCGGCCCTTCCGCCTACCCCCGCCCGCCCGCGAGGGCGCGCGGCGACGATCCACGGAGCACCGGCATGGACGAAGCATATCTCCAAGCCAATGAGCCTGATCGACCCACCCCATTCGGGGTGGAGGACGGGACGGATCAGACAGGCTTTTTGACGGTTTCCGCGGTCCGGGATAGCGTCGTCGAGCTTCCAGGGAGGAAGTCCCGCACACCAAGCCGTCCGTCGCGCGCTCCGCGCGCCGCGGTGCGGGGTGGGTCGTCCCCGGCCGACCGCCGGGGGCCAGGCACCAAGGGGGTTGCATGCGCAAGGGCTTGATCGCCGCGCTCGCCGCGGCCGTTCTGGTGGCCATCGCGGTACCGCTCGCCGGCTCCGGCCTGGCGACCACCGTGAAGGCGGCCAAGCCGGACACGTACGAGCCGAGCGGGGACGTTCACGCGAAGCTCAATCGCCACACGGCGCACTTCCGTCACGTCAACGTCGCCAATGCGAGCAAGGTGGGCGTCGTGAAGACCTGGGTCGGCCTCGACGACGTGGAGGGCTCGTACTACACGAAGGACTACCGCCTCCGCGCCAAGGGCAAGCACATCGAGGTGTGGGTGACCACGGGCACCCGGACGGCCTTCGGTCAGACGGGCACCGACACGAACTTCCAGGACGGCGACTGCCGCAACGGCGAACGCACGCTCATCACCGACGATCAGGTGGCGCACCTGATCGACGCGTTCGACAACACGATCTACCCGATCGAGTCCGGCAAGAAGGAGGGCGTGTTCTCCAAGCCGCCGGGCCGTGACGGCAAGCACTCGCAGCTGGCCCCCGCGTTCGGGCTCCCGCACCGCTACTACAGCGGGGACAAGGACGACATCGTCGTGCTGATCGACAACGTGCGCGACGACAACTGGTACGACGTGAACAACACGCAGGGCCTCAGCTACATCGCGGGATTCTTCTCGTCGCAGCTGAACGGGTTCTTCGACCGCAACGTCATGACGATCGACGCGTTCGACTGGAACCACCGGACGGGCGAGAACCCGCCGAACGACCCGGTTCCGGGCGACAACTGCGCCTCGGCGCCCGCGCGCCCGAACCTGTACGAGGGCGTCTTCGCGCACGAGTACCAGCACCTGCTGCTGTCCTACGTGGACGGCGCCGAGTCGACGTGGCAGAACGAGGGCACGTCCGACACGGCGATCGTGCTCACCGGCTACGGCGACCCCAAGGCCGGCGTGGACGACGTGCACTTCGACTCGCACATCCAGTGCTTCCAGGGGTTCAACGGCGTGCAGACCGACGCCAATCCGAACCCCCGCCCGGGCGGTCCGGAGAACTCCCTGAATCAGTGGGGTGATCAGGACTTCGACCACGAGCAGGAGATCCTGTGCGACTACGGGGCGGCCTACAGCTTCCTGTTGTGGCTGGCCGGGCAGTACGGTGACCAGATCCTGACGGACCTCCACCGCGACGCCGACCACCAGGGCTTCGATGCGGTCCAGGTGGCGCTCGACGATCGCGGCGCCGGCATCACCGTCAGCCAGGCCATCGACCGGTGGCTCGCGGGCATGGCGCTCGACAAGGTCATCGACGACGGCGCCACCCTGACGGGCGGCGACCCCGGCGTCTATCAGACCGACCGGCTCGGGGCCCACATCAACTGGGACACCGACGACGCGTACGACACACCGGGCGGCCCGCCGAACGGCGGCGACTTCGTCCGGCTGCGCGACGGGGGCGGGAGCTACCTGCCGGCCTCCGGCATCACGTCGATCGGCTTCAACGGCGTCAGCGTCCTGCCGACGCAGGCGCCCACGTGGGTGGTCGACAACGCACCGCCGCCGGGGGCATCCGGCGCGGCCCTGTACTCGACCAACGCCGACAACCGCAACGACGTGATCGTCCAGAACGTGAGCGTTCCGAGCGGTTCGCCGTCGCTCACGTTCGATGCGGCGTGGGATCTGGAGACCACGTTCGACTTCGGGTACGTCCAGATCACGACCGACAACGGCGAGAGCTACACGAGCCTGCAGTGCACCGACACGCAGGACGACGGCGAGGGCGACAACGTCGGGCCCGGGTTCGGCCAGGGCTTCAACGGGTTCGACGGCTCCGGCGGGCAGTTCCGGCCGCAGACGTGTGACCTGACCCCCTACGCGGGGCAGACCGTGGGGCTCGCGTTCCGGTACTACTCGGACTCGAACACCCACGGCGACGGGTTCTGGGTGGACGACGTGGCGATCGACGGAACGACGATCTCCGACGGGTCCTCGCTGGCCGGCTGGCTCTCACAGACCCAGTACAACCCGATCGAGGTCGAGGGCTGGACCGTCCAGCTGATCTCCTACGACTCGGCCGGTTCCACCGCGCACGTCGCGTCGATCCCGCTCGACGGGAACTTCGACGGGTCGCTCTCGGGCACCGATCTCGCTGGCGCCCTCGACCCGGGGGCCGACGTGGTCTCCGCGATCGTGACATACCACGACGGCACCGAGCTCGTGCAGCAGTACGCCTGCTACGCGCTCACCGTGAACGGGGTCACGCAGCCCGGCGGCTGTTAGATCGCGTCGCGTCGCACCACCCGGAGGGGGGGCGGTTCCAGCGGGAGCCGCCCCCCTTCTCGTAGCCTGGGGCCGTGGCGCACGCCGTGACGCTCATCCCTGGTGACGGCATCGGTCCCGAGGTGTCCGAGGCCACCCGGCTGGTCCTCGAGGCCACCGGCGTGGCATTCGCGTGGGACGTCCAGGAGGCCGGGGCCGCCGTCATGCAACGGGAGGGAACCCCGCTTCCGGACCGAGTCCTGGACTCGATCCGGCGCACCCGGACGGCCATCAAGGGCCCCATCACCACGCCGGTCGGGACCGGGTTCCGCAGCGTGAACGTCGCCCTGCGGCAGGACCTCGACCTGTTCGCCGCGGTCCGCCCGTCACGGTCGCTCCCGGGAATCCGGCCGCGGTACGGGGGGTTGGACCTCATCGTGGTGCGTGAGAACACCGAGGACCTGTACGCCGGGATCGAGTTCGAGCGGGGGTCACCGCAGTCGGCGGCCCTCCATGATGAGCTGCGGGCGCTCGCCGGCTACGAGCTTCGGGAGGACGCCGGCGTCACCATCAAGCCGATCTCCGTCACCGGGACCCGCAGGATCGTCCAGTTCGCGTTCGACCACGCCCGTCGGAACGGGCGAAGCAAGGTCACGCTCGGACACAAGGCGAACATCATGAAGTTCTCCGACGGGGTCTTCCTGCGGACGGCCGCGGCCGAGGCGACCGCCACCCCGGAGATCGAGTTCGAGCCCATGCAGGTCGACGAGCTCGCCATGCGGCTCGCCTGGGACCCGAACCAGTTCGACGTCCTGCTGCTGCCCAACCTGTACGGCGACATCGTGAGCGACCTCTGCGCGGGGCTCACCGGAGGGCTCGGGCTGGCCAGCGGGGCGAACCTCGGCTGGGAGTACGCGCTGTTCGAGCCCGTCCACGGCAGTGCGCCCGACATCGCAGGGAAGGGCATGGCCGACCCGGTCGCCATGATCCTTTCGGCGGTCATGATGCTCCGCCACGTGTCCGAACGGACGCCGGCCGACGCGGTCGAGGCCGCCGTCGTCCGGGTGCTGGAGGAGCGCACGACGGTCACCGCCGACCTCGGCGGCACCGCCTCCACAATGGAGATGGCCGGGGCGATCGCCGATCACGTCCGGGCGGGCTGACGGATGGCGATCGAGATCCGCGAGGCCCGCCCCGATGAGTACGCCGAGGCCGGCCGGATCACCGCCGACGCGTACCGGGAGTTCTCGACCCCGGGCCGCGCCGGCTGGGACGAGTACCTCGTCCGCATCGCCGACATCGCCGACCGGGCCGAGCGGACGACGATCATCGTCGCGGTGGAGCGCGGCGAGGTGCTCGGCACCGTGACGCTCGAGCTCGAGGGCCGAACCGACGAGGGGCGTCAGGGCGGGAGCGAGTCCGGGCCCCTCGAGCCCGGCCAGGCCCACGTCCGCATGCTGGGCGTGGCGCCCGCAGCCCGGGGGCGCGGCGTCGGACGCCTGCTGATGGAGGCCTGCATCGAGTGGTCTCGGAGGGCCGGCAAGGACCTGCTCACGCTCAACACGACCGAGCGCATGAAGGTCGCCCGGGCCATGTACGAGTCCATGGGCTTCATCCGAACCCCGGACGTGGTGTTCCCGGACGGGTTCGTCCTGCTCGCCTACGAACTGCCCCTGGACGGCGCCACGGCCGCCGCCGACGGCTGATTCCGGCGTCTACTCCGGTCGGTCGACGACGTGGACGGCGATCGTCCCGTCCCCGCCACACTGGTTGCGCATCGCCGCCTGACCCGTCGTCTTCCCGTCCGCGCTCGCGAAGTTCAGCTCGGCGTCGTCCGGCGCCTCGAAGTCGGTCGAGGTGAGCGTGTACTTGGCCTGGTCGAACGCCTGCTTCCACGCGTTGTACACGCTCTCGACGTCGCCCTTCGCGTACCCGTCGACGATCGTCGACGGGCCTGCCGAGGCGGTCTTCGTGAAGGTCACGCCGCTCGGCACCGGAAAGTCGGCGGGCAGCCCGGTCTGGGCCACGGCCGGGCCCGTGCACGTCGCGAGGGGGCTGCTGCCGGCGTCGGCGTCGGCGTCCTTGTCCTTGTCCTCGTCTCCGCCGCAGGCCGCCAGGGCGAGGGCGAGCGCCACGAGGGCGGCGACGATCGCAAGCAGATGACGGTTCCTCATCCGCGTTCTCCTTCCGGGCCGAGCAGACGCGCCGGTCAGTCTAGGGGGCGGCGACCGTTCGGTCTCGACGACGACGGGGAGCGGCCTCCGGGCCGCTCCCCGAGCGTCCGCGTCGAACCGGCGAGCCTACGAGCAGGCGTTCGCCATGTCCCCGCTGGTGAAGTTGTTGTAGCGGTACACGACGCCCCCCGGCGCCGGATAGAAGGTGGACAGGAGTGCACCGGCCTGCTCGGCCGAGCTCGACCCGTAGGAGTAGTCCGCGCCCTGGATGTACGGACCGCCCTCCGCCCACTTGCAGCCGCCCCTGTCGTGGACCATCGCGTAGAAGGGATAGAACTGCGCCCCCGCGGGCGGGTTCACACAGTTGTCTCCCGTCGACCGGTCACAGAACGGTGGATTGAACTGCGAATCCGACGCCTCGATCCGGGGCAGGTCGTCCTCGAAGGCGACCGTCGGGTAGGAATCCCGGCCGTCATTCGTCCTCGCGCTCGAGAACAGCACGGGCGTCATGTGCTTGGCGTGGTCGGCCGCCGGGTCGGGGTTCGTCCCCGGCCAATCGTTCTGGTACGAGGGACCGTCGAAGTCCTCGTCGTCGAAGAAGCAGCCGTTGATCCTGACCACCGTGGACAGCGAGGCTGGCACGCAGAAGTTGTTGTCCTGGTCCTCGTCGATGCCCCCCGGGTCGTCGACGCTCGTGCCGTCGCAGTTGAAGTCCTCGTCCACGTGCGTGCAGTGCTCGAAGTGCCCGATCTCGTCCGAGTACGCGATGTTGTAGGTGTGCGCGGACCACGAGTTCCCGCGCGGCATTCCGGTCGAGTACATCGGGTGGAAGGCGTACGGCTTCATCTTGCAGGTCTTGCTCCCCGGCCGGTACAGGATGTGGCCGAAGCCGTTCGCGATCGATGCGGTCATCGAGCCGCTCTGGCCGTTCGTGAGGTCGTCCATGTCGATCTGCAGCCCATCCGGCGTGTCGTGCATCCGGAAGTGGATCCGGTCGCCCGGGCCCATCAACAGGTCCTTGGAGTAGTCGGGGGTCACGGCGTCGAGGTTCGGGTTGCTGAACGTCCCCGTGTGCAGCGGATTGGCCGGGGCCTGCGACTCGCCGCTCGTGGTGAGGTAGGCCCAGTTGATCGGCTCCTCGCCGCCGAGGATGTAGTTGAAGCAGTCGGCCGTCCCCAGCTTGTTGGTGTTGGAGTTGAAGTTCAGGCTGTCGATCGTCATGGCCGCGCAGTACTTGTGCGCGGCGCACCCGAAGCCGGTGAACTGGGGCACGTAGCCCGGCCCGTAGAACTGGAGCTCCATGTACGCGTTCCCCGGGTGCTTCCCGATGTAGTCGGGAGCGTTCGGGTCGGGGTTGTCGAAGTCGTTGGCATCCGTGTCGGCAACGCACTTGTCGTGCGTGTACTCGGGCGCGGACTCCGAGTCGCAGAGGGTCATCCCGAACCAGAACGTCGGCCGGAGCTCGAAGTTCCAGACGCCGCCGGTGCCGTCGTTCTGCGGCTTCTCACCGGGCGGATCCTTCGGCAGGCGGATGTCGTACGAGACGTCGTTCCCGGAGCCGGGCTCGTCGGACTTGAACAGCACCGAGGGCTCGTCGTGCCCGACGTAGTCCTCCCCGATCGTGTCGTACGTGTCGGCGCACAGGGAGAGGTGGCTCTGACAGATGGGCTCGTGATAGCCGTCCTCCACTTCGTGGCTGAACACCGCCTCCGCCTTCGCGACCCGGGCCTGCTGCGCGGTCCGGTGGGATGTCGCCTTCGCCGGGTGAACGGTGCTCGCGTTCACCGCGTTGGTGGCGAAGACGACCATGCTCGCGAGCGCGAGCGTCATCATCGCAATCCGCTTCAAGGGAACCATCCTTTCGTCGGGTGGAACCGGGCCTCCCTGGAGATTCCGTGCTTCGACCGGCCGGTCGGCGGCGGATGCCCCTCGGCACCGGGGGCGCGATCGGTCGACGGCCGGATGCGACTGCAGAATCCCGGATGTCCCCCCTTTCTCCCGGTGTGCGGAGCGCCGATCGGGCGCGGAACGGGGCGGATGCTACGCCCGGGTCGTCGGATGGCGCAATTCGTAAATCGGGATAAACGAGGCACGGGTGACACCCATACGACCGACGCGCCGGCACACGACGAGGGCCCGGCTCCGCGAGGGGAGCCGGGCCCTTCGGTTCCTCGTTCTCGGCGCTACGAGGCGGAGCCGAGATCCAGGGTCCACACACCGCGGCCGTGGGTTGCAGCGACCAGCGTCTGCGACCCCGGCACCATCGTCAGATCGTTGATGGCGACCGTCGGCATGCCGGTGCCGAGCGGCGCCCACGTGCCGGTTCCGGTCTGCTCGAAGATGCCGGTGTCGGTTCCGACGATCAGGTTGCTCCCGTCGAGGAGCGCCGACGAGACGGGCGCGTCCGGCAGGTTCGACGAGATGTCGGTGAACGTCGCCCCACCGTCCGTCGACTCGAAGACGTGGCCGAAGCCCGCGCTCGGGATCCAGTTCCGCGAGAACCCGGACTCGGTGACGTAGATGTGCATCTTGTCGGCCGGGTCCTGGACGATGGCGGTGATGTAGCGGTTGGGCAGCCCCGACGCGGCCAGCGTGTGGAACCCCCCGATGTTCGACACGATGCCGCTCGCGAAGCCGTTCGACGTGTTGAACCCGGTGGGATTGCAGCCGCCGCACCAGCCGTCGTAGATGGTCTTGCCGTACACCGACACCGCGGTGCCCTGCTCCGGGAACGGCAGCGCGTACATGGACTTCCAGTCGCTCGTGACCGTGTTGAACCCCTTCTTCGTCTGCCAGACGTGGTTGCCCACCGCGATGATGTGGTTGGTGTCCTTCGGGTCCATCGCGATCGGCGAGACGAACCGCGGGAACGGATCGCCGGGCGAGATCGTCGTGTACGTGGCACCGCCGTTGTTCGAGCGGTAGATGTTCATGCCCGGGTACGAGCCGATGAGGTTCTGCGAATTCGACGGGTCGATGACGCCGTCGGAACCGTCACCGCCGGCGATCTCCGGCCACTCCGCGGTCCCGGTGTACTTCACGAACCCGTTGTCCTGCAGGCCGCAGATGATCGTGCCGTCGGCCGACGCCGCGGCCGTGTAGCACTGCGTCGTGGACTGGTTGTGGTTCTGGTCGGTCCAGTTGTCATTGCTGAAGCCCGGCCCCTCCTGCACCCACACGCCGCCGTCGTTGCCGACGTACAGGACCGGCTTGCCCCCGCTGACGCCGAACGCGGCCGCGTGCTGGTCCGGGTGGGTCGTGGGGTACAGACCGGTTGCGCCCTGGTTACACCACGCCTGGACGGGCGCCGGGTTGGATCCCGGGCAGAAGTCCCAGTAGCGGCCGATCACGGCCCAGGACGCCCCGCCGTCCGTGGAGTTCCAGACCTCCTCGAGACCCACGATGACGTCGTTGGGGTCCGTTGGATCGATCGTGACGTAGTTGTTGTACCAGGACTGGATCCCCGGGCGGTACGGGCCGCTGGGCCCGGTGTGCTCGTCCGTCAGCGCGGAGGTCTGGTTGTGGAGCATCTGATCCGCGGACTCGACCTCGGTCCACGGACCCGTCGGGCCGTTCGTGGACTTGTACACGCCGTCGAGCACGCCCGGAAGGTTCGCGTTGAGCTTGTTCGCGCTCTGGACGACCGCGTAGAGCAGCTTGGGCTGGCCGGGCGTGCTGGCCAGCGAGACCCTGCCGATGTCGCTCTGGGTGTCGAAGCCCGGAGGCGAGCCGAGGTTCGTCCACGTCTGGCCGTTGTTGGTGGACTTGTAGATCCCGTTGGTGGACGCTCCGGCGCGCCATCCGACGGCGGCGACCACGGCGTTGCCCGAGTACGTCCACGCGACGTCGGTCACGAACGACTCGAAGTTGTCGGTGTTGCCGGGCGCCAGCACCAGGCTGAACGAGCTGCCCCCGTTGTTCGAGCGGTACAGGCCCTTGTTCGTGGCCACCAACACCAGCTGGCCCGTGCCCTTGGTCAGGATGCGGAAGATGGTCAAGCTGTCGAACGTGCTGCCGCCGATGTGGGCGAACGACGCGCCGCCGTTGCTGGACTTGTACAGCCCGTAGCTGTAGTAGGAGTCGGAGTTGGTGTTCGCCTCGCCGGTCCCCACGTACACCGTCTTGTGCTTGTTCGGCGGGATGGCGATCGCGCCGATGGACTGCGTGTTGAGGCTGTCGCTGATGGACGTCCAGCTGTCCCCGCCGTCCGTGGACTTCCACACGCCGCCGTCCGCGCCGCCGCTGTAGACGACGTCGGCGTTGCTGGGATCGACCGCCATCGCGGTCACCCGCCCGGTGGAGACGCCGACACCCGCGCCGAAGTTGCTCCACACCGGGTCCTGGTAGGCGGGCGGCTCTCCGTCGATCGGCATGGGCCCGAGATTCGTCCACGACGACGACGAGACGTTGCTGTGGCCGCGGAGCGACGCGCCGTTCGCACGCAGGACGCTGGCCCGCTGCATTGCGGCCTGCATGGCGCCGTCAGGCACCTGCTTCGCCGGATAGGCCCGTTGCCCGTAGAACCAACCGGCGAAGCCCGCGAGGGGATCGCCGACCTTCTCCTCCTGACCCTGGCCGCCGGCCGGGGCGTCCGGGTCGCCGGGAACGACCGCCGCCTTGTGCGTCGCAGCGCCCTTCGCCGCGGCAGCGCGACGCGGAGCGGCGTTCCGCAGCGCGACGACGGATACCGCCGCCAGCATGAATACGATGACCGCGACTCCCGTGAGCCGCCAGCGACGTGCAGCCACGTGGCCCCCTTCCCCAGACGTTGAACGCGTGTGCGGCCGGGCACACACGTCGGACCTCACGGGGCCTCGGCGTCCGCGACCGGAAGCAGACGGAAACTTATACCGAGCTTACTTATCCCCGCAACACGGCCGGACTGAGCGATTTTGCGAACGTTGTCCGGATCGAAGCGGGGTCGGTTCAGCCGACCGCGCGCTCGTCGGGAGCAGGGCGGAGGATCTCGCCGGAGGCCAGGACGACGCCGTCCTCGCACTCGGCCTCCACCTCGCCCGAGCGGAACTGCTGCTCGTAGAGTCGGGCGTACAGCCCGCCCCGGTCGAGGAGCTCCTGGTGGGTCCCCCGCTCGGCGATGCGGCCCTCCTCGACCACGAAGATCACGTCGGCGGACAGGATCGTCGACAGGCGGTGGGCGATCGCGATCGTCGTGCGCCCGTGCATCAGCGGCCGAAGCGCCTCCTGCACCAGCCGTTCCGAGGTGGTGTCGAGCGACGAGGTCGCCTCGTCGAGGATGAGGATCCTCGGGTCCTTCAACACGACGCGGGCGATGGCGAGGCGCTGCTTCTCGCCGCCGGAGAGCTTGTATCCACGCTCCCCCACGACCGTGTCGTAGCCGTCCGGGAGCTCGGCGATGCGGTCGTGGATGAACGCCGCCCTCGCCGCCGCCTCCAGCTCCTCCTGTGTGGCGTCGGGCCTGCCGTACAGGAGGTTGCGACGGACCGTCGCGTGGAACAGGTAGGTCTCCTGGGTGACGATCCCGATCATCTCGCCCAGGGAGGCGAGCGAGATCTTCCGGACGTCGGTGCCGTCGATCTCGACGGCCCCCTCCTGGACGTCGTACAGCCGGGGAACCAGATACGTCATCGTGGTCTTGCCGGCGCCCGACGGCCCGACGAGCGCCGCCAGCTGGCCGGGCGCGATCTCGAGGTCGACGTCGTCGAGGGTCCACTCCCGAGCGGGGCGGCCGTCGCCGTCGATCTCCCACGCCGCCCACTCCGGGGCGCTCCGGACCTCCGCCGCGGCCGCGTCGGGGGCCTCGGCGGCCAGATGTTCCGCCTCGGTCGGCCGCACCGGTTCGTCGTACCGGAAGCTCACGTCACGGAACCGGACTCGGCCCCGGACCTGGTCGGGCGGGATCGTCACCGCGTCGGGGGCGTCGGTGATGTCGTGGGGCATGTCCAGGTACTCGAAGATGCGGTCGAACAGCGCCATCGACGACTGCACCTCGACGCTCACCTGCATCATCGATCCCAGTGGGAAGAACAGCCGGGCCTGGAGTGTGGTGAACGCGACGAGGGTGCCGGCGGTGATCGCCACGCCTCCGAACCCCGTTCCGCCCCCGTTCAGCACCAACCCGGCCACCAGGTACACGAGCGCCGGCGTGATCGAGAAGAAGATCTGGACCAGCGCGAAGAAGGTGCGCGTGATCATCTGCTGGCGGATCTGCAGGCCGGCCAGGCGTTCGTTCTCACCCCGGAAGCGTTCGATCTCGAACCGCTGCCGGCCGAACGACTTCGACAGCAGGATGCCGGAGACCGACAGCGTCTCCTCCGTGATCGCGGTCATGTCCGCCAGGGACTTCTGCGTGTTCCGGGCCACCGCCTGGCGGGCGCGGCCCACCCGCACCTGCCACCACAGGAAGAACGGCAGCATGAACAGCGACAGCAGGGTGAGCTGCCACGACAGCAGCAGCATCGCCACCAGCGTGCTGATGATGATGACGATGTTGGCCAGGATGCTCGACGCCGTGTCCGTGACCACCGACTGGATGCCGCCGACGTCGTTGGCCAGCCGGGACTGGATCTCGCCGGTCCGGGTCTCCGTGAAGAACCGCAGCGGCATGTGCTGCAGGTGCGAGTACAGCGAATTGCGGAGGTCCTGCATGACCCGCAGCCCCACCACGTTGGCCAGGTAGGTCTGGCCGACCCCGATGACCCCCGACACGATCGGGATGAGGATCATCAGGCCGACGAACAGGTACAGCAGGTCCATCTGCGGACAGGACTGGCCTCCGCAGTCCCCGGGCGGGTTCCCGAACAGGGCCTTGTCGAAGATCGCCTTGATCAGCAGCGGGTTGACGACGCCGAGCACCGACGTGACGAAGATCGCCACGCCGACGACCGCGACCTTGCCCTTGTAGGGCTTGAACGTCCCCACGACGCGCCGGACCGTCTTGCGATCGATCGGCTTCGCGTCCTCGTCGGGGAGCGAACCGAAGTGGTACATGCGGCGGGACATCGAGCCAGGATATCGCCGGGTCCGGTTACCTCCGGCCGGCGGGTGGCTCTCGAGTGGCGCCTACCGGCTCGAGCGCGCCCGCCGCGACGTCAACGCCGTCACGACCCAAACGATGAGGATCGAGCCGATCGTGGCCCAGATCCACTGGTGCTGGTGGAACCGGTCGCCGACGAGTCCCTTGCCGATCCACCAGCCGAGGAATGCCCCGGCGACCCCAACCGCCATGGTTCCGAAGAACCCCAGGCGGTGCCGGCCGGGGACCACCAGCCGGCCGATCGCGCCGACCACGAGGCCCATGACGAGCAGCCAGACGATGTCCATGGCATCGAGGATACGCGCCGCGGAGGTTCACCTCGCCGCGACTTCGCGAGCCCGCTCGAGGACGCGGTCGAGCATGGCCGGAGTGAGCTTGCCGGTGAACGTGTTCTGCTGGCTGGGGTGGAACGACCCGAGCAGCGTGAACGGCCCGACGGTGGCCTCCGTGAGGTGACCGAACTTCGGCCTCGGCCTGATGACGTGGCCGAGCCCGGCCAGCGCCCGCAGCGCCCCGTCCCAGGCGAACGCGCCGAGCGCCACGATCGTCCGGGCGTTTCCCAGCAGCTCCAGCTC
The DNA here is from genome assembly GCA_036557505.1 of Actinomycetota bacterium. Taxonomy (GTDB): domain Bacteria; phylum Actinomycetota; class UBA4738; order UBA4738; family JACQTL01; genus DATBHM01. The sequence goes on along the minus strand of DATBHM010000293.1, from coordinate 3,043 downwards.
GCGGAGGAGGAACGGAAGGCAGGCGTCCCGCTCTTCAGGGGTAGGCCGGTTCGCCGGCGGCGCGCACCGCACGGTCGCCGAGACGTAGAGGTCGACCAGCCGCAGCCCGTCGCCGCGGCGGACGGACGTCGGCTGGTTCGCGAAACCGGTCCGGTGCAGCGAGGCGAACAGGAAGTCGCCCGACCGGTCGCCGGTGAAGATCCGTCCGGTGCGGTTGCCGCCATGTGCCGCCGGCGCCAGGCCGACCAGGACCACCCGAGCGGCCGGGTCGCCGAACCCGGGAACCGGCCGTCCCCAGTAGGCCTCGTCCGCGAAGCGCGCGACCCTGGTCCGCGCGACCTCCTCGCGCCACGCGACCAGCCTGGGGCAGCGGCGGCAGGCCACGACCTCCCGGTCGAGCCGGGCGAGCTCCCCCGTCACGAGGCCTCGCCCGGCTTGGGCGGGGTCGCCGACCGACCGCGACGCATGAACCGGATCACGCCGAGCTCGCTGGTGAACCCCCACCGCGCGTAGAACGGGACCAGCTCGGGGCGGCAGTACAGCTCGAAGTGCAGGACGTCTCTCAGCAGCGGGTGCCCGACCACCTCGTCCATCAGGCGGGCGCCGAGGCCGGTCCCCCGACGACCGGGGTCCACGATCACGTCGAGGACGAGCGCCTTGTAGACGAAGTCCGTGATCACGCGGGCGAACCCGGCCAGCGCCCCGGTGTCCTCGTCCACCAGTCCGATGACGACGTCGCTGCCGTCGAGCATCCGCCGGACGTCGTCGAGCTCGCGGCGGTTCGTCCACCACTCGCCCAGGTACAGCCGGTGGAGCTGCTCCGGCAGGGCGCCGTCCAACCGGTCGACCAGCCGCAGGCCCATCGTCGGCTACCCGGCGGGCGCCGGTTCGGGGCGGCCGGGCTGCTCGCCGATCGTCCCGCGCTTCGGAACCATGACCTTGCGCCGGAAGTACAGGACCTCCGTCCCGTCCTGGTTGTAGCCGCGGGTCTCGACGGTGACGATCCCCCGATCGGGCTTCGAGCCACTCGGCTTCACCTCGAGCACCGTCGTCTCCGCGTACAGCGTGTCGCCGTGGAACATCGGCGCGCGGTGCTGCAACGACTCGACCTCGAGGTTGGCGATGGCCTTGCCGGAGACGTCGGGAACGCTCATCCCGAGCGCCAGCGAGTAGACGAGGTTCCCGACCACGACGTTGCGTCCGAACTGCGTCTGCGTCTCTGCGTAGTGGGCGTTCGTGTGCAGGGGGTGATGGTTCATCGTGATCATGCAGAACAGGTGGTCGTCGTACTCGGTGATCGTCTTGCCCGGCCAGTGCTTGTAGACGTCGCCGACCTCGAAGTCCTCGAGATACCTGCCGAACGCGCGCGCCTCGCCCATCGGGTCGTTCCTCCTCGGAGGTCTGGTCGCCCGATGCTATCGACCGCAATCGAGGTCGAGCAGGCCCGAGTCAGTTCGTCGAGGGGTCGACGGGCATGGTTGCCAGCATGGCGTACTGGCCGCCCTTGCGGCGGAGCACGGCGCTCCACAGGCTCGTCGGTTCCTCGGTGAAGGGGTCGGACGGCAGCGCGGGCTCGATGATCCAGCCCCCCTCCGCGGTGAGCTCGATCTCGAGCTGGCCCGGCCCCCACCCCGCGTAGCCGGCGAACACGCGCGCCCGCCGGACCCGGGACGTCACCTCGACCTCGACCTCGCCCATCAGGAACCCGATCGAGTCGAACGCGATCATCCCCGCGTCCTCGAGGCGTTCGAACTCGGCCAGCACCACCGCGGCCTGCGGCTGCACCGGTCCCCCCTGGAACAAGGACTCGTCGGGTCCGACCAGTCCGGCGAGCGGGGGCGCGGCGTCGTGCACGGACACGGGGAGCGGCCGATTGATGATCACCCCGAGCGCCCCCTCCTCGTCGTGGTCGCCGATCAGGACGACCGAGCGGGCGAAGTTCGGATCGAGCAACGCCGGCCCGGCGACCAGCAACTGCCCCCGGAGCGACTCCACGCTTCCGGACGCTAGCAGCCGGACCGGGCCGGCGTGGCGGACGCCCCTCAGCTGGCGACGGCCCCGAGCTGCTGCATGAGGCCCATCAGATCGACCACGTTCCAGTGCTCGACGATCTGCCCGTCGCGAATCCGGACGATGTCGATCAGCGTCCACGCGACTTCGCGGCCGGTCGGCGGGATCCCCATCAGCTCGCCCCGGTGCGTCCCTGAGAAGGTCTTGTAGGTCCAGACCTTGTCGCCCTCGGCAGCCTGGTCGAGCACCTCCGAGTGAAAGTCCGGGAACGCCGACCGGAACATGTCGAAGATCGCCTTCACGCCCGGCCGCCCGGCGGGCAGCCCGGGGAAGTTGGTGTGGTCGACGAAGTCGTCCGCGATCGTGTCCTGGAGCACCGCCTCGTCCCCGCCGTTCTGATAGCCCTCGATGAACCGGAGCATCCGCTCCTTGTTCTGCTGCGTCCCCATCGCCACGACCTCCCGTCGTCTCGGTGACGCGGACCACGGTGCCGCGCACCGCCGCGCGGAGCATCGGCAGGACTACCCATCTTTCGGAAGGCCCCGGAGCGAGTGGCCGGGCACCCTCCAGGCGAACCTCAGGCGAGGAGGTCGTGCTCCATGGCGAACAGGGCGGCCGCAGCACGGCTGGACACGCCGATCTTCGCGTAGACGTCCTGCACGTGGTGCTCGGCCGTCCGGACCGAGATGAACAGGGCGGAAGCAACATCCCGGTTGGACATGCCGCCGGCGACCAGCCGGAGCACCTCGACCTGGCGGTCGGACAGTCCGGCCGGCCGGCGCGCCGTTGCGCGCCGGCGTTCGGGCTGGCCCGCCGCTCCGATCACGGCTTCGACCGCTTCGCGGTCGAAGCCTCCCGCCACCGCCTCTCCCCGGAGCTTCTCCGCCGCGTCCTCCGCCTCGAGGGCCGCACGGTGCGGACGGTCAGAGGTCATGGCCTGGAACGCGTCCGCCGCGGCGAGCACGCGCGCGCCCATGGGCAACTCGCGGGCCCGACTCCCCCGAAAGTAGCCGGAGCCGTCCTGGCGTTCGTG
>DATBHM010000292.1:0-10512 GCA_036557505.1 Actinomycetota bacterium | reverse complement strand
GTACCACGAGAACATGCACCAGTGGTTCGGGGACAACGTCTCCGAGGACCAGTTCCGCGACACGTTCTGGAAGGAGGGCTGGGCGACCGTCGCCGAGATCCTGTTCGAGGCGCGCTTCGCGCAGCGGAAGGCCGGCGGTCCGGGGACGCCCGCCGGCGACCGGGCGTTCGACCAGACCCTGGTCCACGTGTTCGGGGAGGTCTACGCGGCCGGAGACGGGTTCTGGAAGGTCGCGCCGTCCAACCCGACCGTCGGTTCGCTGTTCGGCGGGGCGAACACGTATGTCCGGCCGGCCGCCGCGTACGTCGCGCTCCGGCAGATCCTGGGCGCTCGTGCGGCCCATCCGGCGCACGACCTGTGGATCAAGGCCATGCACGACATCCAGCGGATGTACGGCGGAGGGTCGATCACCGAGGCGCAGCTCGAGGCGGTGTTCCACCACCGGCTGCCGAACCAGAGCGCGGGCTGCCAGGACAAGCTGACGAGGTTCTTCCACCAGTGGTTCGACACGGCCTACCCCGGCGGCGGCGGTGCGAACCGGCCGCGGATCACCGGCCCGGGGCTCCCCGGTCCCGACCACTTCTACAAGGCCGGAACCGCCTGTGCCCCGCCGCCGGGGCTGCCGGCACCCGAGGCCCCCGTCGCGACCGGGGCGGGCTTCCCGCACGTGACGGCCCGTTGACGGTTTTCTGGGAACATCCTTCGAGCACGGCGGCGTGCCGCGGCCGCGGACGAGGGTAGGGGGAGTTCCAAGCTTCCATGTACAAGTGGTGGGTCCTGCTGCACCTCGTCGGGGTGTTCACCTTCCTGCTGGCCCACGGGGTCTCGGTCGGCGTGCTGTTCCGGCTCCGCAAGGAACGCCAGCCCGCGAAGGTGGCCACCCTCCTCGAGCTGTCGGGAACGTCGGTCAGGGGGTTCTACGTCGGGCTCGTGGTGCTCCTGGTGGGAGGGTTCGCGGCCGTCGCCGCCGGGCACCTGTGGGGCCAGGCCTGGATCTGGGTCTCGGTCGGCGTGTTGGTCCTGGCGTCGATCGCCATGACCTCGATGGCCACGCCGTACTACCGGCGGGTGGGGTTCGTCGCCCGGGCCATGGAGGGCGGGAGCGAGGCCGTCACGCCCGAGCAGTTCGACGAGGTGCTGAAGGACAACCGGTCGGGCTCCGTGGCCGGGATCGGGTTCGTGGCCCTCGGGCTGATCCTGTACATGATGGTGATGAAGCCCACGTTCGGGCTGGGCGGCTCGGGCGCGGCGCCGCCGCCTCCGTCCGGGTGTGCGCCTGCGACGACCATCCACGTCCAGGCGTCGGGGCTGAAGTTCGACACCGACTGCCTCGCCGCGCCGGCGGATACGCCGTTCACGATCGTGTTCGACAACCAGGATCCTGACCAGCACAACGTGGCGATCTACGACGGGTCGACCAACCTGTTCCGCGGGGCCATCTTCGGGGGACCGAAGACGGAGACGTATTCGGTCCCGGCGCTCCCCGCGGGCACCTACAAGTTCCAGTGCGACGTGCACACGTTCATGAACGGAACCTTCAAGGTGGAATCGGGCGGGGCCTCGACCGGGACGCCCTCCTCCGGCGGGTCCGCGTCCGCGACATCAGGCGCATCGGGGAGCTGACACATGGGCTATCGCAGGATCCTGGCCGGAACGGACGGCTCGAAGACGGCGGCCGTTGCCGTGTCGGTCGCGGCACGTCTCGCCGCGCGAACCGGCGCCGACCTCCGTCTGGTGATGGGGTGGCAGCCGCCGGAGCTCGACGCCGACCGTGCCGAGGCCGTCCTCGCGAAGGCGATCGAGGCCGTGTCCGACGGCAAGCCGACCGTGACCGGCGAGCACCACATCGGCGACGGCGCGGCCATCGTCCTCGACGCGGCCAAGCGCCACCGCGCCGACCTCATCGTCGTGGGCAACAAGGGGATGGGGAAGGCCCGGCGGATCGGCCTCGGGGCCATCCCGGACAAGATCGCGCACCAGGCGGCGTGCGACGTGCTCATCGTGCGCACCACCCATCAGAACCAACCCGTCACCGGCCGGGCCGAGGGCCTCTACACGCACATGGTGATCGGGACCGACGGCTCCCCGACGGCGACCGAGGCGACGTCGAAGGCCTTCGAGCTCGCCATGATGGTCCGCTGCCAGGTCTCGGTGGTCTACGTGGGCGATTCCATCGTGGGCGCCATCACGCTCGAGGAGGCGGCGAAGGGCCGCATCGGCCGCACCAAGGTCAACCCGGTGGTCGTCGAGCACGGCGAGCCGGCCAAGGTCCTGGTGAAGGTGGCCAAGGACAACGATGCCGACCTCGTGGTCGTGGGGAACAAGGGCATGACCGGCGCCCGGCGCGTGCTCCTGACGAGCGTCCCGAACGTCGTCAGCCACACGGCGCCCGCCGACGTCCTGATCGTCCGGACGGTCGGGCGTTCCGTCGAGGACCTCCGGCCCGGGTCCGGCGGCGTGGTGCTGGCCGGAGGCCGCCCGGTGGCGGCGTACCTCGACGAGGCGGGCGTCCTGCACGCCTCCTCGCCACGGTGCACGCACATGGGGTGCACCGTCGACTGGAACGAGGCCGAGCTGACCTGGGACTGCCCGTGCCACGGCTCCCGGTACGACCTCGACGGTCACGTGATCCACGGCCCGGCCACGAAGGACCTCGAACCCGCGTGACCCGCATCGGTTCGGGCGCGCGGCCGTCCGCCCGCCGGGCGTGACGGCCGGCGGGGCGCCCAGGCGCATCCTCGTCGTCGGTGCGGGCGTGGCCGGCGGTGGGGCGGCCCTGGCGGTACGCGACGCCGGCTTCGATGGCGAGGTGGTACTGGCCGGCGCGGAGCCCCACCTCCCGTACGAGCGCCCCCCGCTGTCGAAGGCGTTCCTCCGGGGGGAGCTGCCGCCGGAACGCCTCGACCTCCGACCGCCTCCGACCTGGGAGGAGCGCGGCGTGGACGTCCGCACGGGCTCCCGGGTCACGGGCATCGACGCGGCCGGCGGCGAGGCGACGTTCGATGACGGCGTCGTCCTGCCGTTCGACCGGGTGGTGATCGCCACCGGATCCCGGAACCGCCGCCCGGACGCGCCGGGCCTGGACCTCGACGGCGTGTTCGACCTCCGGACCGTGGACGATTGCCGGCGCCTGCGGGCGGCCGCGCAGCCCGGGCGTCGCGCGGCCATCGTCGGGATGGGTTTCGTCGGGTCCGAGGTCGCAGCGTCGCTGCGTTCGCTGGGCGTCGAGGTGACCGCGCTGCTGACGGGCGACGCGCCGCTCGACCGGGTGCTGGGCCCCGACGTGGGCCGGGCGCTGGCCCGCGTGCACGAGGAGCACGGCGTGCGGCTCATGCCCAGAACCCGATTCGTCGCGTTCGAGGGAGCGGCCGGCGCGCTCGAGGCCGCCCGCACCGACGACGGCCGGCGGGTCGAGTGCGACCTCGCGGTCGTCGGCGTCGGCGTGGTGCCGAGCGACGAGCTCGCCCGCGAGGCCGGCCTCGAGGTGGGCGACGGGGTCACCGTCGACGCGCGATGCCGGACGAGCGCGCCCAACGTGTTCGCCGCCGGTGACGTGGCGTCATTCCCGCTGGGCGGCGTGGGCCCGCACGTCCGCATCGAGCACTTCCAGCACGCGGTTCGGCACGGACGGGCGGCCGGGCAGGCCGCCGTGGACGCCGGCGAGCCCTTCGCCGAGGTGCCGTGGTTCTGGTCGGACCAGTACGACCAGCACGTCCAGTACGCCGGGTGGCACCGGACGTGGGACGCGTTCGAGGTGCGTGGCTCCGTCGACGACCGCAGCTTCCTGGGGTTCTTCTGCGAGGGCGGCGTGGTGCGCTCGGTCGTGTCGATGAACCGCAACCAGGAGCTCCGGCGGGCGATGCCCGCGATCGGACGCAAGGTATCCCCCGGGGTGCTCCGGGACGAACGGGTCGACCTCCGAGAGGTCTGAGCTGGACTAGCCCCAGCGGCCGTACAGCTCGCTGGCCGGATCGAAGAATCCGCCCTCCGGCCGGGCGTGGGCGTGCCAGTGGTCGGGGATCCGGCGCCGTTCGCCGTCGATCCAGTACCCGTCCGGGTACCGCTCCGCCGCCACCGCGCCCAGCCGGTCGAGGAGGGCGCGTTCGAGAGCGGCGTCCGGCAGTCCGTGCGTCCGCCACACGATCATCGGGGTCGCGCACACCATGCAGTCCGCCACCCAGCACTCCTCGTCCTCGAAGTGCCACGGCGTGATCTGCTCCGCGCGGCAGAGCAGGCAGTCCTCAGCGGACGATGGCAACCCGGTCTCCCACCCGCACCCCGTGCCCGGCGAAGAACCCCCGGTTCGCCTCGAGCGCCCCGACGAACGGTGCGGCGGACCGGTACGTGGGGCACGGGTCGGCCGGGCAGGGGGCCATGTTCCGCATCGCGACGATGCGGCCGTCGGGGCCCCAGAACGCGATCGACAGCGGTGTCGGCGTGTCCTTCATCCAGAACCCCGTCCGCGTGGGCGAGTCGAAGAGGAACGCCATCCCGCCGTCCGCCGCCAGGTCGGTCACGCCCTGCAGGCCGCGTTCCCGGGCGGCCTCGGTGTCGGCGATGGCGACGCGCAGCTTCACGGGGCCCCCGCTCGTGGTGATCCGCGCGACCGCGGCTCCCGCAGCGGGTGGGCCGCCGGCCGGTTCGGACGAGCACGCGGCGAAGGACGCGATCGAGACGGCCGCGAGCAGGGCCAGGGCGCTTCGCATGCGTCCATGCTCGCACGCGCGGGATTCACCGTGCGGGTGGGCGGCGGCAGGGTCAGCGCTGGGCCGGCTGCTCGTCCGACGCGAGCGGCGCGGGTGGCATCGTCTCCTCCGCGGCCTCGGCGTCCGGCGTGTCGGACTCGATGCGGTCGGCGGGCTCGTGTAGGCTCCGGAGCCGCCCGAAGATGGGGAGCGTGAGGAGCGTGAACAGCCCGCCCACGACGAAGCCCGCCGGGACCGAGCGCTCCTGGGACAGCCACCCCAGCCCGGTCTGGCCGCCGACGCTCCCCAGGCTCCCGACCAGCGAGTCGAACGACACGAGGGTGGCGCGTTCGGAGGTCGGGATCGACCGGTGGAGGTACGTCTGTCGGACCGGCCCGGAGAGCCCGCCGGACACCGCCCCCAGCAGGAACACCGGCACCGCGATCCAGAACGTCCGGAACGCGCCGGTGGCCACCATGGTCGCGCTCGAGATCGCCGCGGTCCACAGCAGGATGGTGGTCCGGCGCCGTCCGGGTGTGGCGAACCGCCGCACCAGCTGGTTGCCGGCGATGCCGGCCAGCGCGAACAACGACGCGATGAGGCCGGACAGCCAGATGGCGTTCCTTCCGTACAGCTGGAGGAAATACGGCTGCCACGCGTACCAGGCCCACGAGAAGAACCCGTAGGAGACGAACGACTCGAGCACCAGCAGACGAACCGCCGGCTTGTGCCACCCGTAGGTCATCCCGGCCCGGGCCACCTTGCCCATCTCGCCGGCGACCCCCCGCACGTGGAGCGCTCGTGGCACGAACCCGATATCGAACATCGTCCGGTACCCGACGACGAACGCGATGGCCACCAGCGCCGTGCGGGCCAGGTAGGGCACGGAGAGGTTGAGCTGGCCGAGGACCCCGCCGAGGACGGTCCCGGCGATCATCGCGAAGCTCGACACGGTGGACCCCCGGGCGAACACCCCGTCGAGCTCCTTCGTGTAGCCGGTGGCCTGCAGCGCGTCGACCAGCCAGGCCTCCACGGCGCCCGAGTAGAACGTGTAGCCGAGCCCCAGGATCACGCCGGCCAGGCAGAACAGCGCCAGCCCACCGTGAATCGCCGCGACGCCGACGTACGCGAGTGTTCCTACCGCGATCGTGGCCTCCGACAGCAGGAACGACACCCGCCGTCCCAGCGTGTCCGCGACGACGCCGGTGGGGATCTCCAGCAGCGCCATCGCCGCGGTGAACGCCGCGTTCGCCACGAACACCTCGAAGATCGAGAGCCCGGCGTGCAACAGGAACAGCGTGTTGATGCCCCAGATGAGCGACGCGGACAGCGTGAACAGCCCGGTCAGGACGAGGTAGGTCCGGATCACCGTTCGCTGTTCCATCCCGCCAGCATGCAACACGCCGGTGACGCGCGGGATTCCGCGTCGCCGGGCCGGTGCACGGGCGACGACCCCGCGTTCCCCTGGTCGGAAATACCGTGGTTCAACGGATGCTCCGGCGCTCGGGCGCCGGCCACACTCCCTCCATGGACGCCACCGACGTGGCCGGCAGGTTCCTCGGAGCGGTGCTCGCCCGGGACTTCGCCGGGATCGCGGCGCTGGCCGCGCCCGAGGGCCGCCTCCGGTACCTCATCCCGTCGGGTCCGGGTGAGGACCATGGACCCGGGCCGATCGCGGCGAGGTTCCGGGAGTGGTTCGGCGACGTCGACGCCTCGGAGGTCCTCGATTCCGGAATCGAGGCGCTTCCCGGCCGCATGGCCGTCCGGTACCGCATCCGGCTCCGCGAGCTCGGCGAGTGGTTCGTCGCGGAGCAGCAGGCCTTCGTCACGGTCGGCGACGATGGGCGCATCGCCGTGCTGGACGTGCTGTGCTCGGGGTTCCGGCCGGTCCCCGATCGGGAAGGCACACCGATGACGCACGAGTTCGACGCCGGTTCCCTGGGCTGTGCGGACGGCCTGGCGGGGGAGTTCCGGCGGCGGATCGCGGCGATCCCGGTGGGCCACGAGCTGGTCGTCCGGACCTCGGATCCGGCGGCCGGGGCCGACCTGCCGCCGCTCGCCCGGATGATGGGTCACTCGGTGCGTTCAAAGGAGGACTCCGGTTCGGGAGGCCTCGTGATCAGAGTGGAGCGAGGACGATGAGCGAGCTGTTGATCTTCAACTGCACCCACGGCGCGGACGACCCCGAGCGGGCCACGCTGCCGTTCGTGGCCGCGAACGTCGCGGCGACCGCCGGCCAGGACGCCGTCGTGCTGTGCACGATCGACGCGGTCTGGATCGGGACCGGGGGCGGCGCCGACGGGATCGCCCAGCCCGGCCTCCCCCCGCTGGCCGACCTGTACCGCGAGTTCGTCGAGAACGGCGGGAACGTCTGGCTGTGCGGGGCCTGCACCAAGCCGCGGGGGATCGGTGAGGACCGCCTGGAGAAGGGCGCCGCGATCGTGGGCGCCGCGAAGGTGGTCGAGGAGGTCCTGGCCGGCGCCCGGACGGTCGCGTTCGCGGGCTGATCGGGAACGGACCGCGCCGGTCGGGGATCGACCCCCGGCGCGCGCCACCGTAGCCTTCGTTCCGGGATGGGCGACGACCTCGTCGGGAGGGGGCACGCGCTCGGGCAGCTGAGGGACTGGCTGGCCGAGGCGCTCGCCGGGCGGTCCTCGGCGATGTTCGTGTCCGGCGAGGCCGGTGCGGGGAAGACCGCGCTGGTCCGCGCGGCCCTCCGGGACGCCGATGCCGACGTCCTCGAGGGGGTCGGTGTGGAGGAGGGCGCCTCTCCGTACGGCCCCGTGGTGTCGGTGGTGCGGCAGCTCCGCCGGGCGCGCGATCCGGAGCTCGACGACCCGACGCGGTCCGCGCTGTCGACCCTGATCCCGGAGCTCGGCGCCCCGGAGGGGCCGACGGGACGTGAGCGGCTGTTCGACGCGCTGTGCGGGATCCTCGGGTCGTCGGCACGGCAGCGGCCGATCGTCGTGCTCCTCGACGACCTCCAGTGGGCCGACATCGCGACGCTCGACCTCCTCCCCGCGCTGGCCCGGTCGCTGGAGCACGACGCCGTCGCGATCCTCGGCGTCTACCGCTCGGACGAGCTGCCGAGGGGCCACGTGATCCGCCGGGCCCGATCGGAGCTCCGCCGGACCGGACGGTTCCGGGAGATGCTCGTCGAGCTGCTCGACGCCGACGCCACCGAGGAGCTGCTGCGGCGACGGCTGGGCGAGACTCCCTCGCCGTCGCTCGCCGCCACCGTGTTCGACCGGACCGACGGGGTGCCGTTCTTCGTGGAGGAGCTCGCCGCGGCGCTGTCGCTGGACGGACGGTTGCAGGCCGGCCCGGCGGGCCTCGAGCTGGCGGGCAGCGGCGACGTCCCCGTTCCGGAGAGCGTCCGGGATGCGGTCCTGCTCCGGGCGGCCGGGCTCCCGCGGGATGCGTGGTCGGCCGTGCTGTCGGCGTCGGTGGCCGGTCAGATGTTCGACCCCGGGATGGCCGCGGAGGTCGCCGGCCTGGACGCGTGGCCGGACGAGCCGCTCCGGGCGGGGATCGTCGTCGAGGCCGGAGCCGGTCGGATGGCCTTCCGGCACGCGTTGATCCGCGACGCCTGCTACGGCGAGATCGGCTGGAGCCACCGGGCAGCGCTGCATCGTTCCGTGGCGGAGCGACTCAAGTCGGCGGGAGCACCCCCGGCCGTCGTCGCGGAGCACTGGGCGAGAGGTCGTGAGCAGGAGATGGCCCGCCGCTCGTTCGTGGCGGCGGCCGAGGGTTTCCGCGCGGTGCACGCCCACCGCGACGCGGCGCGGGCCGACCGGCGGGCCCTCGACCTGTGGCCCGAAGGCGCGGACCCGGCCGGCCGCCTGGAGGTTCTGGAGCACCTGGCCGGCTGCGCGGAGCTCGCCGGCGAGCTGGGCGAGGCCATCGCCACGTGGCGCGAGGCGGCCGTGGGTTGGCGGCGGTCGGGAAGCCCGATGCGACTCGGTGGGGCATGCCGGCAGCTGGCGGGCGCCCTCGAGCTGCAGGGCCGGTGGGAGGATGCGCTTGCCGTCCGCGAGGAGGCCGCCGGCGCCTTCGACTCGGCCGGGGCGCACGCCGAGGCGGCGGCGGAACGGCTGGCGTCGGGTGCGCACCTCCGCTCGGCCGCTCGATTCGGCCCGGCGCTCGAGGTCCTCGAGCGGGGCCTGGCCGATGCACGCCGCGCGGGCCGGGTCGACCTCGAGACGAGGATCCTCGGGCTCGAGGGCAACGTCCGGGCCCGGATGGGGGAGGGAGCGCCGGCGCTCGACCTCGTCCGCTTCGCCCTGACCACCGCGCTCGGCCACAATCTGACCGGCCCCGCCGCCGAGATCTACCAGCGGCTGGCCGACTCGCTGGAGCACGCGGGCGACTACCCGGCGGCGCGCGAGACGTACGACGCGGCCGTGGGGTTCTGCACCGCGAACGAGCTCGACCAGCCGGAACAGCTGTGCCTGGCCTGCCTGACCGTGGTGCTCCGGCAGTCGGGCGAGTGGGAACGGGCCATCACGGTCTGCCGCCGCGTGATCGGGTCGGCGCAGGCGTCTGCCCACGCCCGGTCGGTCGCCACCGGGACGCTCGGGACGATCCTCGCGGCGCGCGGGCAGGCCGGGCGGGCCCGGCCGCTGTTGCTGGAGTCAGCGTCCCTGGCGCGTCGCATCGAGCTCACCGCCATGGAGCTGCTCTCCGGGTGGGGACTCGCGCTCCACGCCAAGCTCGCCGGCGAGGCGGATTCGGCGGCCGAGTCCTGCCGGGCGATCCTCGAGCGGTGGGCCGGGTCGGAGGACCGCCACTACGCGATCTCCCCGCTGCGCTGGGCGTCGACGCTGTTCGCGGAGCGGTCGGACGGCGACGGCGCGGGCGCGTGTGTCGCGGCGCTCGGCCGGATCGCGTCCGACTCGCCGCAGCCCGAGGCGTTGTCCGCCCTCTCGCACGCCATCGGCGAGACCGCGATGCTGGAGGGCGACCGCGAGACCGCGGCGGCGCAGTTCGGGCAGGCGCTCGATCTCCTGCGCGCCCTCGACGTGCCGTTCGAACGAATGGAATCCGAACGCCGGGGCGCGGCGGCGCTCGCCTCGACAGGGCGACGGGAGGAAGCGGTCGAACGCCTCGTCACGGCCCACCGCACGGCCCTCCGGCTGAAGGCCCGGCCGTTCGCCGACCGGATCGCGCAGGACCTCGCCGCGCTCGGCGAGCGCGCGGACCGGAGGCTCAGCCCGAGCGCCGCCCGGCAGCTCGCCACGGCCGGGCTGACCCGGCGGGAGACCGAGGTCGTGCGGCTGGTGGCGGTGGGGAGGACCAATCGCGAGATCGCCCGCGAGCTGTTCGTGAGCCACCGCACCGTCGAGATGCACGTGCAGCACATCCTGGCGAAGCTCGACTGCCGGACCCGGGCCGACGCCGCCCGCCGGGCGACGGAGCTGGGGCTGCTGCGGAGCGGCGATCCTCCGACCACGGTCTGGACCGCGTGGCACCTCAGGTGAGCGATCGCAGGATCGATTGCCGATCGCGCAGGGCTCGTGCGTGCCCGGACTGCGATGGATCGAGGCTCTCCTGGCTCGTCCGAAGATACTCGACGAGGTGCGAGCGCCACGCGGACAGGGGAATGGAGGCCCCGTCGGAGTAGGCACGGATGGCGGTCTGCATCCACCCGGGGCCGGTCCAGGGACGAACCAACGAGCCGAGCGACGGCGTCCCGAGCAGGACATGGCTCTGCACGAGGTGATGGAAGACGTCGTAGAAGGGGGGCGCCGAGTGCCGGGCGTCCTCCCAGTCGAGGAGGACCCATCCCTCGGATGTCTTCAGGAGGTTCCACGGAGTCACATCCCCC
>DATBHM010000291.1:0-5236 GCA_036557505.1 Actinomycetota bacterium | reverse complement strand
CGAAGACGGGTCAGCGCCGCGCACGTGCCCGGCGCGATTCGGCGCGATTCAGCCTCGCCGTCATGTCGGGGGACGACAGCTCGCGGATGGCGTCCCTCGCGATCCACCGTGCGCTGCGGGTTCCCTGGGCCAGCACCCGTTCGGCGCAGGCGACCGCCTCGGCGTTCAAGGTGCGGTTGCGCTTGCCGATCTGCCGCAGCGCCCAGTTGACGCCCTTGCGGACATAGTTGCGGTCGTCCCACGCCTCGCGCTCGACGAGCGGCAGGAACGCAACGAAGAACGCGTCACTCGCGCGCCGCTCGTGCAACGCCAGTCCAGCGATCATCGCGAACGCCGCCCGCTTCACGAACTCCGACTCCGCGTCCGCCCACGCGTGGAGGCGGCCGACCGCGTGGGGCGTTCGGTCGAACAGGTTCGTGGCGCACGTGTCGCACACGTCCCACGAGTCGAGGTCGCCGGCCCACGCATCCATCTGTTCGACCGTGACCTCGTGAGGATCGTCGACGAACACCGCCAGCAACCGCGCCTCGTGGATTCCCGCCCGCCACAGGCCGAGGGCAAGGTCGTGATCCGGCCCCAGTCGCTTCCCAATCGCACGCAGCCTCGGGAGCCCGATCCCGCCGAGCGCCCGGTCGGTCCGGATCCCGAAGCGGGCCATGGCGGTCAGCTGCGACGGGTCGGACATCGCGCGGAGCTCCTCGACGACCTCCCCGACGCGCTGCCCGGCCACTACCGGAGGATGGGCGAGATCGACAGGCCCTTGGCCTCGATGCCCCTGATGATCTTTGGCAGGGCCTTCACCGTGGCGTCCTGGAACCCTCCGCCGTCGTGCATGATCACGATCGAGCCGGCGTGGACGTTCGACAGCACATTGTCGACGATTTCCTTCGGCGTGATGTCGCTCCGCCAGTCCTGAGGGTCGACCGACCACAGCACCACGCGCATCCCGAGCTCCTGGGCCATCTGCAGCTCTGCAGTTCCGTACGTCCCGCCCGGCGGCCGGAACAGGTACGGATCGATGCCCACCTTGTGCAGCTCGTCGATCGCCTTCTGCATCTCGCTCCGCATCTTGGCGGGCGGTTGGTCGCGGAACGGCGGATGTAGCGGGTGGTCCCAGGAGTGGTTGCCCACCGTCATGCCGGCTTGTTCTTCGGCTTGGACGATGTCGGGAAACTCCGCCACCTCGAACCCGATCGTGAAGAACGTGGCCGTGACGCCGAAGTGCTGGAGGATCGCCAGGATCTGGGGGGTGTAGACGCGGCTCGGCCCGTCGTCGAAGGTCAGCGCGACCGCGTTGGGCGTCTGGGTCGGCCCGGTGGGCTGGAACTTCGAGGACACGATCTTCCCGGAGACCTTCCCGGTCACGACGATCATCTCGCCCGGGGTCCTCCCCAGGTAGAACTGCGGGTTGGCCGGCATACCGTCGGGCACGGCCTGCACCGAGCGAACCGTGGGTTCCGTCTGGTCCTTCCGGTTCACCACGCGGATGGAGTCGCCGTCGTGCAGCACGTCGGCGGGGACGCCGGGCTCGCCGTTCAGCAGGATCGCGCCCGGGAACTTGTCCGCATCGATCACGCCGCCGTCGACGTCGAGCAGCGCGCCGTTGCGTGCCCGGAGGTGGAGCTGCCGGACGATCGCCGCGAACGTCGTCCCCGGCGTCAGATAGTGGTACGCCGCATCCACCCTGACGGTGATGGGCGGCGCCAGGTCGCTGGCCCGCTCCGCGGTGACGAGCGGGAACGCCAACGCCAGCACCAGCACGACCACCCAGAGTCGTCCGACGGAACGCAGGCGCGAACGGGACCCCCTTCGCATGACCCTAGTTGTACGGGAATCTCGTCGAGTGCGGAAGGGACACGAGCCAGAACATGGCCATTGCGCAGGGAAAACTCAGTCCGCCGGCTCGCTCTGCCTCGGCGGGAAGGTGGGGAGCCACAGGCTGAAGGTCGACCCCGCGCCCAGCTGGCTCTCGACGTGGATCTCCCCGCACAGCGCCTCGACGGCCATGCGCACCAGGTGCAGGCCGAGGCCCACGCCGCCGACCTTCCGATGGTCCGCCGGGTCGAGCTGCGAGAACTGTTCGAAGACCAGGGGCACCTTGTCGGGGGCGATCCCGATGCCGGTGTCCCGCACCTCGAACCGGACGCCGCCCTGGCCGCTCTCGCCGGCCGTGATCGTGACCGGGCCGTCCGAGTACTTCAGGGCGTTGTCCCCGAGGTTGAACAGCACCCGGTACAGCAGCGTCCGGTCCGTGACGAGCTCCGGCCTGCCCTCCACCTGGGCGATCACCACCCGGCCGGGGGCCCGGAACCGCAGGGTCTCGGCCACCTCCTCGACGAACGCCCGGACGTCCACGGCCACCGGGCTCAGCAGGGGATCGTCGCCCGCCAGGCGCGACTCGGCCAGGAGGTTCTCCAGGAGCTCGCCCAGGCTCTTGGCCTGGCGCTCGGCCGCGACCAGCAGCTCACGCCGTTCCTCCGCGCCGAGCATGTCGCCCAGCCCGGCCACGGTCATGACGTTGCCGATGATGGCCGTGAGCGGCGCCCGCAGCTCGTGCGAGACGCCGGCAACGAACGCGTCCTTGTGGTGGTTCAGCTCCTCGAGCTCGTCCACCTTCTCGGCCAGCCGGCGGCGGTGTTCGGCGAGCTCCTGCAACAGGAACGCCGACGCCGCGTGTTGTGCGAAGAGCTCGGCCCGCCGGGCGTCCTCGGGCGTGAACGGGGCCTCGGTGGCGGCTCGCCGGAGCGTCAGCACGACCTTCACCTGGTCCTCCACCACGACGGGGACCGCCATGACGTGCTCGTGGATCTGGGGCGGCTCGCCGGGGATGTCGACGCGGGCCTGGATCGCCTCGCCGTCGTTGGCGATCACCGTCTCGCCGAGGAACACGGCCTGCCCCGTCGCACCGGCGCCGAAGTCGAACCGGTGCGACAGCACCGCCTCGGCGATCTCCGGCTCCGAGTGGTGGACGGCCCGGATGTCCTCGCTGGGAGCGTCGACCGACCACACCGTGAGCGACTTGATGGGCACGACCGTCGCGACGCGCTCGACCAGGGCCGGGAAGATCTCGCCGGCGCCGCTCGCCGAGGCCGCGCCGAGCCGCTCGCCGATGGCCAGGAGCGAGCGCCGGAGGAGCACCTCCTCCTCGAGCTCCTCGCGGAGCTCCCGCATCCGGCGTTCGGCTTCGATCTCGGTCGTCAGCAGGTGGTTCTCGATGGCATTGGCGCCAACGACCGCGAACAGCCGGATGAGCTCGAACGTCGCCTCGTCGGGGATCGCCTGGTCGACCGACGAGTCGACGGAAAGGATCCCGACGATCCGCCCGGAGGACGTCCGCATGAGCACGAAGCACATGTCGAGGGGGTGCCAGTGGCCCGGGCCGCTCCATCCGTGGACCGGCGTGTGGACGGCGCCGAGGGCGTCGTCCGGGACCCCCGCGTCGTGTGGGATGAAGAACACGTCCCGGTAGATCTCGTGTTTGGGCTCGAGCAGGTGTTCCCAGGAGGCGACGTGGGACCACGTCCCCAGCAGCTCGGCGGGGCCGGAGGTGGCCGCCCGGACGGTGTATCGCTCCCCCTCGGAGTCCTGGAGGTTGACGACGGCCTCCAAGCCGAAGGCATCCTGCACGCCGGTCGCCATCGCCGCGAGCACGTCCTCGAGATCGCCGGTGGGCGCGGCGGCGCCAGCGACCCGCGCGAGTGCCTCCAGGCGCGCGGCCTCGCGGTGCTGTCCCCTCGGTTGCTCGGTTTGTTGACCCATCTGGTTCCGATTTGTCTCATCGACCGGCGCCAGCGGGTGCTTGACGAAGACGCTTGAGGGCGGCCGGCAGGGAATGTGCCTGGCCGGCGCCCGGACACGGCAGGATGGCTCAGAACCGCTCGAGGAGCTCGGCCTTCTTGGCCTGGAACTCCTCCTCGGTCAGCAGGCCGTCGTCGCGGAGTTGGCCGAGCTTGCGGATCTCGTCGGTGATCCCCTCGGTGGAATCGCGGCCGGATGCGGCGGAGGCCGGAACCGCTCCGGCTGCGGCGGGCGCGCCGTTCGCGGCGGCGACGAGGCCCCGGAGCGCCTCCACCCGGTCGACCACCATCGACCCCGGCTTGCCGGCGAACGTGATGGCGTTCGGCGACTGCTGGGGGCTTCCCTTGCCGGCCGCGCCGTACCGGGCGATGGCCGGGTCGAGGACGTGGGGGTGGACGGTGAGGACTCCGCTCTTCACCCCGATCTGGAGCTCGATGTCGGCGATCTCGGGGTACGACCACGAGGCGAGCTTGCGCCGCCACATCGACCCGGTCTTGTTGCCCGCCTTGTAGACGAACACCCGCCGGTCGGTGCCGACCACCGCCTGTTGGTAGGCCCCGTTGACGATGACGAAGATGCGCTCGCCCGGCTCCAGAACGCCGTCCAGACCGCCGTACAGACGGGACTTCGCCTCGATGATCTCGTCCGGTGTCATGGCCATGGCGGAACCTCCCCGCCCGCACCCTAGCCCAGGGCCCGCGAACCATTCCACCGGCCCGTGACGATGCCTCCCCGCCGTGCCGACCACGACGTCGGCGGAAGGCACAACCGCCCACCGTCTCCACACCTCGAGCGTGTGCGCGCGCATCGCATTCCATCCCGAGTGGGTGATGTGATTCGGTCCCGATTCCGTTGCGGTGTGGCCCTGCCCTTGGTTGGCGAGGGAGGCGACATGGCACAGGCGGGCGATTCGGGGACGCTCGGGCGGGTCGAGGCGTGGGTCCGGGAGGACATCATCCGGCCGCTGGAGGACTTCCAGGACCCCAAGCAGGAATGGCGGCGGCTGTTCTCCGAGGTGCTCGGGACGTTCTTCCTCGTCCTGGTGGCGGCCGGCGGCGGGATGATGGGGCACGCGTTCCCCAACACGATCGACCGGAACGCCGCCGTGGTCGCGCCGGCCCTGATGGTCTTCGCCATCATCCTGTTCATGGGCAAGGTGTCGGGCGCTCATCTCAATCCCGCGGTAAGCATCGGGTTCTCGCTTCGCGGCGACTTCCCGTGGGGGCGGGTTCCCGGGTACATCGTCGCCCAGCTGCTCGGCGCCTCCCTGGCGGCGTGGTTCCTCCAGGGCGTGGTGCACGTGTCGTCGACGTTCGGATCGAACTACCCCGCGGCGAACTACTCCGCCTTCGACGCGATGTTGATGGAGGCGGTGCTCACGTTCGGGCTGCTGAGCGTGATCCTCGGAACGGCTTCCGGCGCGCAGAACATCGGCATC
>DATBHM010000290.1:0-6471 GCA_036557505.1 Actinomycetota bacterium | reverse complement strand
TGGTGGAGGGCCGGTTCGTGCTGCGGTCGTGTCTGGTGAATTTCCGAACGGAGGCCCGTGACGTGGATGCCGTCGTCGAGGTGACGGCCGAGATCGCGGCGAAGCTCGATCGGGAGCTCCGCCCGGAGGGACTGCGATGAGACACCCTAGGTCAACCTCCTCACGCGGCACGAGGCTCGAGAGCCCTGCGCCGGTTCTCCATGTGGATCGTCTCGTCGTACTTCACGCCTTTGCGAAGGCAGTGCCACAGCACCTCGAGCCACCGGTTGCCGAGGGCCCGGAGCGCCGCATGGTGGGACTTCCCCCGGGCCCGCTGGGCGTCGTAGAACTCCCGGGCCCAGGCCGATCTGCGGAGCGAGCAGAACGCCCACTGCTGCACGGCGTTCGCCAGGTGGCGGTTGCACGCGAGCCGGCACGACACCACGAACTCGCTCTTGCCCGAGCGCCTCGTGACCGGGGCCTTGCCCCCGTAGCATTGCAGCGAGTTCGGCGTGGAGAACTGCTCCGGATGGTCGCCGATCTCACCGGCGACCCTGGCGGCGAGACGCGCACCGAGGCCGTCGAAGCTCAGGTAGATCTCGCCGTCAGGGACCGCCTGCCCCTGCTCGTCACCTCCGGTGGCGGGCAGATCGGCCAGCAGCTCGCCCATCCGCCGCTCCCAGGCCCGGCGTTGGGCCCCGATGGCGAGGAGCTGGGTGGCCCCCAGCCTGATCGTGTCCGCCTTGGCCCGGACCAGGTAGGGCTTGGGTGTGAACTGCGAGGAGGCCAAGGCGTCGCGGAGCTTGCGGACGGCCCGGTCGGGCCAGCCGTGCTTTCCCCGGCGCAACAGCGCCTCGAGCTCGTCGTCGGTGGCCGCCCGGACCGCCTCCGCCGTTGGGTAGATGGCCAGGACCTGCAGGAACGTGGGGGCGCCGAGGTCCTCCCCGCCGTAGGCCAGAGCCTCGGGGAACGCCGCGATGAGGTCGGCCCGCAACCGGTTCAGCAGCCGTCGTTCGTCCCTGGATGCCCGCTCGTCGTCCCGGGCGAGCACCCGGAGCTCGGCGGCGGCCTCTCCATGGGGGATGAGCGGACGGAGCACGGCGAAGCGGTCCAGGGCCAGCAGGCACAGGATCCTGGAGTCCTCGCCGTCGTCCTTCTTGCGGGCGGGACCCCGCCTTCGGGCCACGAGGTCGGGGTTCACCGGGACCACGGCGTAGCCCGCCTCCACCAGGACCTCCACCAGATGGCCGTGCTTGGTCTCGATGGCCACCCGGACCTCGGCAGCGTCCGGCTCCAACTCACCGATGCGCTCGATGAGCCGCGCCACCGCCTCGGGTCGGTGGACGATCGAGAACTCCTCGATCACCCCGTCGCCGGGACGACCCAGGGCCACCTGGTTCGAGTCCTCGGCCCAGTCGATGCCTACACCGAGCACCTCGCCTCCTCTCCTCGTCGACCGATGGGCATGGAGGCCAGGCGCCGTGCTGATGGACCAGTCCTCGCGGGACGACACCCTTGTGGGCGTCGGGCCTCCGCGACGAGCCCAGGGGGAAGCCGTCTCATCTCAGTCCTCGCGGGACAAGCGCCGAAAGCTTTCCCCCAGGGCACGTCACGACCGAACCGTAGGGCCATCCGTGGTCCCCGAGTGGGAGGGTAGAGCCATCAGCGCCGCCCGGGTGTTCGCCGACGGGGCGGTCGTCGCCAAGCGGAACCTCATCGCGATCAAGCGGGTTCCGGACATCCTGGTGTGGACGACGGCCTCGCCGATCATGTTCGTGCTGCTCTTCGGGCTGGTGTTCGGCAGCTCGATCCACATCCCCGGGGTGAGCTACCGGGAGTTCCTGATCGCCGGGATCTTCACGCAGACGGTGATCTTCGGGTCGACGTTCACCGGCGTGGGGCTCGCCACCGACATGACCAAGGGCGTGATCGACCGGTTCCGGTCGCTGCCGATGGCGCGGTCGGCCGTGCTGGTCGGGCGGACGGGGTCGGACATCGCCTACAACGCGCTGTCGCTGGCGGTCATGGCGATCGCCGGGCTGATCGTCGGGTGGCACATCCGCAACGGCCCCCTGGCGGCGATCGGCGGCTTCGCCCTGCTGCTGCTGTTCTCCTACGCGGTGTCGTGGATCATGGCGTGGGTCGGGCTGCGGGTCCGCGCGGTCGAGGTCGTGCAGAACGCGTCGTTCCTGTTCATCTTCCCGATCACGTTCGTGGCGTACACGTTCGTGCGGGCCGAGCTGCTGCCGGGGCCGCTGCGGGTGTTCGCGGAGTGGAACCCCGTCTCGTCGGTGGCGCAGGCGGTGCGGGAGGCGTTCGGGAACACCGGGAACGTGCCGGCCCCGACCGTGTGGCCGCTGGCGCACCCGGTGCTCTACTCGCTGATCTGGATCGGGCTGATCCTGCTGATCTTCGTGCCGCTGTCGATCCGTCAGTTCAAGAAGGCGGCCGCCCGGCAGTAGGCGCGATCAGCCGACGGGCGGCCGCGGCGGGACGGGCGGGGCGCCGCTCCGCACCGCGCCGTGCGCGGATGCGGGGGGGCCGGTCGCGGCGTCCAGGCAGAGCGCCGTGGCGAAGAAGGTCTGCTTGCGGGCGGAGGCGTTGTGTGCCGCCCACAGCCAGCCGTTGCCGGACCGGAACGACTCGACCCCGTAGACCAGGAAGCTGCTCCCGCCCCCGCCGCCGCTCAGCACCCGCGTGCCGCGCGGACACATGACATGGGTGAACTTGTTCCCCTTGGGCGGGATGGGGACGTCGCGAGTGCCCACCTGCGTCACGGTTCCGAGCTCGCCGGCCTGGACCGAACCGTCGGCGATCTTCGGACCCGTCACGGCCCGGTCCTGGATCGCGTCCGAGCTCACGGCGTCGTCCTGGATCGCATCCTGGTCCACGCCGCCAACCGTCACCGAGCGCGCGGCGTGTGCGGTCGTGGCGTGCGTGGCCCACACGGCGGTGCGCGCCCGCAGCGCGCTCCCGGCATGGGGGACGCGGCCGAGGCTCGCCTCGACGATCTGCGCGCCGGTGATCGTGTTCGGCGCGATCTTCTGGCTCTCGATGGTGCCGCGGTGGATGTCCTCGTTGAGGATCGTCCCGTTCGCGATGTCGTGGCTGGTGACGACGAACCCCGCGGCGGCCGTCCCGCCCAGCGAGACGAAGAGCGCCAGCAGCGAGATCAGCACGGCGGGTGAGCGGACGTGTGACGAGTGGTTCACGGTCGCCTCCCAACGTCGACGAGTTTTGGGTATACCGAGGTCAGGTTCCCCAGCGTGAGTGGTCGCCGGGCCGCTGTCGATTCGGCAGGTCAGGGGGTGGTCGCCGGGCAGGCCGAAATCTCCCTTGCTTCCCGTGCGCGGGCCAGGCGACGACATACACTCCGCGCGTTCGGTCGAGGGGTGGAGGTTCGAGATGCGTCGCAGTCGGTTCGTCGTGTCCGCCGTCGCGGTCTTCACGGTGTCGTTGGCGGTTCCCGCCTCGGGAACGGGGGTCGGCGCCGCCGCGGCCAGGGCGACGCCGCGATGGAAGGCCAACGGGCCGCTCGGCGGGCAGGTGCTCGACCTCGCCAGCGAGGTCGGTCAGGTCGACGTCGTGTACGCGGCGCTCGGTCAGGGCGGCGTCTTCCGGTCGGTGAACGGGGGCCGCTCCTGGGCCTACGCCGGGCTGGGCGGGGACGACATCGTGGACGTCGCGGTGAGCTCCAGCGGCGTCGTGTTCGCGGCCTCGGAGACCCCGGCGCGCATCTTCCGCACGGTCAAGAACAGATGGGTCGGGGCGAACCCCGGTTCCGACGAGTTCCTCGCCGTCGCCCCGAGCCCGTCCAACCCGAACATCGTCTATCTCGCCGGAGACAACGGCGTGACGTTCCGCAGCATCGACGGGGGGAAGACGTGGCACAAGCGCGGAACCACCGCCTCGTCCGCCCTCGTGATCGCCGTCGACCCCACCACGCCGGGGAAGGCGTACGTCGGGGGCGAGGACGACTCGTACGTCACCACCAACGGCGGCGCGACGTGGAAGCCCATGCACGTTCCCGGCATCACGGCCAACGACGTGGCGATCACGCCCTCGACCCCCCGGCGGATCTACGTCGCGACGGACGACGGCCTGTTCGAGTCCGTCGACGGCGGCGGCACCTGGAAGCACCTGGCCACGAAGAGGCCGATCACGTTCGTGAGCGCGGTGGCCTTCTCCCCCAGTCGCCCGAAGGTGATGTACGCGGGGACCGACACCGTGTGGCGCTCCACCGACGGCGGAGCGACGTGGACCCTGTACCCACCGGTCGGAGCCCATCGGATCGACGCGCTCGACATGCTCTCCACGCAGATCGTCGTCGCCGGTGACGACGTGGGCGGGATCTTCCGATCCGACGGCGGCGTCGTGTCCTGGAAGCACCCGAACACGGGCCTCGTGGCCACCCAGCTGGGCCCGATGGCGGCCGGCCCCGGCTCGACGCTCTTCGCGGCGACGGGCGGGGGCATGTTCAAGAGCACCGACGGTGGGGCGACGTGGTCGCTGGACCCGAAAGGCCCGGTCGACGCCGGGTCGATCGCGTTCGATCCCGGCGACGCCCAGCGGGCGTACGCGGGGACGTTCTTCGAGGGCGTGGAGCGGACCGTCGACGGCGGCGCCCACTGGCACGTCGTCGACGGCAACCACGGCTACGCACTGGGGCTGGCGGTCGAGCCGCAGCACATGCAGAACATCGACGCCGGCGCCGGCAACGAGATCCGCCGGTCGGTGAACGGCGGCGACACCTGGAACCCGACCGGCTCGATCGGGTCACAGGTCCACGGGATCGCGTTCTCGAACGAGGCGAACCCCGTCACGCTCGCGGCGACGTCGGGCGGGGTGTTCCAGAGCACGGACGACGGCGGGATCTGGCACCTGCGGAAGGCGGGGGCGATGAGCTCGGTCGCGTTCAACCCGCAGCACCCGCTGATCGCGTACGCGGGAGGGTTCGGTCCCAAGGTCGTGAAGTCGGTGGACGGCGGCCTGACGTGGCACCTCTCGCAGACGGGGATCAACGCGCCGGTCACGTCGCTGGTGATCGATCCGGTGCACCCGTCGACCGTCTACGTCGGGACGCAGGGCGGCGGGGTGTTCCGGTCGACCGACGCCGGCGGCCACTGGGCGAAGTTCGACGCGGGGTTGTTCAACCACACCGTCGTGTCGATGGCGATCGATCCCGCGACCGGCCGAACGGTGTACGCGGGAACCACCGGCAACGGGGTGTTCGTCATCCACCTGCCCTGACGCGTTGGGTGTTTTTGCTGGCCGGCGGCCGCAATCCCTGTAAAGTTAGGTCTGAGGGCACCGCACGGGTTCGCTGGTCTTTTCACGAGCCGCTTCGAGTTCGAGCAGTTTCCCTCCCGGCCTTCCAGGCCGGGGTCCGACCGGACAGCGTTCAGGTCCGGAAGGGCCAGGAAGGGAGGGAAGCAGCATGACCACCGGAACGGTGAAGTGGTTCAACCCCGAGAAGGGGTTCGGATTCATCACCCAGGAGGAGGGTCCCGACGTCTTCGTGCACTTCAGCGCGATCCAGGGCGACGGGTACCGCAACCTGGAGGAGAACCAGAAGGTCGAGTTCGACGTGACGCAGGGCCAGAAGGGCCCGCAGGCGAGCAACGTACGCGTCGTCGGCTAGGTTCGTTCGATCCGACAACGGGAGCCCGCCGCCGCTGAGCTCGTGGCGGCGGGCTCTCCGTGCAGGGCGGGACCGCCGGTGCCACGAGACCCCGGCGGAGGCGGCGGGCGAAGGAGTCGGCCAGTGAAGAACCCGCGCAGCACCGATGATCCGGGGACGGGTGGGTCGTCGTCGGCGGAGGGCTCGGAGCGCCGGGAGCCAGCCGGCGTCTACCGGCGCGGGAAGACCATCTGGCGGGTGACCGAGAGCGTGGAGACGGGGCTCAAGGTCGAGATCCTGACCGACGGAGTGTGGGTGGCCGGGCCGGTCAACATGGTCGGGCTCCGCCTCGACAGCGGGACCACCAAGCTCTCGAAGGCGTCGATCGACGCGCTGCCCGCGTGAGGGGGTTCCGCTCGTGACCGAGAGCGTGACCCTCACCGCCCGGCGCGCCACGGAGACCCGAACCCGGACCCTGCTCGCGACCAGGGCGGAGGCCGAGGCCGAACGCCTCCGCGCCGAGGGATGGACGGTGACGATCGGCCCCCGCCGGGACCGTGAGGGCGAACGGGCGAAGAAGCGGCGTGCGGAGGTCATCGCGGCCCACCGACGATCGCGCCGGGCCCGCCAGGGCGCGGACGACGCGGCGCGGGCCCGTCAGGGCGCGGACGACGCGCGGGCGACGGAAACCGACTGATCCGGGGGGCCGCTCACCCGTCCACCGCCCCGCGGCGTCGCATGTTGCCGGATCTCGAAGATTCGATGCCGGGCCGCGACCTGTTCGAGCTCGATCACTCGGTCTCGTCGGTCGAATGTCCTGGAGGCGGGTCAACGTTCGTCGACCTCGCGTGTCGCTGATCGATGACATGAAC
>DATBHM010000289.1:0-18269 GCA_036557505.1 Actinomycetota bacterium | reverse complement strand
TGGTGGAGGGCCGGTTCGTGCTGCGGTCGTGTCTGGTGAATTTCCGAACGGAGGCCCGTGACGTGGATGCCGTCGTCGAGGTGACGGCCGAGATCGCGGCGAAGCTCGATCGGGAGCTCCGCCCGGAGGGACTGCGATGAGCCCCTTCGCGCTGCTCGGGTCCGGGGAGTTCCTGCCGTGGACCTCCGAGGTGGACGCGTGGATGCTGGACGGCGCCACGGGCGAGGGCGTGCTGATCCTGCCGACGGCGAGCGCGCCCGAGGGGGACCGGGTGTTCGACCGGTGGGGGCGGATGGGCCTGGACCACTACGAGGCCGCCGGCATCCCCGCCCAGGTGGTGGCGCTCAAGCACCGCGACGACGCGATGCGGCCGGAGCTCGTCGCAAAGCTCGACGGCGCCGCGATCGTGTATTTCTCGGGCGGGAACCCGGCCTACCTGGCCACCACGCTCGTCGACACCCCGTTCTGGCACGCCGTCCTGCGCGGCCTCGATCGCGGCCTGACCTACGCCGGGTGCAGCGCGGGGATCGCCGCCCTCGGCGAGGTCGCGCCCGACAGCACGTCGAACGACCCGACCAGCGCGCACTTCTGGCGGGTGGGGCTGGGGCTGTTCCCCAAGACGTACTTCGGGCCCCACTGGGATGCGCTCGACCGGTATGTGCCCGGGCTCCGCCAGACGATCATCGCGTCCGTCCCGGACGACTCCCGGTTGCTCGCCGTGGACGAGGACACGGCCGTCGTGGGCGACGGAACGAGCTGGCGCGTGATCGGCGCCGGCCGGGCGGCGCTTCTGACGGGTGGCGAATGGTCCGAGCACCCGTCCGGATCCGCGTTCGAAGCGGATCTCGGCATGGGCGGGGGTTCGACATGAGCGGGGAGCAGAACCGGAGGGCGGTCGAGGCGTACTTCGAGGCGGTGAACCGGCGGGACTTCGGCGCGATGAGCGACCTCCGCCACGACGACTTCGTTCAGGAGTGGCCGCAGATGGGCGAGCGAACCGTCGGAAAGGAGAACGCCCGCTCGATCAACGAGGGCCACCCCGCGTTCCCGAGGTCCCGCGTCCGCCGGATCTCCGGCGGCGACGACCTGTGGGTCGCGGAGACGTTCCTCGTCTACGGCGACGGCTCGGAGTGGAACGCGGTCAGCGTGTTCGAGTTCCGCGACGGGAGGTTCGTGCGGCAGACGGACTACTTCGGGCCGCCGCTCGACGCGCCGGCGTGGCGCGCCGAATGGGTCGAACGCATGGCATGACCCTCAGATCCAGCGCTTCCGTTTGAAGAAGAACCACAGGGCGCCTCCCGACGCGACCATGATCAGCACCACGCCCAGGAACCCCCACGACCTGCTCGCGCCGGGCGGCGGCCACAGCCGGTAGTTGGTGCCGTAGATGCTCGCGATGAGCGTCGGGATGGCGATGATCGCCGCCCACGCGGAGAGCTTCTTGTTCACCTCGTTGAGCATGTCGCCCTGGAGGCTGCGTGCGAGGTCGATGACCGCCGATGCGAGGTCGTCGATGTTCCGGACCTGTGCGCCCAATCGGATCACGTGGTCGTGGACGTCGCGGAACAGCAGGTCGGTGCGGTCGTCGTCGCCGGCCCGGCGCCGGCGGTCTTCCTCCTCGGCCTGCAGGGCCTCCACCACCCCGGACAGCGGCAGCGCGTACCGCCGGAGCATCGAGACCTGCTGCTTGATCGCGTAGAGCATGGGCTGGCTGGGGAGGTCGTCGGCCCGTTTGGCCGGCTCCCTGATGCCGCGACGCGACGCCCGAAGGGCCTCGGCCTCGAGGTCCTCCACGTCGACGTCCAGGCGGCCGGACGTGCGCTCGTAGTCGTCGACCACGGAGTCCAGCAGCGCGTGCAGGGCGCGCTCGACGTCGAGCCCCTCCGGCTCCACCCTCTGCAGGCGGCCGCTCGCCTCGTCGACCAGGCGATCGGCGCCGTCGTGGATCAGCAGGGTGAACCGGCCGGCGGCGAACACGGCGATCTGGCGTGGCTCCAGCTGGTCCTGCACCTCGTCCAACTGGTAGACGACGAGGAATCGGTGCCGTTCGTACGTCTCGAGCTTCGGCCGCTGCCGCGTGGACAGGGCGTCCTCGACGGCAAGCGGGTCGAGTCCGAACCGCGTGGCGACCTCGAGGGCCTCCTTCCGGCCGGTGCGCACGTCGACCTCGAGCCAGGTGAACCGCTCCTCGTCCTCGCAAGCGCCGACCGCGCGGTCCAGGTCGTCCAGCTCGGTCCAGCCGCCGGCGCCATCGATGCACAGGGCACGCATGACCGCGTATGTACCCGCCGGGGACACTCGATGACCCCGACGGGCCGGTTGTCGCGGCCGGGCGGCCGTCGTAGCGTCGGCCGTTCCACGGCGAGGAGTTCGAGGCGATGGCGGAGATGCACGAGCTGCACCGCAGGGCGGGGGAGTCGCTCGCGGCCACCGTTCGGAAGGTCCACGACGAGCGGCTGCACGACCCGACGCCCTGCACCGACTGGGACGTTCGCGAGCTGCTGCACCACATCACGTGGAGCGACCTCTGGATCGCGCCGCTGGTCGACGGCAGGGATCTCGCCGAGGTCGCCCCGACGCTCGAGGGGGACGTCCTCGGCGAGGACCCCGTGGGGATCACGCTCCGTGGCATCGAGGAGGCCAGCGAGGCGTTCGACCGCGCCGGCGACCGCCTCGTCCAGCTCTCGCGCGGGATGACCCCGGCCACCGAGTACTGCTTCGAGCGGATGAACGACCTCATCGTGCACAACTGGGACCTCGCGAAGGGGATCGGCGTCGAGGTCGAGCTCGACGAGGAGTGCATGCAGGTGGCGCTGGACGGGCATCTGCCGATGGAGGCCCAGCTCCGGGCCGCCGGCGCGCTCGGCCCGGACGTCGAGGTCCCGGACGACGCGCCGCTGCAGGTGCGCTATCTGGCGTTCTTCGGCCGCCGGGCGGACTGGGCACCGCCCGCGGGCTGATCGCCCTCCCCGGGCCTCGATCCGGCGACGTGCGAACCGGCGCTGCCCGATGACGCGGGCGCCGGCGCGTCGACCGCCTCCGCGTTGCCGATCGCGGCGAGTGCGGACCCGAGCGCCGAGACGGTCACCGCATCCCTCCTCTTCATCGCGACGAGCAGGTCGGCGCGGAGTCGCTCGCGCATCGGCGGATCGTCGCAGAATGGCCTCGCGCCTCGCCCTCGCTCGGAGGCCCCGCCCGTCTCACGGGAATAGCCGTCCGCACGTTTCGTCTTGGAGATGACCATGGAGCCCCGGACTCGCGAATCGAACGGCGTGGTCGACGCCGCGCTCATGTTCGTGGTGCTGATGTGGGCCCTGACGTTCTCCACGTTCAAGGTGGCGTGGAGGAACGTCGACCCCGTCGCATTCACGGCGGTGCGGTTCGCCGCCACGGTGGTCATCGCGCTAGCCGTCGTCATGTTCGCGAAGTCGCGGGTCCGCCCCCGACGCGCCGACCTCCCGACGATCGTGGCCTCGGGGCTGGCGGGCTACTTCGCGTACCAGCTGTTGTTCATCCTCGGGCTCGACCGGACGACCGCCGTGGCGAGCGCCATCCTCGTGTCGACCCATCCGCTGTTCTCGGTGGTGTTCGCCTGGCTGCTGGGGCGGGAACGACCCACCCGGCGACAGCTCCTGGGGATCGCGGTGGCGTTCCTCGGCGTCGTCGTCTTCCTGCGGGTGTGGGACGCGGTCGGGACGGCGACGTGGGGCGACCTGCTCTCGCTCGGCGCGGCGGCCGCGTTCGGCGCCTACGGCGTGATCAACCAGCCGCTGTCGAAGCGCTACCCGCCCCGCGAGCTGATGGCCTACACCCTGGCCGTGGGCGGCGGGCTGGTGGCGCTGGTCGGGCTCCCCGCGGCCGTGCACCAGGACTGGGGGGCACTCAACGCGACGGACTGGCTGATCATGCTGTACGCGATCGTCGGCCCGGTGTACCTCGCGTACGCGCTGTGGAACTGGGCCATCCACAAGCGGGGCATCGCCCGCACGACGCCGTACGGGTTCGCCGTCCCGGTGGTGGCCGCCGTGCTGGCGGTGATCTTCCTCGGCGAGTCGCTCCACCCCGAGCAGATCGTCGGCGGCCTCCTGGTCGTCGCCGGCCTCGTGGTCACGCGCATGCCCTCCCGGCGGCGCCTTGCGGCCACCGCGCCGGCGGAGGGCGCGCTCGAACGGGCCGGCTGACGCACCGCGTATCCTTCGGGGTCGCGATGGCGAACCGACCCCGTGTTGGCGATCCCGCCCCGGACGTCACACTGACCAACCGGAACGGCCGGCACGTGCGGCTGGCGGCGCGGTGGCGGCGGAAGCCCCTCGTGGCCGTGTTCCTCTGCCACTTCGGCTGAACGTTCTGCCAGGAGCACGTCGTGCAGTTGCGCGACGACCATGCGCGGTTCGAGGAGGCCGGGGCGACGATCAGCCTGATCGGGCTCGGCCCGCACACCCGCGCGCTGGTGTTCTGCGACGAGCGCCACGTCCCGTTCGAGTGCCTGTCCGACCCGTCGCAGGACGCCTATCGGGCGTACGGACTGGACCGCGGCTCGAACCGGCAGCTGTTCGGGCCGCAATTGATCCTTCGATACGCGAAGGCGTTGCTCACGAAAGACGTCGAGGTCGCGAAGCTCTCCGGCGACGACTACCGCCAGATGCCCGGGGTGTTCGTGATCGACCGGGGCGGCATCGTCCGCTACGCCCATCGGAACACCGACGTCGCCGACAACCCCCCGAACGACGAGCTGCTCGACGCCATCCGGTCGATCCGGCGTTCCGGCCGACGGTGAGCCTCGGTGCGGTACCCTCCCGGAGCGCCACCGGACTCGAGCGAGGGATCCGCGAGCCATGACCGACGCCTGCATCATCACCTGCGCCGTCTCCGGCGCGGTGGCCAACAAGCAGCAGTGCGAAGGCATCCCCTACACGCCCGAGGAGTACGCGAAGGAGGTCCGCCGGGCCCGCGACGCCGGCGCCTCGATGGTGCACATCCACGCCCGCGAGCCCGACGGCACCCCCACCGTGAAGCCCGAGCACTACCGGGCCATCACCCAGGCGGTCCTCGCCGAGACGCCGGACATCATCGTCAACTACTCGACAGGCTGGGTCGGCCTGCCGATGGCCGAACGCGTCGCGCACATCACCGACCTGAAGCCCGAGATCGGTGCGCTGAACATGGGCTCCATGAACTACGCGAAGTACAGCGCGAAGCGGAAGGGGTTCGTCTTCAACTTCGTGTTCGAGAACCACTTCGACGACATCATGTTCCTGCTCCAGCGGATGAACGACGCCGGCGTGAAGCCCGAGTGCGAGTGCTTCGACGTCGGCCACGTCGAGTCGGCCGCCCCGCTCATCGACATGGGGGTGATCACGCCGCCGGTGCAGTTCTCGCTGATCCACGGGGTGCTCGGCGGCATCTCGGCCACCGCGCGGAACCTCGCGCACATGTCGAGCGTGGTTCCCACCGGCTCCACGTGGGGCGTGATCGCCGTGAGCCGCGAGCAGTGGACGATGGTCGGGGCAGCGGCTGCGCTCGGCGGGAACGTCCGCGTCGGGTTCGAGGACAACTTCTACCTGCCGTCCGGCCAGATGGCCTCGTCCAACGGCGACCTGGTCGATGCCGCCGCGATGATCGTCCGGCTCCAGGGCCGGGAGGTGGCGGAGCCCACCACGGCCCGCGAGCTGCTGTCGCTCCCCGCCCGTCCCGACCGCTCGAAGGTGGCGTGAGGTGGACGTCCAGGCCGAGATGGTGGCCAACGTCTGGAAGGTCGTCGTGGCCCCCGGCGACGCCGTCGCCGAGGGCGACCCCCTCGTCATCCTCGAGTCCATGAAGATGGAGATCCCCGTGGAGTCGCCCGCCGTCGGCACCGTGAAGGAAGTCCGCGTCCAGGAGGGTGGCGTCGTCCAGGAGGGCGACGTCATCGCCGTCGTCGAATGAACGGGCGACCGTGACACCGCTGATCCGGGTCGAACGCGGCGCGCCCGCGGCCCGCGTGACGCTGGCCCGGGCCGACCAGCGCAACGCCGTCAGCACGGAGATGATCGAGGAGCTCGTCGAGGCCCTCGGCGGGCTGGCGGCCGACCACGAGACGCGCGTCGTGGTCCTCGCCGGCGACGGGCCCGACTTCTGCGCCGGTGCCGACTTCGCGGAGCTCGAGGTCCTGCGGAACGGGCCGGGGGAGTTCGAGTACGGCCGGACGTTCGAGGAGCTGCTGACCGCGATCTCGACCCACCCCGTCCCGGTGATCGCCAGGGTGCACGGGGCGGCGCTGGGAGCCGGGTGTCAGATCGCCATCGCGTGCGACCTCACGGTCGTGGCCGAGGACGCGAGGCTGGGCATCCCGTCGGCGAGGCTGGGCATCCTGATCAACTTCGAGAACATCCAGCGCCTGGTGCTGGCCGTCGGCCCAAAGCGCGCCGGGGAGATCCTGTTCACCGGGCGCCCGGTCACGGGCGCGCAGGCTGCCGACTGGGGCCTCGCGAACCAGGCCGTCCCCGCATCCGAGCTCGACGCCACCGTCGGACGCCTCGCGTCGACGATCGCCGAGGCCGCGCCGCTCTCGGTGCAGGGATCGAAGCGCGGGATCCGGGTGGTGCTCGAGCACCTCGGCGTCGACCGGTTCGCCGAGGGGCACCGAGTACTCGATTTCGACATGATGGCCGCGCAGGCGTTCGCCAGCGACGACCTCCAGGAGGGCATCCGTGCGTTCCGAGAGCGCCGCAAGCCGGACTTCGAGGGCCGCTGAGGGCATGGCCGGCGCAGGCACGCCCGCCAAGCCGCTCACCCGCAAGAGCCCGATCTCCAAGCGCGCGCCGGTGATCATCGAACGCCTGTCCGAGGCCTACCCGGACGCCCATGTGGCGCTGAAGTTCTCCAATCCGCTCGAGATGCTCGTCGCGACGATCCTGTCCGCGCAGTGCACCGACGAGCGGGTGAACATGGTCACCCAGGGCCCGGGCGGGCTGTTCGACAAGTACCGGACGCCGGAGGACTACCTGAGGGTGCCCGAGTCGGAGCTTGCAGAGGACATTCACCCGACCGGGTTCTTCAACAACAAGACGAAGTCCATCCGGGGCGCCTCACGGATGCTGGTGGAGGAGTTCGACGGCCGGATCCCCGACACGATGGAACAGATCCTCGAGCTCCCCGGCGTCGCCAGGAAGACCGGAAACATCGTGCTCGGCAACGCCTATGGCGTGGTGGCCGGGATCGCGGTCGACACGCACGTGCGGCGCGTCGCCCAACGGTTGGGGTTCACCGCGCAGGAGGACCCCGACAAGGTCGAACAGGACCTGATGAGGCTGATCCCGCGGGACCGATGGTTCGACTTCACCTACGTCCTGATCGACCACGGCCGGCAGATCTGCCAGGCGAAGAAGCCGAAGTGCGCGGACTGTCCCGTGAACGACCTCTGCCCGTCCAGCCTGGTGTGATCGCCGAACGTACCGGATCAGGTCCGTCGCGGTCCCCGGAACGCCCGCACGACCAGGCCGATCACGAGGGCGACCGCCGCGATGGCGATGATGATCAGCAATCCGAGGAACGACAGCACGCCTGCCAGCATGGGTTTCCTCCTCCTTTGCATGTCGTGGCGCCTCGGGCGCGCCGTCCCGGGCGATCAGGACGCCGCAGGGTCGATCCACAGGTCGGCGTCCGTGAGGGACCGCCGCCCATCCGGACCGGTGTCGATCTCCAGCCACAGCCGGGTGCCGGACTCGCGGACCACGCCCCACCGGTCGGCGATCCGGTCCACGATGTAGAGCCCCCACCCACCCTGGTGCGCCGGGTCCCGCACGACGACGTCCGGCCGGTCGAACCCCCGGCCGCCGTCGATCACCTCGAGCCGGACGCCGCCCGATGTCGCCCGGACGCAGACGCTGATGTCCTGGTCCGGTCCGAGCCCCGCGTGCCGCACGCAGTTCGTCACGATCTCGCTCACGGCGAGCACGAGGTCCTCGAGCACGTCGTCGGCCAGCCGCTCGCGCAGCCCGCCCACCAGGGCCCGGGCGGACGCTGGCGCGCTCGCGCCGGTCGGGAGGCGGACGTCCAGTTCGATCGGGCGCTCGGTCACGGGGGGTTCCATCGCGTCCATTCGGGCATCCTCCCTGCAATGGTTCCCAAGCGTACGGAGGGTATTCCTGCCGATTCCCCGGAAGTTCGTGCGCCGGCACGCAGGCGTCTTCAGTCGGCGCCCGACCCGCTCACGCTCAGCCGACCGCCCGGAGCACGAGGATGGCCACGTCGTCGCGCAGCGTCCCGCCCTGGAATTCCAGCACGGCGTGCTCCAGGAGCTCGGCGATCTCCGTGGCGCTCCTGCCGCCGAGCGGAGCGAGCATGCCGGCGACGCGCTCCTCGGTCATGACCTTGCCCTTCGAGGGCGTTCCGATCACGCCGTCCGTGTACATGATCAGCGCGTCGCCTGGCCCGAGGTCGGCCAGCACGTCGTCGAGCTCCGGGTCGGGAAACACGCCGAGCAGCGTCCCGGGGTTCCCCACGGAGTCGACGCGGCCGTCCGTCCGGAGGATGACCGGCGGGGGATGACCCCCGCACGCGACCGTGAGGCGCGCACCGGCCGTCGTGAGCTTCATGCGGACGAAGCTCACCGTGCAGAACCGCGCGTCGTCCCGCTGGACCCGAAGGGCCTCGTTGAGGGTGTCGAGGATCCGGCTGGGCCGGCGCTGCCGCATGGCGGCCGCGCGGACCGTGTAGCGGGCCTGTCCCGTCACAGCGGCCGCCTCCGGCCCCTTGCCGCACACGTCGCCGATGACGACCGCCCACCCGCCGTCGCCCGTGTCGAACAGGTCGTAGAAGTCTCCACCGACCTCGTTCCCCTCGCCGGCCGCATGGTAACGGGCGGCCACCTGGAACCCGGGCACCTCCGGCAGCTCACGGGGGAGGAGGCTGGCCTGCAGGGCGCGCGCCACCCGGGTCCGCTCCCCATACAGGCGTGCGTTGTCGGCCGCGAGGGCGGCCCGCCGCGACAGGTCGAGGGCCAGCTCCACCTCGAGCGGCCCGATGGGGCGTTCGTCCCTGGTCGAGATCAGCGTCGCGACGCCCAGGATGCGCCCCCGGGCCGCCAGGGGCAGGCTGAGTGACGAGCGGAACCCCATGTCGCTCCCGTCACCCAGGGCGCGGGCCTCGTCCTCGGTGAGCGCGGGGACCGCGACCGGCTCGCCGGAGGCAACGACCCGGGCCACCGGGCTCGTGGGGTCGGGCTCGACGGCCGGCCCCACGAGGCGCTCGACCAGGCCCCGCCGGTCGGGATCGGTGTGGGCGGCCGCCGCCCGTCGCAGGGTCCCGTTGGGCTCGACGACGTCGACGACGCAGACGTCGGCCATGGTGGCCGCCACCAGCCGGGCCAGTCGCCGGAGGCTGTCGTCGAATTCGAGGGACGAACCCAGCACGGTGCTCGCCTCCAAGAGGAACCGGAGGCGGTTCCGGGTGGCCTCGGCCTCGGTGAGGGCCTCGTCGAAGGGGAGTGAGCGCGTCGACATCGGTTCGGTGCGCCGTCCAGGGGGCGCCGAATGGGGACGACGCCGAGTCTAGCCGTCGTCGGGTGGACGAGGAACCGGGCGGCGCTCAGCCCGCGGGCATGAGATGCGGGGCGCGGTTCCTCCGGCGGGCCCGCCGGAGGGCCCGGCGCTCGTCCTCGGACAGCCCGCCCCAGACACCGGCGTCCTGACCGGTGGCCATCGCCCACTCGAGGCATTCGCCCCTGACGATGCACTCGGCGCAGACCAGTTTGGCCGCATCGACCTGCAGTGCCGCGGGCCCGGTCGTCCCCACGGGAAAGAACAGCTCGGGATCCTCGTCCCGGCAGCGTGCATAGTGGACCCAGTCCATGCGCTTCCCCCCGGTTGTCCACCGCAACGGCCCTCGGCTCCCCCACCGGGGCGCGGCAAGGGCGCGAGTATACTGACGCCTCCTTCGCGGAATCAATGGTCAGCCTCGATTTCCCTCCCGAACATCTGCCGCTGGTCGTGGCGCACCGCGGTGCATCCGCGACGTCTCCGGAGAACACGCTCGAGGCATTCGACGCGGCCATCGCGGTGGGGGCCCCCGTGGTGGAGTTCGACGTCCGGCTGACCTCGGACGGCGCGCCCGTCGTGATCCACGATCCGGAGGTCTCCCGCGTGGCGAACGGCGAGGGATTCGTCCACGAGCTCTCGCTGGCGGAGCTGCAGGGGATGTCGCTCGCGGACGGCGGCCGGATCCCGACGCTCCGAGAGGTGCTCGACCTCGTGTCCGGCCGCGTCGGGATCAACGTCGAGATCAAGAACATCCCCGGTGAGCCGGCGTTCGACTCGCCCGCCGAGGCCGTGCTGGAGGCGTGTCTGCGCGAGCTGCATGCGAGCGCGTTCTCCGGCCCGGTGCTGCTGAGCTCGTTCAACTGGCTGACCATCGAACGCTGCCTCGAGCTCGAACCGTCGATCGCCACCGGATTCCTCACCTTCGGCGCGATCGACGCCCGGGCGGCGTTGGTCTACGCGCGGGAGGCCGGACACCGGTGGGTGCTTCCGAACGCCATCCCGCTCGTCGCGGCAGGCGAGGAGTTCGTCCGCGACGTCCACGACGCCGGGATGCTCGTGGGCACCTGGGTGATCGACGACCACGACCCCTTCGTGCAGGTGCTGTCGCAGGGCGTGGACGCCGTGGCCACGAACGACCCCGCTGTGGGCGTGGCCGCGAGGAGGGAGTTCCTGGCGGGGGGACCGGCCGGGGACTGAGCCCCGATCCTCAGCCCTCGAGGCCCTCGCGAAGCGTCGTGAGCGTCTTCGCCAGCAGGCGCGAGACGTGCATCTGCGAGATCCCGAGCTTCTCGGCGATCTCGCTCTGGGTCATCCCCTTGAAGAACCGCAGGTAGAGCATGGTCCGCTCTCGTGGAGGCAGCTCGTCCAACAGGGGGGTCAGGCTGGTCCTGTATTCGAGCAGCTCGATCGTCTCGTCCTCCGAGCCGATCTGGTCGCGGAGCGCGAGATCCTCGTCGCCGGTGGGCGCGTCGAGCGAGGTGAGCGTGTACGCATGGGCCGACTCGAGCCCCTCGAGGACCTCGTCCTCGGTGGTCCCGGCCGCCTGGGCCATCTCGGCCACGGTGGGCGTCCGGCCGAGCTCCTGGGAGAGCTTCCCGGTGATGTCGCCGAGCTGGAGGTTGAGCTCCTGGAGCCGCCGGGGAACCCTCACCGCCCATCCCTTGTCTCGGAAGTGCCGCTTGAGCTCGCCGACGATCGTGGGGGTGGCGTACGTGGAGAACTCGACCGCACGGTCCGGATCGAACCGGTCGACGGCCTTGATGAGCCCGATGGTCGCGACCTGGACGAGGTCCTCGAGCGGCTCCCCCCGGCCGGCGAACCGCCGGGCCAGGTATTCGACGAGGCCGAGGTGCACCTCGATGAGCTCCTGCCGGACCTCGGGATCCTGGTTCTCCCGGAACTGCGCGAACAGCTCCTTGACGTGGTCCCGGTCGGGCACCCCCCTGCGAACCGTCGCGATCACCCCCCCGCCCGGGGGACGAGCAGCCCAAGCGAGGTTCGGCCGTCCTCCATCCCCGGCCGGATGTCCTTCGCGATCGCCTCCAGGATGACGCGCGACCACTCGGAGAGCAGCTCCCTGCCGGTGCGGCGGGGGCCCTCCGTCAGGGCCGTGAGATCGACCCCGCCCTCGGATGGCCGGAGCTCCATCGTGATCGCGGAGGGGGACTCGCTCACGGCCATCAACCGTGAGCACACCTCGTCGACGACGATCTGCAGCTCGGTGATGCGGTCGATGGGGAAGTCCATCCGGGCAGCCAATGCGGACGCGGCCGCACGGAGCAGCGCCACGTGCGGGGTGTCTGCCGGGATGCGGACGGAGATCACGTCGGACATTGGGCGAATTCTACGGGAGGGCCGCGAAGCCGGTTTCCGCCGCTCCGGCAGGTGCCGGGCCGGAGGGGTGGCGCAGCCGGTACCATCGCCCGCCGCCATGTTGCGACGCCGACGGATCCCCCCGGAGCTCGAGGACGCCAACGTCGCGTTCGAGGAGACGCTCGCCCGCGTCGAGCGGGCCAAGGAGGCGCTGGTGTCCGCCGTGCCCAGCGCCCGCGCCCCGGGGCGGCCGCTGGCCGACGCCCTGGCGGACTACGAGGACGGCCTGGCGCAGGCCAAGGGCACCATGCCGGCGTGGCGCCGTCCCCAGATCGAGTCCGAGTGGACCGCCTGCGACGGGGCGCTCCGTGACGCGGTGTCGGCGGCGGAGCGGTTCCGGCTCGAGACGCCGGAGGATCTGCCGTTCGACGCGCTGATGTTCGCACTGCAGGACCTGATGGTGCCGCTCGACGCCTTCGAGGCCGCCGCCCACGCCTGGCGGCGCCTCCGGCGGTGACCGGTGGAGGACGGGGAAGGGCAGGGGGCCCGTGGCGGTTTCAGATGGGGGCGCGGAGGTACAGGCCCCAGTAGCCGGCCCACGGGCCGTACCTCGCCGCGACGGCCCGGATGTCGTCGTCCGTGGCGTTCCGTCCGTAGACGGGGCGCGCCGCCCGCAGGAACGGCTCGGTGACCGGCATCCGTTCCATCCGCCCGATCCCACGGAACAGGACGAACGCGGACGACCACGCGCCGATCCCGTCGATGTCGAGCAGCCACCGCTCGACCTCCTCGACCGGCGCCGCGAACAGGAACGCCTCGTCCACGTCGATGAAGGCCCTGGCCACCGCCTGCACGTACCGGGCCCGCCTGGCATTCCGGACGACCTCGGCGACCGCCGCCCCGCCGGCCGACTCGAGGTCCTCCGGCAGCGGGAACGCGCTCAGGAGGTGCCCGTCCATCTCGACGGTCGCCCCGAACCGCTCGGTCAGCGCGTCCTTGACCCGGCGGGCCATCGGGATGGGCTGGCGCTGGCTGAGCACCGACCAGCAGGCCGCCTCGAACGGGCTCGGGAACCGCACGTGGTGGAGGCCGTGCAGGTCGCGGGCCCGGGCGGCCATCGGCGGGTCGTCCCGGACGGTCGCGAGGAACGGCCCCAGGTCGTCGTCGATGCTCAGGTACGCGGCCACACGTCCGACGGCCGCCTCGGCGGCCGCGGGGTTCGCCCCGGGCGGAGCTTCGATGCTGACGGTCAGCCGGGGCCGGTCCACGGTTCCCACCGACTCGACCCGTGTGGCCACGGTCGTCCCGGTCACGCGGAACGCCTTCCACAGCCGGCCGCCCTCGACCACCTGCTCGCCCGAACCCGGCCGGAACCCCTCGGCGAAGCGCAACGACAGGTCGAAGTCGAACGGGGGGACGGGTTGGAGCGTCGCGTCGCTCACTCGCGCCCGGCCCGTGGGAGACCGGCGCCCCGCAGGATCGTCTCCACCAGCAGCCGAACGTAGCGTTCGTCCTCGATGGTCCGCCCCTCCCGGTCGACGGCGCGCCCGTCGTCGCCGACCAGGGACTCCAGGATGGCGTGCGCGAAGCACGTGCCCAGCAGCTCCCGGCCGATCAGGTCGGGCTCGGCGTCCGGGTCGATGCGGCCGCGGCGCTGTTCGGCGGCCACGTACTCGCGCACCGCGCGGAGCGCCCGCATGGGACCTCCGCCCTCGCGTTCCCATACGGCGCGCTGCTCGGCCATCAGCCTGGGATCGGAGAGCTGGGCGCCCACCAGCGGCGCGATCCCCCGGTAGAACTCGAGCGCGGCGAGGGCCACCCCGCCGAGGTGCGCTGCGATGGAGCCGGCGCCGGCCTCACCGGGCAGCTCCTCGAGCATGACGAAGAACGACTCGAACCGGTCGATCATCACGGCGTGCAGCAGGGCATGCTTGTCGGGGAAGTAGCGGTAGATGCTCCCCTCCGCGCACCGCGCCCGCAGGGCGATCGCACGAGTCGTCGCCGCGAGGAACCCGCCCTCCGCGATCAGCTCGCCCGTCGCCCGGACGATCTCGTCGCGGGTGGTGCCGGAGCGCGCCGGCTCGGTCGCCTGCTCAGTGACCTCCCGCACCCTTACCCTCCCCGACGTGGCTCCGCACGAACACGAACGAGACGATCGACGCGAGCAGCGCGAAGCCGACCGCGATCCACAGCCCGACGTGCATCGCGTGTACGAACGAGTCCTTGACGGCGTCGACCGCCTGCGCGGGCGCCCCGGGCGGGACGTGCCCGGACGCGGCCCCCGACGACCCGGCCTTGTCGACGATCGCGTGTGCCTGCGACGACGGCACGCCGAACCCCAGCAGCTTCGCCAGGAAGTCCCGCTTGAACGCCGACGTGACCACGGCCCCGAGCAGCGCGATCCCGAACACGCCGCCGAGCTCGCGGCTGGTGTTCGTCGCCGCGGACGCGACGCCCGCCCGCTGCACTGGCACGCTGGCCATCACGGCCGCCGTCATCGGCGACATCGTCATCGCCATCCCCGCGCCCATCACGATCATGGCCGGGAGCAGGACCGTGAGGTACGCCGAGTCCGGCTCCGTCCGGGTCATCAGTGCCAGCCCGACGGCCAGCGTCAGCGTCCCGAACGTCATGAACCACCTGGAGCCGTACCGGTCCGAGAGCCGGCCGGCCAGCGGGGCGATGATCAGGATCATCACGGTGAACGGGAACAGCCGGATGCCCGCACCGACGGGGGTGTACCCCTGCACGTTCTGCAGGTACAGCGAGAGGAAGAACGTCGTCCCGAACAGCGCGAAGAACACGGCCGCCGCCACGACGTTCGACGCCGCGAACGTCGGGATCTTGAAGAACCCCAGCGGCAGCATCGGGTACTCGCGCCGCGACTCGATCACGAAGAACGCGATCAGGAGGGCGGCCGCGAGGCCGAACGCCGCGAGGATCAGGCCGTCCGTCCACCCGCGGGCGTTCCCCTCGATGAGGGCGTAGACCAGGAAGAACAGCCCGGCGGTCCCGGTCACGAGGCCCGGCGGGTCGAGACGCCGCGACTTCGCCGGGTCGCGCGACTCGCGGACGACGACGAACGCCAGGATCGCCCCGATCACGCCGATCGGCACGTTGATGAAGAAGATGCTCTGCCAGGACACGTGCTCGACGAGGAACCCGCCGATCAGCGGCCCGACCGCGATGGCCAACCCGGACATCGCCGCCCAGATGCCGATCGCGGCGCCGCGTTCCTTGCCGGTGAACGTCGCCGTGATGATCGAGAGCGTCCCCGGGAGCAGCATCGCCGCGCCGAGGCCCTGCAGCGCGCGGAACGCGATCAGCTGTTCGATGTTCTGGGAGAGCCCGCACGCGAGGGATCCCAGGACGAACACCCCGAGGCCCGACAGGAAGAACCGCTTGCGGCCGTACAGGTCGCCGAGCGCGCCGCCGGTCAACATGAACGACGCGAACGTCAGGGTGTAGGCGTCGATGATCCACTGCAGGCCCGAGACGCCTGCCGAGAGCTTGGTCTGGATCGTCGGCAGCGCGACGTTGACCACCAGGTTGTCGAGCATGGGCATGAACAGCCCGAACACCATCGCCACGAGGACCCACCAGCGGCGCGGGTCCGGCGCGTCGGTCGTCGCGGCGCCGGGCTGCGCCTGCAAGGTTCTCGCCATCACGAAACTCCTTCCGCCCCACGAATCGGAGAGTGAGCGTTCACTCACTATGAGTGAGTGCTCACTCACATGTCAAGGTCGCCCCTCGGTCAGGCACGTGTCGGACGAGGTTTGACGATGTTCTTCCGACCTGCAATACTTGCGGGATGCAAACTTCTCGTGCTGCAACCATCGAACGGGGCGCGGACACACCGGCGCTCCTGCAGCAGGCGGAGTCCTTCGAGGCCCACTGGTCCGAGGTCATCCGGTTCCTGCTGAACAAGAAGCTTCGTTCGTCGATCTACCACGGGCCGGAGGGCGAGCTGTCGCACGCCGAGCTGGCCGCGATCGACCTCCTCGCCGACCACGAGTGCCGTATGAGCGACCTCGCGGCGCGGATCGGGCTGTCGGAGAGCTCGACCACCCGTCTGGTCGACCGCCTCGCCGCGGCCGGCCTGGTGGAGCGGGGGACCTCGCCCACCGACCGGCGCCTGGTCACGGCCGGCCTGACCAAGCAGGGCCGTGCGACCCTCGCGAGGATGCGCAGCGCCCGGTGCGACTTCCTCAAGGAGATCCTGGTGACGCTCCCCGAGGACGAACGCGCCGAGCTGGTCCGGCTGTTCGGCCGGGTCGCGGAGGAGCTTCGTATTCGCGAGACCGCGGGGGCCGGGGAGGTGCGGGCATGAACCGACGTCAGATCTTCATCGTGTTCGGCGGGGTCATGCTCGGCCTGTTCCTCGCCGCGCTCGACCAGACCATCGTGGCCACGGCGCTGCCGTCGATCGTGGCCGACCTCAACGGTGGGCAGCACCTCTCGTGGGTGGTCACCGCGTACCTGTTGACGTCGACCGTGACGGTGCCGCTGTACGGCAAGCTGTCCGACCTCATCGGTCGCCGGACCCTGTTCATCTTCGCGATCTCGGTCTTCCTGGTGGGCTCGGCGCTGTCGGGCCTGTCTCAGAACATGACCCAGCTGATCGTGTTCCGGGGAATCCAGGGCCTGGGGGCCGGCGGCATCATCCCGCTCGCCATGATCGTCATCGGCGACCTGTTCTCCCCACGGGAACGGGGCCGGTATCAGGGCCTCACCGGCGCGATGTTCGGGCTGTCGTCGGTGATCGGGCCGCTGCTGGGCGGATGGCTCACCGACAGCGTCTCGTGGCGGTGGATCTTCTACGTGAACATCCCCGTCGGCGCCGTGGCGCTGTTCGTGATCGTGACCACCATGCACCTGCCGTTCACGCGGCGCGAGCACAAGATCGACTACCTGGGCGCGGCGGTGCTCACCGCCGCGGTGGTCTGCCTGCTGCTCGTGGGGACCTGGGGCGGCGTGACCTACGGCTGGACCTCGCCGACCATCATCGGCCTGTCCATCGCGTCGGCCATCCTGTTCACGGTGTTCGTGTTCGTGGAGCGCCGCGCGGCGGAACCGGTTCTGCCGCTGCACCTGTTCCGCAGCAAGATCTTCACCGTGTCGAACATCGCGAGCCTCGTGATCGGCGCCGCGATGTTCGGGACGATCATCTACATCCCGGTGTTCGTGCAGCGCGTCATCGACGGCTCGGCGACCAATGCAGGCGTGGTGCTGATCCCGCTGATGTTGGCGGTGGTGTTCGCGGTGGTCCTCGCCGGACAGATCGTGACGCGTACGGGGCGGTACAAGGTGTTTCCGATCCTGGGTTCCGCGCTGTCGCTCGTCGGCTTCTGGCTGCTGTCGCGGCTCACCGAGAACGCCACGTCCGGCCAGACCATCATGGCAATGGTCCTGCTGGGTGCCGGCATCGGCCTGATGATGCAGACCTACACGCTCGCCGTGCAGAACGACGCCCGGCGGGAGGAGATGGGCACCGCGACCGCCACCACGCAGTTCTCGCGGTCGATCGGCGGGACCATCGGCGTGGCGGTCTACGGGTCGATCCTCGTCCAGCGCTACGGGAGCGAATTGATCAGCACCCACGGCAATCAGCAGGTCGCGTACGCGCACGCGCTGCACGCCGTGTTCGTCGCCACGATCCCGTTGGCGGTGCTCGCGCTGGTGCTGGCGTTCCTGCTGAAGGAGAAGCCGCTGCGGACGGAGGCGTTCGTCCAGGAGCACGCAGCGGAGGCGGTCGCGGCCGAGGCAGGCGTCGAGGTCAACCCCGTGCCGGTGGGCGCGGAGGCCTCCCAGGCGGTCGACGAGCAGTTCGAGCCGGCCGCCGAAGGGGAGCCCGCGGGCGTCTCCACCCATCTGTTGTGACGCGCTGCCCGGGCCTGTCCGGACGGGCAGGTGCGGGCGGTCGGTGTCGACGTGTAGCCTGCCCGGGCGGGGTATCGCCCGGGCAGGTTCGTTCTCCGGGTGCCTGACGCTCGTCCCCCGCGGCCACGCGCAAGGGCAATGCAAGGAGGTCCAGTCGTGTCGACCATCAACCTCGTGACGGAGCTGCCGGGGCCGCGCTCGCGTGCGCTCATGGAGCGCAAGGAGCGGGTCGTCCCCGACGCGCTCGACCTCCATGCGCCGGCCGTCATCGCCGAGGCGCAGGGGGCGGCGTTCACCGATGTTGACGGCAACACCATGCTCGACTTCTCGGGCGGGCTGGGCTGCCACATCGTCGGCTACTCCCACCCCAAGGTGGTCGAGGCCGTGCAGCGCCAGGCCGCGAGGTTCTCGCACACGGACTTCTCGGTGATCCCGTACGAGAGCTACGTCGAGCTCGCCGAGCGCCTCTCCCGGTACTGCGGCGGCGGCGACCGCAAGGTGGCGCTGTTCAATGCGGGCGCCGAGGCAGTCGAGAACGCGGTGAAGTTCGCCAAGGCG
>DATBHM010000288.1:0-22338 GCA_036557505.1 Actinomycetota bacterium | reverse complement strand
CGTTGATCACGTAGGCGTCGCCGTCACGCTCGATGCGGGTGCGGATGTTGGTCGCATCGGAGCTTGCGACGTCCGGTTCGGTCATGCCGAAGCACGATCGGATCTCGCCGTCGAGGAGCGGCCGAAGCCAGGCCGCCCGCTGCTCCCCGGAACCGAACTGGTGTAGCACCTCCATGTTGCCCGTATCGGGCGCCGCGCAGTTGATGGCCTCGGGCGCGATCTCCGGCGAGCGGCCGGTGACCTCGGCGAGCGGCGCGTAGTCCAGGACGGACAACCCGTGCTCGGGGTCCTCGCACTCGGGGAGGAACAGGTTCCACAGCCCCCGGGACCGGGCCTCCTTCTTGAGTCCCTCGACGACCGGCGGGAGCTCGTGGGGGCGGCCGTCTGCCGTCAGCGAACGGCGCTGCTCCGCGTAGACGGGCTCGGCCGGGTACACGTGGGAGTCCATGAACTCCCGCAGGCGCTCGAGGTGGTCGCGCGCGTTGGGGGACAGCTCGAAGTCCATGCGTCAGGCGTCCGCCCCGGCCAACCCCCGACGCTCGAGCTCGCCCTGGAGGTCCAGCCGTCGGGTCCCGAAGCCGCGCGTCTCCCACTCCTCGCGCGGGACCATCCAGAACACCTCGAACTCGTTGCCGTCGGGGTCGGCGGCGTAGATCGACAGGGAGTTCCCGTGATCGGACTCGCCGGTGAGCGCGCCGGCCTCGCCCAGTGCGTGCCGGCACTCGACCAGGTCGGTCAGCTCGGCCACCTCCCACGCGAGGTGATACAACCCGACGCGGTCGCCGTGGCCGGGGGGCGGCGCGCCCTCGCCGATCCCGAACAGCCCGAGGTCGT
This sequence comes from Actinomycetota bacterium, assembly GCA_036557505.1. Lineage (GTDB taxonomy): Bacteria > Actinomycetota > UBA4738 > UBA4738 > JACQTL01 > DATBHM01. Next base: position 21,504 of record DATBHM010000288.1, on the reverse strand, counting down.
GGTGGTTGTCGCTGCCGTTCGCCCGCAGGAAGAACGCCCGGTCGCCCATCGACTCGACGGTGTCGAACCCCAGGGTCTCCCGGTAGAAGTCCGCGGCGCGCCGGGCGTTCCGCACGTACAGCACGGCGTGGTTCAGTCGTTTGATGGTGAACATGGCCGCTCCTTCGAGCCGTCCGCTGATCGAGGAAGGCTATCCCCGATGGGCGTCGGACGTCCCCGGGGCGGCGCCCGGCGCGAGCAGCGGGCCCAGCACCGGCGCGAGCTGCTCGGCCAGCGTCGCCAGGTTCGCCATCATGTCGAACAGCTGCGGCGCCTCGGACCGCTCCGGGTCGAGCCGCGTGATGATCTCGATCCCCAGGAACATCGACGCGATCGCGTAGGCGGCCTGGCGGACCGGCAGCGCCCCCCCGAGCGGGGAGCCGGCGGTGGCACGCCGGAGTGCCTCCTCGACGACCCCGATCCACCCGTCGAACCGCTCGAGGAGCTGCTCGTTGAGCTCCGGCTCGTGCGCGGCGGCCATCACCTGTGTGACGGCGGTGACGGCGCCGGACTCGAGGTCCTCGTCGTGGAGCCGGCGGGCGATGCCGACGAGGTCGTGCAGCGAGTCGACGCCCTCCGCCGCCGCCCGGTACCTGGCGATCTGCCCGTCGGAGGTCCGCAGGAACGACTGCAGCAGCAGGTTGGCCACCGACCCGAAATGGTAGAAGACCAGCGCCTGGTTCACTCCCGCCCGCGCGGCGATCCGGCGGGCGGTGGCGCCGGTGATCCCCTCCTCGCGCAGCACCTCGACGGCGGCGCTCATGAGCCGCTGTCGCGTGTCCGCCTTCTGCTCGGCCACCTGCCGCACGCTACTCCACCGCTCGCCTCGCCTTGCCGGTCGCGACGAGGAATGCCACCAACGAGGGGAGGTACAGCAACCCCTCACCTCCGAGGAGCAGGAGCACGACCGTCCAGGCGAGGAGCACGTCGGCGACGGCGAGGGCCGGGGCCGATCGCGGAGCGAAGAAGCCGATCGCGACCGCGCTCAGGGGAAGGACGAGGATGACCACGCCGGCGGTGATGCCCGTCGCCACCACGTATCCGAGCAGCGCCACGGACACGACCAACGCCCACCCGGCGCCGAACGCGGCGCTCACCGAACGCTTTCCAACCGCACGACGCGCCCCCGATCGCATTGGAATCCTCCTCGATCGATCTGAGCGAACGCTTTGAGCATACGCTCAGATTGAGCGAACGATCAAGTCGTCCCTTCAGCGGTGCCTGGAGTCGGGAGGCAGGGCGGCGTGGTCAAACCGGAAAATTCCAGGAAGTAGTTAGGAACGTCGATCCTTCGGCGTCGCCCCCGTCGTATACCTCGCCGATGCGAGCGACGACTCGGGGCCGGATCGCGATGGGGATTGTAGTCGGGCTCACCCTGGCCGGCTGCGGATCCTCGACCGGGGGGTCGAACCCGACGACGGCCCCCACGGAGGGCTCCACGAGCGCCCCCGCGTCCAGCGCCCCGGCGCCGACGACGGGCCCGACCTCGGCGCCGAGCGTCGAACCCTCGCCCTTCCCCACGCAGTCGCAGCTGCCCCTCGATCCCCGGAACAAGCACTCCAAGGTGGTGTCCTTCGACTCGACCGACGGGGTCAAGCTGACCGGTCGGGTGTTCGGGTCGGGGCCCCACGGTGTCGTGCTGGCGCCGAGCGGCAACGACCGGTACTCCCAGTTCGAGTGGCTGGCGCTCGCGACGGCGCTGTCGAGGGCCGGCTACCACGTGCTGACGTTCGATGTCCGAGGGGTGTGCTACCCGCCGGATCCCAACGTCGGGTGCTCGGCGGGCGAGATCGACTGGGCGAACGCCTGGAAGGACGTCGCGGGCGCGGTGGCATTCCTGCGGGCACACGGCGGGACGACGGTCTCGGTGATCGGCGCCGACCTCGGCGCGACCGAGGCGTTCTCGGCGGCGGCGCAGGGGACGAAGATGGACGGCATCGTCTCGGTGTCCGGGCTGAACGACACCGAGGGCTACGACATCGACAAGGCCACGCTCGACAAGGTGGGCGCGCCGATCCTGCTCATCGCGGGCAACGGCGACTCCGACGCGGTCGATGCCTACACGGCGTGGCTGAAGGAGGCGCCCCCCACGACGAAGGGGCTCCTTCTGAACACCGACCTCCGCGGGACGTTCGTGTTCGATCCGATCGCGCCCTCGGACTTCCCGCAGGCGAAGCGGGCGAAGGTCGCCGTCGAGGAGTTCCTGCAGCAGCACGACTGAGCGCAGGCCCTGCGGGGACGATCCCGGCGCCTTCGGGTGACGGCCGATGTGGCTGACGCCCGCGTATGCTCCGGGCGGTGACCGCCCGGTGATCCCGTACGACAGCTTCCTGCTCGATCCCCCGATGCTGTTCACCTCGGAGCGGCTGACCGCGAGGATCACGAAGCGGATGACGCCGGAACATCGCCGGGCCGCGCGGACGACGCTCGGGTCGGGCACGGTGGCGATCCTCTGGGCGACGTCGGTCTCGCTGTACCTGAACGTCGGGTGGACCAGGTGGATCTGGGAGATGTGGCGGGCCGAGTCCGGCCGCGACTGGATGCTGAACTCCGACGTGTTCCACTTCGAGCACCGGAACCCGACCGGCGGCGGGCGGCGCGGGCCGTAGGTGCGGGTCACCCTCGTCACGCGCGAATACCCGCCCGAGGTGTACGGGGGCGCGGGCGTCCACGTCGAATACCTGTCGAACGAGCTGTCGAACCGCATCGAGGTCGCCGTCCGGTGCTTCGGTGCGCCGCGTCCGCCGGACCCGCGCATCGACGTCCGGGCGGTCGAGCCGTGGCCGGCGCTCGCCGGTTCGCCGCCGTTCGACGTGCTCGGCGTCGACCTCGCCGTCGCCGCGGAGGACACCGGGGCCGAGCTCGTCCACAGCCACACCTGGTACGCGAACATGGGCGGCCACCTGAGCGGCCTCGCGCACGGCGTCCCGCACGTGATGACCTCGCACAGCCTGGAGCCGCTGCGGCCCTGGAAGGCCGAGCAGCTCGGCGCCGGCGGGTACGCGCTCTCGTCCTGGTGCGAGCGAACGGCGATCGAGGCCGCCGACGCGGTGATCGCGGTCTCCGGAGCGATGCGCGACGACGTCCTCCGGTGCTACCCGGCGGTCGGCGCCGAGCGGGTCCACGTGATCCACAACGGCATCGACGCGGACGAGTACCAACCGGTCGAGGAGGCCGATGCGCTCGTCGAGCACGGCGTCGACCCCGGCCGGCCGTCCGTCGTGTTCGTCGGCCGGATCACGCGCCAGAAGGGGATCGTCCACCTCGTGCGCGCCGCGCCGGCCATCGACCCCGAGGCGCAGATCGTGCTGCTCGCGGGCGCGCCCGACACGCCGGAGATCGGCCGGGAGATGGCCGCCGCCGTCGAGGACGCCGGCGCCGAACGCGACGGCATCGTGTGGATCGACCGGATGCTCCCCAAGCAGGATGTCATCCAATTCCTGTCCCACGCGACGGTGTTCGTCTGCCCCTCGGTGTACGAACCGCTCGGCATCGTGAACCTCGAGGCCATGGCCTGCGAGACCGCGGTCGTGGCATCGGCGGTGGGAGGGATCCCCGAGGTCGTCGACGACGGAACGACCGGCCTGCTCGTGCCGGTCGAACTGCTGCCCGGCGGCGAGCCGGCCGATCCCGGCGGGTTCTCGGCCGACCTGGCCTCCGCCGTCAACGACGTGCTCGGCGATCCGCGGCGGGCGGCGGACATGGGCGTGGCCGGCCGCCGACGCGTCCTCGCGGAGTTCACGTGGAGCGCCGTGGCCGACCGCACCGTCGAGCTGTACCGGTCGGTGCTCGCGGGTCGCCGACCGGCTGGAACCCACCCCGCGGCTATGCCGCCCAGAACGCGTTCGGCCCGTCGGCGTTCAGGTGGTACTGCGTGACCTCCTGGACGACGCCGTCGTCGTCGTACCGGAACAGGTGCACCGGGTACTCGTCGAGGATCCGTCCACGGGCGTTCGCCGTCACGTGCACGTAGCCGGCCGCCTGGTCGTCGCTCGCCAGGATGTCGAGGATCTCGATCCGGAACGTCCCCTCGGAGTACTCCATGGTCTTCATGAAGAACTCCGCCACCTCGTCCCACCCCTTGTGGTCCCCGCCGAGCCGACCGTGCCGGTCCGGCGTGTGCCACACGAGGTCCGGCGAGAACATCTCCTGCACCTTCGCCAGGTCGCCGCTCCCGAACGCCTCGTACCCCTCGCGCAGCAGCCGCGCATTCCGTTCCGCCCGCTCGCCCATCCCGACCTCCTTCGTCCCGTCCGGCGGACCGTCCCCCGGATCGAGGACGAGCGTAGGAAGGGGCCGAGTCGCGTCCCATCGATCGTTCGGTCGATCTTCGGGCCGACCGGAGCGGCGATCAGTCGTGGAGCAGGCCGTGCTCCATGGCGAAGAGCGCCGCCGCAGCGCGGGTCGAGACGCCGAGCTTCTCGTAGATGTGCACGACATGGGTGTGCGCGGTCGACGGCGAGATGAACAGCGCCCGGGCCACCTCACGCTTCGAGGCGCCCCGGGCGAGGGCCCGCAGCACCTCGACCTCCCGGTCGGTGAGGCCGGCCGGCCAGGCGGCCCGCACCCTGGTCGCGTGACCCGCCGCCTCCAGCACGGCTGCGACCGCCGGGGGGTCGAGGGGTTCCTGTTGCAGGATCCGCGCGGCCCGGTCGAGCCCGAAGGCCGGCCGGTGCGGCCGGTCCTCGGTGAGGGCGGCGCACACGTCGGCGGCCGCGAGGATGCGGGCCGCCGAGCTCTGCTCGCCCGGGGTCGCCTGCCGGTGGTAGCCGCTCGCGTCGATGCGTTCGTGATGCATCCCGGCGAGCCGCGCGACCGGTTGCAGCGCGGGCGTCCTCGCGAGGATCCGTTCGGTGTGATACGCGTGCAGCCGGACCTGTTCCCAGTCGGCCACCGTGAGCGGGCCCGGGCGGTCCCAGACGCCGGTGGGGACGCCGGCACGCCCGAGGTCGTGGAGCAGGCCCGCCCGCCACAGCGCGCGCCGCTGGTCGTCGTCGAGGCCCATCGCCCCCGCCGCCCGCTGGGCGAGGTCGGCCACCTTTGCGGAGTGGCCCAGCAGGTACGTCGACTTCAGGTCCACGGCATCGGCGAACGCCGCCGCCGCCTCGTCCAGGCCCCGCTCGGAGACGAACCGGACCGGCGCGGGCTCCGAGCCGAGCACCGCCGTCCACGGGTCCTCGTCGATCCCGGCCAGCAGCCCCGGGCCCTCGGCGGCGAACGCGGCGGCCATCGCGGGGTCGAGCGAGCGCCCGGACCATCGGCGGACCACCTCGACGGCGGCGTCCGGCCCTCCGGCGTCCGCGAACATCACCCCGGCGAAGGCCACCGCCGAGCACCGCGCCGCGAGCGTGATGCGTTCGCCCCGCAGGCGGCGCGGGCCGCCCCTGCCGTCCCACCGTTCGAAGATGTGTCCGAGTGCCCGCCCGACGCCGGGGTCGAGGTCCAGCCGCCGGGCCATCTGCGCGGCCACCTCGCAGTCGGCCCGCGCCCCCTGCGCCGCCACACGCCTGGCCCGGGGGGCCGCCGAGGCGATCGTCCGCGCCCGGGCGAGGGGTGTCGGGGCGGACCGGCCGAGCGACAGGAGCAGCGTGGCCGCCTCGCGGGGATCCGTGGTGTCGAGCATGTCGGCCACACGCCGCACGGCGACGTCGTCGCCGCCGAGGGCGCGTGCGTACTCGTGCGACGTCGCCGTGCACCCCACGTACCGCAGGAGCGTCGTGAAGTAGACGTCGCGGACCTCGCCGTCGCCGAGCGACATGGACCGCGCGAGCCCGGTCGCCAGCGCGCACGCCCGGACCGCCTCCTCCGGGGCGTGGCCGCGGGCGAGGTCGGTGACCAGCGACAGGCCCGCGAGCAGCTCGGCCAGCCGCGTCCGCTCGGGAGCGGGGTTCGTCATCGGCCGGAACGATACGGCGGCGAGCCGGGGCCCGGTCACGCCGCAGGGCGAGCCGGCTCCGACACACGGGAATGGCGTCTTGTGGCCCGGGAGCGCCGAACGTACGCTCTCCCGGCGACCGACCGGAGGGGGTGGCGTCCATGCGACGGCTGGCGATGCTCGCGGCGATGACGGTCCTCGCCGGCCTCCTCACGATCGGGGCGGGCCGCCCGTTCACGTTCGGGACGTTCACCGTCAACTCGAACGCCGACGACGACGACGGTGCCTGCCAGCAGCCGCCGGCCGGCGACTGCACGCTCAGAGAGGCCATCAACGCGTCGAACGCCACGACGGTCACGAAGTTCGCCAACCAGATCAAGTTCGCCATCGGGACCGGCGTGGCCGTCATCGCGGAGAACACCAGCCTGCCCGACGTGACCCGGGCCGCGACCATCGACGGAACGACGCAGCCGGGGCCGACCACGACGAGCTGCTTCTCCGACCTGGGCCATCCCTGCATCGAGCTCCGCGGTCCCGCCTCGAACAGCGGGGTGTTCGGCCTCACGCTGGACAGCTCGGCCACCGTGGAGGGCCTCGCGCTCAACGGGTTCACCGAGGGCATCTCCGTCCAGGCCCACGGCGGCGTCACGATCGAGGACGACTACGTGGGAACGGCCGCCGACGGCACGCTCACCGGCGTCAACAGCGGGAACTTCGTCGGCGTGCGGCTCCGGCAGACCACGGTCGGCAACACGGTCGGCGCGCCCGGGCACGGCGATCTGCTCTCGAACAACACGGGCGCCGCGATCGGCTCCCAGCCCAACGGTTCGGCGTGCTACGGCTCCGCCCACAACGTGATCCAGTCGAATCGCATCGGCACGAACGCCGCCGGCACGGCGGCCCTGCCCAACACCGCCAACGGCATCACGGTGTTCGACATGACGAACTTCACGATCGGGGGCACGGCCGCCGGCTCGGGCAACCAGATCTCGGGCAACGCGTACCAGGGCGTGTCGGTGTTCGAGGGGCCGATCACCGGCTGCGGTGCCGTGCCGCCCGCGAACGTCGTGATCCAGGGGAACCTGATCGGCACCAACGCGGCCGGCACGGCTGCGGTCCCCAACGGCACCACGCCGAACCAGACGCTCGACCCGAGCGGCATCCTGATCGACGCGACAGGGGTCACCGTCGGCGGCCCGACGTCCGCCGCGCGCAACGTGATCTCGGGCAACAGCGCCGCGGGGGTGCAGTTCGGCAGCAACTCGACCGGCGCCGTCGACGGCACCTCGAACACGGTCCAGGGCAACTTCATCGGCACGAACGCGGCTGGGTCCGCGGCCGTCGGGAACGCCACCGGCATCCTCATCGAGGGACCCTCCTCGCTGAACACGATCGGCGGCCCGCTCCAGGGGTCACCGGGCGCGGGAGCGGGCAATCTCGTCTCCGGCAACACCACGGGCATCCGGGTGCTCGGCGGTTCGGCATCCGGCAACGTCGTCCGCGGCAACTTCGTGGGCACGAACTCCGCCGGGACCGGCGCGCTTCCCAACGTCAAGGGGATCGTGGTGGATGGTGCTCCGTCGACCTCGATCGACGGGGACGTCCTGTCCGGGAACCTGCAGGACGGCCTGGTGGTGACGGGCGGTGCGACGTCGACGAGCGTGACCGGGAGCTTCGCCGGAACCCGCGTCGACGGAGCGACCGCGCTCCCCGATCACGCGTCGGGGATCCGCCTCGACGGCGCCGGCTCCGGGACGACGGTCGGGGGGCCGTCGCCGGGCGACGGGAACGTGCTCTCGGGCAACGTCCAGGCCGGGATCGCGATCACCGACGGCACGTCCGGAGCCCTCGCGCAGGGGAACATGATCGGGGTCGACGCTTCGGGCTCGACCGCGGTGCCGAACCAGCAGAGCGGCATCCTCATCGACGACTCGGGCGGGAACACGATCGGCGGGGGTGCGCCCGGAGCGGGCAACGTGGTCTCGGGCAACGGCGTCGGGTTCACGGCCGGCCCGGGCATCGCCATCGTCGCGGAGACGCCCGGTGCGGCCCCCGGCAACGTGATCGTCGGCAACGTGATCGGGACGGATCACACCGGGTCGACCGCCGTCCCGAACGCGACCGGCGGCGTCTCCGTCCAGGGCGGTTCGTCGACGACGATCGGGGGAACCGCCGCGGGTGACGGCAACATCATCTCGGGCAACGTCGGCGCGGGCGTCGATCTTCGGGGCGGAGCGACGAACAACGTCGTCGAGGGGAATCTGATCGGCACGGACGACGTCGGGACCGCCGCCGTTCCCAACGCCGACGGCGTGCGGATCATCGAGGCGTCGACCGGCAACGTCGTGGGGGGCACGACCACGGCCGCCGGGAACGTCATCTCCGCCAACCTCGGCAACGGGGTGATCCTCCAGGACGACGGCACCACGGGGAACGCGGTCGAGGGGAACCTCATCGGGACCAATGCCGCAGGGACCGCTGCCCTGGCCAACGGCATCAACGGCGTCTCGCTGCTGGCCTCCGACAACACCATCGGCGGCAGGACGGCCGGCGCCGGGAACGTCATCTCCGGCAACGCGCGCGGAATCGACGGCGCGAACCTGATGAGCGGGCTCATCGCCGGCAACCGAATCGGGACGAACGCGGCCGGCACGGCCGAGGTCGGCAACTCGGATGTGGGGATCCGGCTCGACGACTCCACCGGCGTCATCGTCGGCGGCTCGGTCCCCGCGGCGCGGAACCTCGTCTCGGGCAACGGCGGGAACGGCATCGAGCTGAACGGCGGCGGTCACGACCTGGTGCGGGGGAACCGCGTCGGCACGAGTGCGGCGGGAACCGCCGCCGTTCCCAACGCGGGCAACGGCCTCGAGATCGCGGGATCGACGCACGACGTCGTCGGCGGCGGGCCGAAGACCCGCAACCTGATCTCGGGCAACGCGATCGCGGGGATCCTCGTCGACGGGCCCGATGCCTCGGGCAACCGGATCTCCGGGAACCTCGTGGGGACCGATGCCAAGGGGTCGGCCGGCCTCGGGAACGCCAAGGCGGGCGTGCAGATCCTGGACGCGTCGAACACCACGATCGGCGGGTCCACCCCGGCGGCCGGCAACCGGATCGAGTTCAACGGCGGACGGGGCATCGTGATCGACGACCCGAACGACCCGGCGACGGGCAACGCGATCCACCGCAACGCGATCTTCCGCAACAAGAGCCTGGGCATCGACCTCGGCGCGGACGGTCCGGACGCCAACGACGGCCACGACCCCGACGCGGGGCCCAACCTCCGTCAGAACTTCCCGGTCATCCACTCGGCCAGGACCTCGGGGGGCCGGACGGTGATCCGCCTGACGCTGGGGAGCAGGGCCCACACCGCCTACGCGATCGAGCTCTTCTCGAGCTCCGTCTGCGATCCCTCCGGGTTCGGCGAGGGCCAGGTCTTCGTGGTGAGCAGGAAGATCTCGACGGGGAGCGGCGGCACGGTCACGCTCGTCCTCTCGCGGCATCCCGCGATCCCGGCGGGGAAGTTCCTCACGGCGACCGCGACCGATCCCTCCGGGAACACGTCCGAGTTCGCACGCTGTCTGCGGGTGACCGGGTAGGCGCCGCTACGGGCCGCGGTGGGGCTCGAACGGCCCGACCTCGATGGTCGACGGCATGCCCGCGCCGTTGCACGGGGGCGGGTCCTCCATGCCGTTCACGACGTCCACCTCGCCGCCGCCCGGGATCCCGATCCGCCACAGGGGAGCCCGAGGTGAGCACCAGTTCCCCCAGCGGATCCGGACCGACGCCATGTCGCCGGGCCGGAGCGTGACGACCGGCCACCCCGAGGGCTCCGGCCGGCCGTCCGCCTGCCATGCTGCCGGGGAATCGATGAAGCTGAGAGGCGACGTGACCAGATGGCCGGGGCTCGTGAGCAGCACGATGCCGGGCCGGCCCTGCAGCGTGCACGCCGTATCGGAGAAGTTCGCGACGTCGATCACGCCCTCGCGGGAGCCGGCCGCGCCGGTCATGTCGCCGTTCGCCCGGAGCTGGCCGGGCGTGCAGGCGACAGACCCGCCGGAGCTGCTGCCGCTCGGCGATGCCCCCGTCGACGCACCGGTCGGGGAGGGGGCTGTCGTGTGGCCGCCCACGGTCGTCGGCCCGGGCCCGACGACCGCCGGCCCCGGCCCCCGCAGGGCCTGGACCCCGACGACGACCGCCGCGACGACCACGACCGCGCTCGCCCCGACGATCAGCGAGTTGAACGCGATCCGCCGCCCCGCCCGGCGCCCGAGGGCCGACGGCGCCTCCCGGTGGGGACGCACCTCGGTGGCGTGGTCCTGCAGCGTCCGGCGGAGCCGGTCCTGTTCGTCCATGTCGATCACCCCTGCCTCGAGATCTCGTTGCGGAGCGTCTCGAGCCCCCGGGACACGAGCGACTTCACCGTGCCCGGCCGGCACCCGAGGACCTCGGCGACCTGCCGTTCCGACAGGTCCTCGTAGAACCGCAGGACCAGCGCCGCCCGTTGTCGCGGTGACACCCGACGGAGCGCCGTCCACACCTCGTCGCGCTCCTCGACCGTCCCCTCCGTTCCGGACGCGGCGGCGTGCACCCCGAGCTCGCCTCCGGCCCGCCGGAGGTAGGCGCGTTCGACCCTCCTCCGGCGGAAGTGCGAGTTGGTGAGGTTCACGATCGTCCGCCGGAGGTAGGCGTCGAACGCGCCCGGATCCCGCAGGTGCACCAGCCTGCCGGCCAGGCGCACGAAGGCGTCCTGCACGAGGTCCTCGGCGAGCGCCGTGTCGCCGGTCAGCAGGTATGCGAGCCGGACCGCGGCGTCGGCGTGCCGGACGTACAGCTCGCCGAGCCTGCCCGTCTCCGTTCGGCTCATCCGTCCCACGTCGGCGTTCAGCATCCGCCCTTCACGGCTCTCAAGGACGCATGAACGCCCATCTCGGTTCCCCGCGAGAAGTCCGCGGGATCCTCCGCTATGCTCCTGCGGACATCGCGCCCCTCCGGGGGCGGGTTTCGCGGAGGCGAGGATGCACGTGCCGGCGCCGATCGCCGGCGGAGCGGGGCCACCGAACGGCCCCGCACACATCACGATCGATGCGAGTCAACCCCCCCATCAGCAGGCTGCTGGCCGTCGTGCTCCTGGTAGCCGCCGTGATCGTCGCGATCGGCGGCGCCCCGCGTGCGAGGGCGTCCACCGGCAGGAACGGGCTCATCGTGTTCGCCGGGCCGGGGAAGGCCCGGGGGGACGCATGGGACCTGTACCTCGCCCACGGAGACGGCTCCCACGTCAGTGACCTCACCCCCGGGAAGGGGATGTGGGAGGTCGCCCCGACGTGGTTCGTCGAGGGGGACCGCGTCCTGTTCGTCGCCGGCCGGCGCGGACAGCCCGGTGACCTGTGGGAGGAGTTCAAGTCGGGGCGTGGCAGGAACGACCTCTCGCGTACCCCCGACGCGTACGAGGCGACCCCCGCGTACTCGACGGGTGGGGGGCGCATCGCGTACGCCCGCGGCCCCTGGTCCCACGGCCGGCCGGGCAGCTCCGACATCTGGATCATGACCTGGGCGGGCTCCGATGCCGAGAACCTCACCCGCAACGCGAGCTCCCGCGTCTCGAACCGCAACCCGGTCTGGTCGCCCGACCAGAACCTGCTGGCGTACGTCCACTCGGTCGCCGGGATCCCCCAGATCCGCCTGATGACGCCGGGCGGCCTGCACATCCGCAACGTGGTGAACGTGGGCGTCGTGCAGGGCCAGGAGCCTGCCTGGAGCTCAAACCGCGCCGGTTCGTCGTTCACCCTCGCCTACGTGCACGGCGGGGACGTGTATCAGGTCCACATCCCGACGAAGCTCCCGATCACCGCCGGCAAGCTCCACGTGCAACCCGTCCGGCTCACCAGCCATCCGCGGGGGAGGCCGGACGGCAACCCGGCGTTCTCGCCGGACGGGACGAAGATCCTGTTCCAGCGGGGGCACACCGTCATGGTGATGCCGTCCCGGCCGGGCTCGAGCCCGCATGCGCTCCTTGCCCACACCGGGTCGAACCCCGACTGGGAGCCGGTCTGCTCGAAGGTCGGCCGGCCGGGTGGCAGCACGATGGTCGGCACACCGGGCGCCGACCTGCTGTGCGGCGGGCCCGGCAACGACACGATCTACGGCATGGGCGGCGACGACGTCATCTTCGGCGGCAAGGGCACCGACCGGATCTTCGCCGGCTACGGCAACGACTTCGTGATGGGTGGCGTGGGGGCGGGCGCCGACGCCCTCCACGGCGGTCCCGGCAACGACTACCTCGACGGCGGCCTCGGGAACAACGTCCTGTGGGGCGAGGGGGGGAACGACCGGCTGCTGGGCGGCGGAGGGACGGACCACATCTACGGCGGCCCGGGCAACGACACGATGGTGGGCGGAACCGGGACGGACGTCCTGAACGGCGGGGACGGCAACGATCTCGTGAACGTGTTCGACCACCGGTCGGGCGACGATTCCAACGGGAGCTCGGGGATGGACACCTGCTTCACCGACTCGGGCGACCGGCGGCAGGGCTGCGAGCTGCCCCACGGGTGACGCGGATGAAAGCTCCGGTCCGGTGACGACCTCGGGCCTCAGGCCGAGCGCCAGCCGCGGTAGACCTCCCGGAGGTCCGCTCGCGTGGCCGCGGGAATGTCGTCCTCCGTCAGGCGGCCGGTGAGCCGGAGCACGGTCCGCATCTGGTCGAGATACGCCGTGCAGTGCGGACAGCCGGCCAGGTGCTCCTCGAAGCGTTCCCGCTCGGCCTCGGGCAGTGTTCCCTCGAGGTAGCCGGTCACGACCTCCACGAACTCCCGGCACGGCATGGGCGACCGGCCCGCCTCGGATCCCTTCCGGCGGCGGAAGATGCTCACGACGCCACCTCGCCGGATTCGCCGGTCAGGTACCCGGCCAGCGCGCGCCGGACCTTCGACCGGGCCCGATGGAGCAGGACGCGCTGGTTCACCTCGGTGATCCCGAGCACGTCGCACACGTCCTTCGAGGTGAACCCGTCCACGTCGCGCATGGTGATGACCTCCCGCTGGGCGGGTGGCAGCGCCCTGATCGCGGCGGCCAGTCGATCGAGCGTCTCGCGCGACTCCAGGCGCTGTTCGGGGATCTCGTCCCACGGCGGCGGCGGGGACATCCAGCTGTGTGGCGCCTTCCCGTCCGGGCCGAAGAACCGGTCGGGGTCCACCGCCGGCTCGAACGGGTCCGTTCCCGCGTCGAACAGCGCCGAGAACGGCACCGCCCGGCGCTCGCGCGTGCCGCGGGTCACGGCCCGGTTCACCAGGATGCGGAAGATCCAGGTCTTCAGGGAGGACCGGCCCTCGAACCGGGGAAGCCCCTGGAGCACCGCCAGCCAGGTCTCCTGCACGACCTCTTCGGCCACGTCCCGGGACGGGACGTAGTTCCGGGCCAGCCGGACCATCGCCGCCTGGTACATGTCCACGAGCGACATGAACGCCGCCTCGTCGCCGGCCAGGAGCCGCCGCACCAGCTCGGCATCCCGGTCGGACGATCCGCGTTCCCCGGTCAGGCTCCCATCCGCGTCCCCGGCCACGTCCCTCCCCGTCCCGGCGGTGACCCGGGACCGCGACCGACCATACGCACGGACGATCCATCGGTCCAGCGAGACCGGCAGCGCGGCGCTCACGGCGTGGCCGAGGTCAGCTGCTCGAGCGTCACGCGCGCCACCCGCCGGTCGTGCGCGCGGAGCGACCGGAGGTCGCCCAGGGACTGCGCGTCGATCAGCGTCCCGAACGTGTACGGCTCGCCGGGGATCGCGAGGTCCGCCGCACGGGTGGGGTCCACGACCTGGACGAACACGCCGGTGTTCGGCCCGCCCTTGTGGAGCTGGCCGGTCGAGTGCAGGAACCGTGGGCCGAACCCGAGCGTGGTGGCCACGTGGAGCCGGTCCCGGATCGCCATCCGGGCCCGGTGGAGCGTCTCCTCCGTGACGTCCGTCCGGTCGAGGTAGGCCATGATCGCGACGTAGTCGCCGGGCTTGGCCTCCGCGAGCAGCGCCGCGAGGTCGTCGAAGCCCGGCGCGTCGTCGCCGGGCCCGGAGCCCAGGATCTCCTTGGTCGCCGCCTTCGCCTCGGCGACGTTCGGCTGGTCGAACGCGTTGATCCCCAGGATGTGCCCGGTCATCGCCGTCGCGAGCTCCCACCGGAAGAACTCGCCGCCGATCTGGATGGGCCCGTCGTAGCGGATGCGCACCACCGGATGCCCGGCCTCGGCCAGCGCGTCGAGCCCGTCCACCTCCCCGATGGCGACGAACACACGGTCGTCGCCGTACACCTCGGGCGCGCCGATGTCCTCGCCGACGATCGGCACGATGCCCCTGCCCTCCTTGCCGGTCGACTCGGCGATGAGCTGCTCGACCCAGTTCCCGAACGACGCGATCTCCGGGGCGAGGAACAGCGTGAGCTTGTCCCGACCGGCGAGCGCACCCTCGCCCATCACGGCCCCGAGCAACGCGGACGGCGCGTCGGACGTGGCGACGCAGCCGTCGTTCGCGCACTCCATCTCCTCCGCCCGGTCGAGCAGGCCGTGCAGGTCCACGCCCGCGAGCGCGGCCGGCACGAGGCCGAAGTACGAGAGCGCCGAGTACCGCCCGCCGATGTCGTCGGGGTTGCGGAACGTCGCCCGGAACCCGTGCTCCGCGGCCAGCTGCTCCAGCGGGGTGCCGGGGTCGGTGATGGCGACGAACTGCGATCCGGAAGGCCGCAGCGACCAGAAGTGCGCGAAGTGGCTGAGCGTCTCCGTGGTGGTGCCCGACTTCGACGCGACCACGAACAGCGTGTGCTCGAGGTCCAGGCCGTCGGTGACACGCTGCACGGTCACCGGGTGCGTGGTGTCGAGCACCGTCAGCTCGAGGAACCCGTCGGGCCGCCCGAAGGTTCTCGAGAACACCTCGGGCGCCAGCGACGACCCGCCCATTCCGAGCAGCACGGCGTGGGCGAGGCCGTCGGCGGACGCCTGCTTGGCGAACGTCTCGAGCTCGGCCACGCGTTCGTGCATCATGTCGGCCACCGTGAGCCACCCGAGGCGGTTCGAGATCTCGGTGGGGTCGGGCTTCCACACCGTGAAGTCCTTGCGCCAGATGCGCTTCAGGACGTCGCCCTCCGCCATGGCGGTGAGGCGCGCGGTCACGCCCTGCTGGATGGACCCCAGCGAGTCCGCGTACCTGGCCAGGCCGGCCCGGACCTCGTTCAGCTTGGCGTCGAGCGCCGAGATCAGCCCGTCGAAGTCCTTCTCGAACGAGGCCAGGCCCTCGAGCAGGAGCCTGTCGGTCACGGCGCGCAGGTCGACGCCCTGTGCGGCCAGGGCCCGGACCGATGCCCGGGCGCCGTCCACGTCCTTCGTCACGGCCCCGGCGTCCACCACGCCGTGGTCGCGGAACGCGTCCATCGTGGCTGCCGGCATCGTGTTCACCGTGTCCGGGCCGGCCAGCCCGGCGACGTACTTGGTGTCCGGGTAGGCGGGGTCCTTCACCGACGTCGAGGCCCACAGCGGCCGCTGGACCTGCGCCCCGGCGTCGAGGAGGCGCTGCCACCGGTCGCCCGAGAAGATCTCCCGGAACCGCGCGTACGCGAGCTTCGCGTTCGCCACCGCCGCGGTCCCCCGGAGCGGCGATCCCTCGGGGAGCTTCGCGTCGACGGCCGTGTCGACGCGCGACACGAAGAACGACGCCACGCCGGCGACGCCCTCCAGTGGCCGGCCGTTCGCGAGCCGGGACTCGAGCCCGGCGAGATACGACGCCGCCACCTCCGCGTACTGCTCCAGGCTGAAGAGCAGCGTGACGTTGACGTTGATACCCGCCTCGATGAGCTCGGTGATGACCGGCATGCCCTCGGGCGTGCCGGGCACCTTGATCATCACGTTCGGCCGGTCGATGCGCTCCCACAGCCGCCTGGCCGCCTCGACCGAGCCGTCGGTGTCGCGCGCCAGGCGCGGCTCGAGCTCGAACGACACGAACCCGTCGTGGCCCTTCGTCGCGTCGTACACGGGGCGGAGGACGTCGGCCGCGAGCTGGATGTCGACCAGGGCGAGGTCGTAGAACAGGCCGAGCGCGTCGACCGTGCCGGTGTCCGCGATCTCGTCGATCACGCCGTCGTAGTCGGTCGAGCCCCCGATGGCCTTGGCGAAGATCGAGGGGTTGGACGTGACGCCGGCGAGGCCGTCGTCGTCGCGGAGCTGTCCGAGCGTCCCCCCCTGCACCATCGTGCGGCGGAGGAAGTCGAGCCAGACGCTCTGGCCGGCGTCGCGGAGCTGCAGCAGCGGGTTGGCGTTCGAGGTCACGGTCACTCCTTCGAGCCGAGCAGGGCCTTGGCGCGGGCGGCGACGTTCTCCGCCGTGAAGCCGAACTCCCGGAACAGCCGGTCGGCCGGGGCCGACGCGCCGAAATGCTCGAGCGTCACCGTGTCGTCCGCGTACCGCGCCCAACCGAACGGCGACGCCGCCTCGACCGCGAGCACGGGGACGCCCGACGGGAACACCTGCGTCCGGTAGTCGTCGTCCTGCTGTTCGAACAGCTCCCACGACGGCATCGACACCACCTGCGCCGAGACGCCGGCCTCGTGCAGGAGATCGTGGGCGGCGCGGGCCAGCTGGACCTCCGACCCGGTCGCCGCGAGCACGACGTCGTCCCCCGCCTCCACGACCCAGGCCCCCAGCGGGACCGCGTCGCGCGGCACGTCGGCCATGACCGGGAGGTTCTGTCGGGACAGCACGAGCGCGGTCGGGCCGTGCCGCCGTCGAAGGGCGACGGCCCAGGCCTGGGCGGTCTCGTTCGCGTCGGCCGGCCGGATCACGCAGAGGCCGGGCATGGCCCGGAGGGATGCGAGGTGCTCGACCGGCTGATGCGTGGGGCCGTCCTCGCCGAGGCCGATCGAGTCGTGCGTCCACACGTACACGACCGGCAGCTCCTGCAGCGCGGCCATCCGGACGGCCGGCCGCATGTAGTCGGAGAACACGAAGAACGTCCCACCGTAGATGCGCAGGCCTCCGTGGGCGGCGACGCCGTTCATCACCGATCCCATGCCGTGCTCCCGGACCCCGAAATGGAAGTTCCGCCCGGAGAAGTCCTCCGTGGCGATGTCGGCGAAGCCGGCGAGGTAGGTCTCGGTCGACGGGGCGAGGTCGGCCGACCCGCCGACCAGCTCGGGGACCGAGGCCGCGACGGCGTTGAGGGTCCTCCCGGAGGCGACGCGCGTCGACAGGGGCGTGTCGGCGGGGAACTCGGGGAGCGACTGCTCCCAGTCCGCGGGGAGCTCGCCGGCGACGACCGTGCGTCGGAACTCGGCGCCGCCGTGGCGGTGCTCGGCCTCGAAGGCCGCGAATCGGTCGTTCCACGCGGCGTGCGCATCCCGTCCCCGTTCCGCCGACGCCCGGCAGTGCTCGAGCGCCTCGCCGGGAACGGTGAACGGCTCGGCGTACGGCCAGCCCAGGTTCGCTTTGGCGGCGGCGACCTCCTCGGGACCCAGCGGGGAGCCGTGGGCCGACGCCGTTCCCTGCTTGTGCGGGGCGCCGAACCCGATCACCGAGCGGACGACGATCAGCGAGGGGTGGTCCTCGAACGACTGCGCCGTGCGGATGGCCCGGCGCAGCTCCGGCAGATCGTTGGCGTCGGAGACGCGCAGCACGTGCCAGCCGTAGGCCTCGAACCGCTCGCCGACCTGTTCGCCGAAGGCGAGCTCGGTCGAGCCTTCGATCGAGATGTGGTTGTCGTCGTAGAACATGATCAGCTTGCCCAGGTGGAGGTTGCCCGCGAGCGAGGCCGCCTCCGCGCTGACGCCCTCCATGAGGTCGCCGTCGCCGCAGATCACGTACGTGCGGTGGTTCACGACCTCGTGACCCGGCCGGTTGAACCGCGCCGCGAGCATGCGCTCGGCGATCGCCAGACCGATGCCGTTGGCCACGCCCTGCCCCAGCGGTCCGGTGCTGACCTCGACGCCGGGGCACCGGCCCCGTTCGGGATGGCCGGCGCACCTCGAGCCCCACTGCCGGAACGCCTTGATGTCGTCGAGCGACAGGTCGTAGCCCGTCAGGTACAGGAGCGCGTACTGGAGCAGGCAGGCGTGCCCGGCCGACAGGACGAACCGGTCCCGGTCCGGCCACACCGGGTCATCCGGGTCGTGCTTCAGGAACTCGGTGAACAGCGTGTACCCGACGGGGGCGAGGCCCATCGGCGTCCCGGGGTGGCCGGAGTTCGCCTGCTGGACGGCGTCCATGGCGAGCGCGCGGATGGTGTTGATGCAGAGCCGCTCGAGGTCGGTCTGCTCCTCGTGCTTGTACGGCGTCGCGTCCTTGGCGTGGACGACGAGGTCCGGCCGGAGCTCCTGTTCGTCGATGGCCACGGGGTCAACGCTCCTCGGTTCGGATCGGGCGCCCGAGCGCAGTGGCGGGGGGGCGCGATCCGCCAGCCTAGTCGGATCGTTCGGATTCTTCGTTACAGCGCCGGCCCTTCGACGACGTCGTCGAGGCGCTCGCCGTAGGCGGGGACGAGCCCGACGTACGGCTCGCGATCGCCCTCCCAGTCCATCGCCTCGATCTGCCGCCGGCTCCGGCGGCCGGCGAGCGCCCGCAGCAGCTCGTAGCGATCGCCGGCCAGGGTGACGGCGGGTTCGGACTGCCCGCAGCGTCGCTCCTTGCCCTCGTAGCGCAGCCGCAGCGCCGGCATGCCGAGGGAGTCGAGCCGGAACCCCAGCCCCACGGCGAACGACGCCAGGGCGATGCGGCAGGCGGGGGAGTCGCGTTCGGCCGGCTTCCCGACCGCGTTGCGGATGTCCTGGCCGTGCTGCGAGAGGTCGGTGAGGAGGATGGAGTCGAGGAACGGCTCCGGCCACGGGAACGGCCGGTCGCCGCGGAGGAACGGGTCGAGCTCCTCCGCCAGCCGGTCCCATTCGGCCAGGACCCCGTCGAACGGGAGGTCGCGGCGGCGGGCCACCTCGGACGCGTTGATGCCGTCGCGGATCACCGCCTGCTCGGGGTCGCGAAGCGATTGGATGAGCCGGAACTCCGGCGGCGCGTTGCCGGTCGTGGTGATCCTGGCCTCGCCAACCACGTGGGCCACGGCGTCGCGGACCGTCCAGTCCGGGGTGGCGGGGACGGTCGTCAGCAGCTCCTCGTCGGTGAGCCCGGCCACGAAGTCGCGAAGCGACTCCCTGGTCTCGCGGTACGTGCCGGCGGTGTCGATCACGTCGTTCGTCTCCCGGTGGCGAAGCGGGCGCCGTCCTGATTGTCCCAGCACCGGCCGTGGGTCCCGTACAGTTCGCCCGTGCTGGTGGACGGCGACTGGCTGGAGGAACGCCTCGACGATCCCTCCGTGGTCGTGGCCGACATGCGGTGGCGGGGCGACGGCACCGGCCGATCGCTGTGGGAGGCCTCGCGGATCCCCGGGGCGGTGCACGTCGACTGGGCGACGGACATCGTCGATCCCGATGGGGAGTTCGTGTTCATGCTGGCGCCGCCCGCGGTGTTCTCCGCGGCCATGGAACGTGCCGGCATCGGCGACGACACCGTGGTCGTGGCGTACGCCGACGAGCAGGGCTCCGGCCCGTACCGGCTGTGGTGGGCGTTCCGGGTGTTCGGCCACGAGGGCGGCGTCCACGTCCTGAACGGCGAGTGGGAACGGTGGGTGGCCGAGGGGCGGCCGGTGTCGGCCGCGCCGCCGACGCCGTCCCGGCCGGGCGCGGTGTGGACGCCGCGTCCCAGCGCCGTTCGCCCGGCGACCCTGGGCGACGTGGCCGAAGCTGCCGGACGCGACGACGTGATGGTGCTCGACTCGCGACCGCCCGACCAGTTCGCCGGCCGGACGGTGTGGTTCGAGACCGGGCACGTGCCGGCCGGCGCCGACGGCATCGCGCACACCGCCCGCGGGGACCTCCGGGCCGGTCACATCCCGTGGGCGCGCAGCATTCCCGCCGCGAGGCTGTACCGCGACGACGGCAGGTTCAAGGAACCGGACGAGCTTCGTTCGATGTTCGCGGCTGCGGGCGTCGGCGTCGGCGACGGAACGAGCGTGATCACCCAGTGCGGCGTGGGGATCAGCGCCAGTGCGCTCCTCTACGCCCTGCACCGCGCGGGCATCGAGGACGCCCGGTTGTACGACGCCGGCTGGGAGGAATGGGGACGCCGCACCGACCTCCCGGTCGACCGCGACCCGTGAGGGATCAGCCCGGGCGGTCGATGTCGAGGTCGGCGTAGTTCGACGACGACTTGCCGAACTCCCACCACCCCCGCACCCACGGCTTGAGGATGGCCAGCGAGCGGCCGTACACCAGCGGGATCACGGCCACCCGGTCGGCGACGGCCATGCGGTCGGCCTCGTGGAAGAGCTCGAGTCGCGCCCGGTCGACCCGCTCCTGGCGGGCCCGTTCGATGAGGTCGTCGAACGCGGAGGACGAGAACCCGCCCTCGTTGGTTCGGCTGTCCGACTGGAACAGCAGCCGCAGGTAGTACTCGGGATCCGGGTACCCGGGCAGCCAGCCGGTGAAGTAGACGGGCGCGATCTCGGTGGGATGACGGACCCTCGCGGCCTCTCCGGCCGTCCACGTCCGGAGCTCGACGTCGATGCCGAGCGCTTCCCGCCACGACCCCGCGACCGCGTCGAGGAGCTGGCGGTCCTCGTCCATCCCGGCGATGCCCAGCCGGCCCGAGAAACCAGACCGGGACAGGTGCTCCCGCGCGCGATCCGGGTCGAACCGCAGCGTGATGTCCGGCGTGTTGCCCTGCAGCGCGGGCGGAACGATCCCGCCGGTCGCGAGGACCATGTTCACCGGGACGACGGACGCGAGGGCGTCGCGGTCGACCGCGTGGGCCAGGGCCCGGCGGAGGTCGAGATCGGAGGTCGGCTCGTTGAGGTGGTCGAACGCGAGGTACCCCGACCAGGCCGCCGGTCCGAGGTGCGCGTCGGGGGCCTCGTCCGGCACGAGGTCGGCCAGGCGTGGCGTGTACCGAACTGCCACCATGTCCACCCCGCCGCCCGCGTACGAGTCGAGTGCGTGGGTCACCGGCTCGCGCACGTACTCGACGCGCGCCACGTTGCCGGGCCGGCGCCCCGACGGGCCGGTGCGCTCCAGAACCAGGTGGTCGTCGTCACGCGAGGCGATCCGGAACGACCCGCTGACCACCTGCCCGGGGTCGGTCCACGACTCGCCGTCGCGCTCGATCGCGTGCCGCGGTTGGGGGCCACCGTCCGGCCGGTTCATCACGGACAGGAAGTACGGCGCGGGCGCGGCCAGCCGGAACTCCACGGTCCGGTCGTCGAGCGCCCGCACGCCGATCGCGCCGGCGTCGTCGCTCCGCCCGAGCGCGTAGTCCTGTCCGTTCTCCAGCACGAAGTAGATGGCGACGCTCGAGCCGGGCGCCTCGGGATCCAGCACGCGCTTCACGCCGAACTCGACGTCGTGCGCCGTCAGCGGCTCGCCGTCCGACCATTCCAGGCCGTCGCGGAGGTGGAACACGTAGCGCAGCCCGTCCGGCGAGATCTCCCACCGGTCCGCGAGCGACGGCACGATCGTCCGCTCGGGCCAGGCCTCGACCAGCCGGTCGAACAGCTGCATGCAGAGCTGGATGTTCGGCCA
>DATBHM010000287.1:0-11439 GCA_036557505.1 Actinomycetota bacterium | reverse complement strand
GCCGGCCGCGGCGAGCATCGCCGCGGCAGGCACCATCAGCACCCGGGCCGGCGCCCAGGCCAGCAGGTACAGCACGTGCCGGAGGCCGTCGTGCAGCGACCGCAGCTTCGAGCGGCTCCCGCCCGGCCGGGCCGCGTACGTGATGGGCCGCTCGGCGATCCGCAGGCCGGCGAGCTTCGCCTTCACCACCATCTCCGAGGCGAACTCCATTCCCGTGGACCGCAACCCGAGGCGGGGGAGGGCCGAGCGCCGGACCATCCGCAGCCCGCAGTGCGCGTCCGACACCCCGGTGCGATAGATCAGGTTCAGCAGCCCCGTCAGGGCCGGGTTGCCGATCCACCGGTGGTGCCAGGGCATGGCGCCCGGCAGGATCCGCCCCCGGATGCGCGACCCGAGCACCATGTCGGCGCCCTCGTCCATGGCCGAGACGAACCGCGGCAGCTCGTCGAAGTCGTACGTGGCGTCGCCGTCGCCGAGGAGGATGAATCGTCCCCGGGCGTGCTCGAGGCCGGTGAGGTAGGCACGCCCGTACCCCCGCCGGTCCTCGTGAACGACGATCGCCCCGGCAGCGGCGGCCAGCTCGGCGCTCCGGTCCCGCGACCCGTTGTCGACGACCAGCACCTCGCCCCGCATTCGCTGCCGCTCGATCGCCGCGCGGGCCTCGCGGACGCACCGCTCGATGGTCTCCTCCTCGTCGAGGCACGGGATGACCACGGTGACGTCGAGCTCCAGCTCGGCCTCGGGCCGGCCGTCGTCCGGGGTCGGGACGGCGACGGCCACCGAACCACGGCCCGGCGTGTCTCGTTCGAGGCGGGACCGATTTCGGAACGCGGGGAAGGCCAACGTTGCTCCTCGTCGCTCGGGGGTCGACCCCCGCATCGACGGGAGTCCCTCCTCCCGCCGGTAATTCGGCGATGGAGGCGACGAGGGTTCACTCCGACTCTTCCAGCGTCAGGCGTCGCCTTGCCTGCCGGCGGACGATCTCCACGGGAACAGCCCTACCGGGCGCTCACCTTGCCGTGCCGGATCGCGAACGCGAGGGCCTCGGTCTTCGAGTGCACGCCGAGCTTCATGATCACGTTCTGCACGTGGGTCCGCAGCGTGGCGGGCGACATCCCAAGCTGCGCGGCGATCACCCTGGGCGGGTCGCCGTTCGCCATGGACTGGAGCACCTCGAGCTCGCGCGGCGTGAGCCGTTCGGCCCGCTGCTGGGCCGTGGCCTGTTCCGCCCGGCGGTGGTGCAGCCGCCCCATCAGCCGTCGTCGCTCCCGCGGACCGAGGAGATCCGTGCCGGTCGCCGCCCGCCGCACGAGGTCGCCGACCGCCGCCACGGGCTCGTATTTCGACAGGTAGCCGGCGGCGCCCGCCTCGACGATCCGGGCCAGCGTGAGGTCGGTCTGCTCGGTGACGAGCCCGAGCACGGCGGTCGCGGGCGAGCCCTTCAGCACGTCCCGAACGGCGTCGGTCGGGTCCTTCCCCGGGATGTCGAGGTCGACGAGGGCCACGTGGGGAGTCAGCTTCGACGCCGTGCCCTCGACGTCGTCGTAGCCCGTCGCGATGCCGGTCACGAGCACCCCGTCCTCGGTGTCGAGCGCCATCCGGAGCGCCTCGGCGAACATGCGGTGGTCGTCCACGATCAGGACGCGGATCATCGCGGGGACAGCCATTCGGCGAACATCGTAGGACCCCCGGTCCCGGGGACGAAGTTGCTCCGCTGAGTTTGCGTTCGGTACCGTGGGTGGACCCCAGCGCCCCGAGGGGAACCCGGCTCCGCCCCGTTGGTCCGGGCGGGGATTTCGGGGATACCGGTGCGGCGCGGACGCCGCGGCGGGCTCAGGCCGAAGGAGGAACGCGTGGTTCGACTGGAGGGCAGGGTCGCCATCGTCACCGGTGCCGGACGAGGCATCGGCCGGGCGACCGCGGAGCGGCTGGCCAGGGACGGCGCCGCGGTCGTGGTGAACGACGTCGACCCCGATCCGGCCAACGAGGCCGCGCAGGCCATCAAGGAGGCCGGGGGGCAGGTCCAGGTTTCCACCCACAACACGGTCGAGCTCGACCAGGCCCACGCGATGGTGAACGCGGCGCTCGAGGAGTTCGGGCACGTCGACGTCCTCGTGAACAACGCGGGCATCACCCGCGACAAAACATTTCACAATCTCGACGACGAGCTCTGGAGCTTCGTGCTCGACGTGAACCTGAAGACCGCGTTCCATTCCTCGCTCGCGGCCGTGCAGCACATGCGGACCGCGGCGAAGGAGGAGATGAGCACGCAGGGAAAGCCCGCCTACCATCGCAAGCTCGCGTTCACCACGTCGTCGGCGTTCCTGCAGGGGAACCCCGGCCAGGCGAACTACACGGCGGCCAAGGGCGGCATCGTGGGGCTCATGCGGACGCTCTCCAGGGAGCTCGGACCGTTCCACATCAACGCGAACGCCGTCGCGCCGGGGTTCATCGAGACCCGGCTCACCGCGGCCAAGGGCGATGGCGCGGACCTCGGTGTCCCCGAGCCGAACCGCCAGATGGCCCTGATGATCATCGGCCTCGGCTACGCCGGGCAGCCCGAGGATGTGGCGAACGTGCACGCGTTCCTCGCCTCGACGGACGCCGACTACGTGTCCGGTGCGGTCATCCCGGTGACCGGCGCCATGTTGGGGGCGTGAGGCCGCGATGCCGCTGAACGCCTCGCTGATCGGCAGGACCTACGGGCAGATCGACTACACGGTCGAACGCGACGCGGTGAACCGCTTCGTCGACGCGATCGGCGAACAGGACCCCATCTACCGGGACCCCGACGCCGCGAAGGCCGCCGGCTACGCCGAGCAGGTGGCCCCGCCCACGTTCATCACGGTCATCCAGATCATGACGAGCGGCCAGGTGGTGCTGGACCAGGAGCTCGGTCTCGACTACTCGCGCGTGGTACACGGCGAGCAGGCCTACCGGTACGAGCGGCCCCTGGTCGTGGGCGATGTCATCACGGCCACCCCCCGGCTGGCCGACATCGTCACCAAGCGCTCGAACGAGTTCCTGACGATCACGTCGGAGGTCCACGACGCGAACGGCGACCTGGTGCTCACCACGCGCTCAACGCTGATCTCCCGGGGGACGGGGGGTGCCTGAGCGATGGCCGCCAAGGTGAGCTTCGAGGACCTGAAGGTCGGCGACGAGATCCCCGCCCGGTCCAAGGTCGTGAGACGCGAGGAGGTCAAGGCGTACGCCGACGCCTCCGGCGACCAGAACCCCATCCACCAGGACGAGGACTTCGCGAAGATGGTCGGACTGCCGGGCATCATCGCGCACGGAATGTTCACGATGGCCCACCTGACCTCGACGCTCACGTCCTGGCTGGGCGACCCGGCCGCGCTCACGGCGGTCGACGTCCAGTTCCGCGCGCTCGTCGAGATGGACGAGACCATCGAAGCCGGAGGAACCGTATCCGAGCTCGACCCGGGGACCCGCACGGCGAAGCTGGACGTGTGGGTCCGGCTCGAGCGCGGGGGGGTGACGCAGTATCCGATCAAGAGCTCGACGGCCGAGGTTCGGCTGGGCTGACGCCGTCCGACGCAATCCAATCGACGACGAGGGGCGGGCCGCGGGCCCGCCTCCGTCGTACGGGGGAGTTTCCTACTCGCGCGTAACCTACCGCCCGGTAGCGGAGTCGAACCGGGGTGCCGGATGGTGAGCGCCGAGCTCCTCGCGGCCTGCCGGCGGGGCGACCGCCGCGCGTTCGAGGAGCTCGTGGAGATCACCCACCGGCGCGTCTACAGCCTGGCGTTCCGACTCACGGGGGACCGCACCGAGGCCGAAGACGTATCGCAGGAGGCATACCTCCGGATGTTCCGGGGGCTGGCGGGGTTCCGCGAGGAGGCTCAGTTCGAGACATGGATGCACCGGATCGTCACGAACTGCGCGATCAGCATGCGCAAGCGCCGGGGGCGGTTCGGCGATCTGCTCGCCGAGGAGCCGGAGGACGTGCCCGTGCCCGACTCCACCGCGCCAGCGCTCGTGGAGCGGGACTCGCTGTCGCGCGCGCTGGCGTTGCTGCCGGAGGGCCAACGGATCGCGGTGCTCCTCAAGGACGTCTACGGACTGTCGTGCAAGGAGATCGGCGAGGAGCTCGGGGTCGGGGAGGGTGCGGTCAAGGTGCGACTGCACCGGGCCCGCAAACGCCTGCGGGAGCTCCTCGATGAGCCGGACGCGCGGGCGCATCAGCTGTGACGCGGTCCGCGAGCTGCTCCCCGAGTACGCCGAGCCGGGGCCGCGACCGGCCGGCGCCGTTGAGGTCCACCTCGCCGCCTGCGTGGGGTGCTCCGCCGAGCTCCAGGCCTACCGCTCGCTGCTGAGCTCGCTGGCGGATCTCCGGGGCGTCGAGGTAGAGGCGCCGGACGGGTTCCTCGAGGCCTCCCTCCGGACCGCACGGTCGGCGGCCCTTCGAGGCCGGATCCCGGGCCGAACCGAGCTGCTCGCCGCGTCGGCTCGAGCCTCGGACGCGATCAGGCGTCATGGGACCGGCGTCCGGTACGTGGCGGCGACGGTCGGGGGGGCGGCTGCGGGTGCCACCGCCATCGCGATCGTGTGGTGGTCCCTGGCCCGGCGTGCCGTCTCCGCCGACGCGGTCTGACCGGCGCTACTCGCGGTTGGTGGTGGCGCGGCTCCCGGCCCGCGACAGGCCGCTCGCGAGCGTCTGCATCGTGGTGCCGATCTGATCCACGACCACCTCGACGTCCCGGCCGAATCGTTCGCCGATCACGACCGCGGTCTTGTCGAGCCGGTCGGCGAGGGCGGTGGCCGCGCGGGCGACCGTGTCGACCGTGTGCTTGTTCTCTCGGCGGAACAGCTCGCCGAGCACCGCCAGCCGCTCGTCCATCGCCTCGCTGATCTGCTGGGGGAGCGCGGCGGCGAGCTCCTTGATGGCCCGGATGGCCTCCTTGGCGGCGGCCTGCTCCTCGACGACCGCGAGTCGGCTGGCGATGGCCATGTTGTCGGACCGGATCATCGCCGCGAGGGCGGCGACCCGATCGTTGAGGCCCCGCGACATCGCCTCCTCGAGCGCCTTCGCGGCCGCGGCGGTCCGTTCCTCGATCGCCCGCGACGTGGCCTCCGCCCGCTGCTCGACGATGAGCAGCGTCGCCGCGGCCCGCTCGTCCACCTGGCGGGCGAGGTCGGACGTGCGCTCCTCGACGAGCCTGGCGGCGAACAGCCCGCGGTCGTCGACCAGCTGGGTGAGCGCGTCGGCGCGCTGGGCGACGTTCCGGACGACGGTCTCCTCGATGGCGGCGCGTGCCGCCTCCACCTGTCCGGCGATCCGGTCTCCGGCCGGCGTGAGCTTCGCGTCGAGCAGCGAGTCGACGGCCTGGGTCGAACGCTCCGTGATGGACTCCTCCAGCGCGCCCAGCCCCGCCCGGAGCGCCCGGTCGGTGACGCCGAGCCGCTCGTCCACCTGCCTGCCGAGCAGGTCGACGCGTCCGTCGATGCCCTTCGAGATGAACGTGAGGCGTTCGTCCATCTGGGTGCCCAGGTCCACGAACCGGCGGTCCATCGCGGCGATGAAATCCGCCATGCCCACCGAGACGGCACGAAGGATCTCGCGGTGGATGCGCTTGTCGATCTCGTCCACCGACCACCCGAGCGCGGCCTGCACCAGCTCGGCCAGGCGGGCGAGCCGTTCGTCGATGCCTCTCGTCGCGTCCTCGCCGGCCTCGGAGGCCCGGTCGACGAGCCGGCGGCGCATGTCCTCGGACTCGGCGCGCATCTGATCCACCAGATCAGCCATCCGCTCGTGGAGCCCGACCGAGACGCGGTCCGCGGCGTCCACCGCGGCCTGCCGAACCGCATCCAGGCGCGCCGCGATGACCCCGAGCTGCTCGGACTGTCCGGCCAGCACGGCCTCCTGGTCCTGCAGCCGGGACATCGCCTTGACCTCGACGACGGAGATCGCCTGGCCCAGTGTCTGGGCGTGCTGTTGGAGGCGCTCGTTGATCTCCTCGACCTGCTCCGTCACGGCCTCGCGGATGCGGCCGTCCGCCTCGAGCACCGACAGGTCCAGCCGGCCCGTGAGGGCCTCCTCGACGCGGCCGCTCTCCGCGGCGATGACCCCGTCGGTGTGATGGGCGATCCCCTGGATCCACTCGACGAGGGCCTGGTCGCGGGCGGACAGGTACTCGACCACCTCACCGATGTACTCCTGCACGGAGGCGAGGCGCTCGGCCACCGGCCGGATGTCGACCTCGAACGTGCGGCCGTCGCCGTCGATGGCCACCTGGGGCCGGGACGCGAGCTCGCTCATCAGCGCGGACATCTCGGTGAGGCCGGTGTCCAGCCGGTCCCGCAGGACGTGCGTCGAGCGCCGGATGTCGTCGAGCGACGACTCGAGCGCTTCCATGCGCTCGTCGACGGCCCCGGCCCTCAGCACCGCTCCCGCGCCGTCCGACGAGGCCGCCTCGCCGAGGGCTGCGGTCAGTGCCGTCGCCGCGCGTTCAACGTTGGTCAGGTTGCCCTCGATACGGGCGACGCGGATGTCGATGGCCTGGTACCGCTCGTCCGCGTGGGCGATCAGGCCGCGCACCGCATCGTCCCGCGACAGGTCGCGCGTGATCTGCTCACGGAGGTCCCTGAGCTCACCCTCGGTTCCCTGCAGGGTGTCCTCGGCCGCCGAGCGCATCAGCGCCCGGGCGCTCTCCTCGATCTCGGACAGGCCCTGCTCGAACCGATCCAGGATCGCGCCGTGGGCCGCCCGGATCTCCGACTCGAGGGCTGGGTCCATCCTCTGGGGGTCCCGGCGGGAGGAGAATACACGCCGACGCGCGCCGCCCGAGCCGGAGTCACCGGATGCAGTAGCCATGCGCTTTCTCTCTCCGGGGCCGGCGAGGCGCGTGTCCGGGCGAGTCTATGGGACGAACGGGTGGGGTTCACGCAACCTGAGCAGCGAATCTTCGGGCGATCGGCGCACACCGAACCCTTTGCCGGAGGTGGGGGCCCGCCCTATACTGATTCGGGCTCCCCTCCTCCGGTCGGACCTCCAGGCAAGAACGAAGGGGCGTAGCTCAATTGGTAGAGTCCCGGTCTCCAAAACCGGTGGTTGGGGGTTCGAGTCCCTCCGCCCCTGCAAGGGAGTGAGATGAACAGGCAGACCAAGCGGCTGATGGCCAAGCAGGAGGCGAGCCAGCGCAAGTCCGCGCCGGCGCAGCGTCGCCCCCAGCCCGGCCAGCAGGAGCGCAAGAAGCGCACGCCGCCGCGTCAGTTCCTGAAGGAGGTCCGTCAGGAGCTCAAGAAGGTGAACTGGCCCACCCGGAAGGAGCTCTGGTCCTACTTCACGGTGGTCCTGGTCTCCGTCGTGGTGCTCACGGTCTACGTCTCGGGACTCGACTACGTGGTCGCGAAGGCGGTCCTCAAGATCTTCGGCTAGACCTCGAAGGGAAGCTCGAACACACACCATGGAAACCTCCGAAGAGTTCCGCACGGGCGCCGGCGAGTCGCCCGAAGACGGCGATCCGAGCGTGGCCGGCGGCGCGGCCGTGGCCGACGACGGCGCCACCGCCACCGATGCGTCGGGTGGCGACCGGGCCTGGGACGCCCCCACCGGCGAGGACGTCTCCGCGCCGGAGCGCGCCGGCATCGACCGGCTGAGCGATACCGACGAGGTCGAGGGCGGCGAGGCCGTCCCGGCCGGGGAGCTCGAGGTCGACGAGGCTGACCCCGACGCGCTGCCCGAGCCGGACGAGGACACCTTCGTGGCCCCATCGGGAGACGTTGACGAGGCCGAGCCGCCGGTCGCCGACGAGGCGCCGCTGGACCGCGAGGCGGACGAGCCCGTCGAAGACGATTCGATCGCGGAGGACCTCGCCGGGGCGCCGGACGACGCGGCCGATGATGAAGGCGCGGCCGAGGGCGAGGCGGTCGGCACGGTCGAGGTCCTGGCCGTCGACGAGGACGGCGACGGCACGCCCGACGTGGTCGCGGTGGCGATCGACGAGGACGGCGACGGCGTCCCCGACCTGCTGGCCGTGGCCGTGGACGAGGACGGCGACGGGGTTCCCGACGCGGTGGCCGTGGTGGTCGCCGAGGAGGGCGACGAGGAAGCGCAGGAGCCTGAGGACGAGGCCGCGGGCGAACCGGAGGCCGCCGAGGAATCGCCCGCTGCGGAGCCCGCCCGGGAGTCCGCCGCCGAGGAAGCCGCGCCCCGGGCGCGGGACCCGTTCGGCGGCCCCGGCGACTGGTACGTCGTCCACACGTACGCGGGGTACGAGAACAAGGTCAAGGCCAACCTGCTCTCCCGGATCCACTCCATGCAGATGGAGGACAAGATCTTCAACGTGCACATCCCCATGGAGGACGTGCTCGAGATCAAGGGCGGGAAGCGGCAGGTCGTGCAGCGGAAGGTCTTCCCCGGCTACCTGCTGGTGAAGATGTTCTACGACAACGACTCCTGGTACGTGGTCCGGAACACGCCGGGCGTGACGGGATTCGTGTCGAGCGGAACCGGCACCAAGCCCACGCCGCTGTCGAAGCGAGAGGTCGAGAAGATCCTCGCGGTGAAGCAGGAGACGGAGACGAAGCCCCAGTTCCGTCTGGAGTTCGAGGAGGGGGACACTGTCCGTATCGTGTCCGGGCCGTTCGCGGACTTCAACGGCACGGTGAGCGAGATCAACGTCGACCAGTCGAAGCTGAAGGTGCTCGTCAGCATCTTCGATCGGGAGACCCCGGTCGAGCTCGGCTTCGACCAGGTCGCGAAGGTGTGACCGGCGGCAGCCGGCCTCAGGTCGCCGGCTGGTTCTTCGACGGGCCTGCGGGGGACTCGCCCACCAGGGCCGGACGCAGGCGTTCCAGCACAGTTCGCGCCGAGGTCCTCATCTCGTGCGCGATGACCTCCACGTCTCCCGACCGAAGCGTCACGACGTTCGAGAAGTAGTCGCCGCGTCGCATGCGGATCTGGGTGGCGAACTCGGCGATCGAACGACGGGCGGGCTCCGGGACCAGCCGGAGCTTCGTGAGATCGATCACGACCTCCGAGCGTGCCCGGGGATCCGCCTCGCGGGCGATCTCGGCCAGCACCCAGTCGGGCGGCACTCCGTAGAACCGAGCCAGCTCCCAGAAGCGGCGGAGCGAGATCGAGCGTTCGCCTCGCTCGTACCCGCTGAGGATCGACCCCTTGAACACCTCACGCGATTGGCGCTCCACGTCGCGCACGGTCAATCCCCGGCTTCGACGCAGGCGCCGCAACACCCGGCCGGCGAACATGTCGAAGTTGGGGGCGTTGCTCAGTGATTCCATCCCTCCCAGCGGGTGACTGATCGTACCCCATGATTCCTAGGGAATCCGCGGCCGCCGTGCCGTACGTTTCCTACGTCGTCGGTCCGGTGTGCTTCTACGCCGTTCGGCCACTCTCGGCGCTCCGGACCAACCCGGTTCATGCACGCACGGGCCCGGACCGGGGAGAATCTGTCTTGTGCAGAGCGCCCAGAGTGACCTAGCATCATCCCCCAATGTGGGGAGACCGACATGGTGCGGATGGACGAGCAAGGGCATCCGTCCGGGTGAGCGTCGACGCGCCCGGACCGGCGGGTGATCGCGCGGAACCGCTGCACGGGGTCACCGAGGCGTTCGCGGGTGTCTCGAGCCGCGAGGAGGCGGCCCGGGCGCTGGCGAGCTGCGTCAGGGACGTCCTCGGGCCGGAAGCCGCTCCGATCTCGGTCTATCTGGTGGACGCCCCGGAGGCCCTGCGGCCGGTCGTGGTCGAGGAAGGGGCAGGCCAGGGGGCGCTCGCCCCTGCCAAGCTCGACGACCGCGTGGCGCTCCAGGAGGAGATGCGGAAGCTCCAGGAGGCGGCCGAGGCCCTGGTGATGGCGAGGACGGAGCACGACGTCGTCGATGCGGCGCTCGACCTCTTCGGGGTCGCCCACCATGGCCCCCTCGCGGTGTGGCTCTCGGCCGACCGGCTCTGGCAGGAGGTGGTCGGGACCTCGGGCGTGCACCCCGACGCCGAGGCCGAGCTGCTCCGGCGCCTGGGTGATCTCCCGCAACTCGACGAGGAGGCGCGGGGGAGGCTCGCCGAGGACTTCGCCCGGATCACGGGGAGCGTGGGAGCCGACGTGATGGAGTGCGGCCGGGCGACCGTCGTGCTGGGGGACGTCGCTCCGTCCGCCAGGTGGCGGATCCGCAGGTTCGCATCGATGGTCGCCGCCACCTTCGGCTCGCTGTCGATCGTGGCGAAGGCGGAACGAAAGGAACGCGAGCTCGCGTTCGGGCTCGCCTCCACGGCCCACGAGCTCCGCCGCCCCGTGCAGGGCACGAGAGCGGCCATCGAGGAGGTCATGGAGACCCTCGACGAAGCCGACGCCGGCATGGCGCTCCTTCGACAGTCCAAGGAGGAGCTCGAGCATGCGAGCGACATGGTGGAGGCGCTCCTCCAGTGGTCGGCAGACGGCCCGCTCCGCCCGGGCGGCGACGTGGATCTGAGCCAGATCGCGCACGACGCGGCGAGGGGTTTCTCGGTCAAGTCGAGGGCGGCGCTCGTGGTGGTCGACACGCCGGGCTCGGTCGAGGTGGCCGGCGATCGCACGAGCCTCCGGGTCGCGATCGAGAACCTCATCAGCAATGCGATCTCGAACTCACCCGAGAACGGGTCCGTGCTCGTCCTGGTCACGGCGGACGAGACGACGGCCCGGGTGGAGGTCCGTGACGCCGGCCCGGGCGTGGCGGAGGAGATCCGGGATTCCATCTTCGATCCCTTCGTCCGGGGCGAGGGCCGGTACGGAGGGAGCGGCCTCGGGCTGTTCATCGCGCGCCGCATCGTTGAGGGCCACGGTGGCGAGATCCGGCTCGAGTCCTCCGATTGGGGGTCGACGTTCACGATCCGGCTCCCGCGCCGGGTTGCCGACGGCGCGGGAGCACGGCATGCGTGATCTCGACATGGCGCGAGTCGAGCCCGAAGAGGTCGCCGGGCCACGCGTCCTCCTGGTCGAGGACCACATGCTGTTCGGGGAGGCCATGAGGGTCGCCATGGCGGCGGCGGGGCTCGAGGTCGTCGCCGTGGTGGGGACGGGGCCGGATGCCCTGACGGCCGCCGACGTCCTCCGTCCGGACCTCGCCCTCGTCGACCTCCACATGGCCGACATGGACGGCATCGACCTGGGACGGCGGATGCTCGAGCGTCACCCCGGGATGAAGTTGATCATGGTCACCGGCTACCCGGATTCGACGGCGCTCCAGCGGGCGATCGAGGCCAAGTTCCAGGGGTTCCTGTCGAAGGACGTCTCGATGCGCGAGTTCGTCGCCGCGGTGCGCGCCGTGAGCGAGGGCCATGTCGTGATGCCGGTGAACCTGGCCTCGCGCATCGTGGGGATCCGCTCCGACGACGAGCGGATGGCCGCCCTGAATGCCAAGCAGCTGACGCCGCGGGAGTGGGAGATCCTCCGGCTGCTCGTGCAGGGGGTGAGCAGTGGC
>DATBHM010000286.1:0-3783 GCA_036557505.1 Actinomycetota bacterium | reverse complement strand
CTTCGGGTCCAGACCCCCCACGTACACCAGGACCCAGTCGTCCCGGTGGTGCGACAGGAACACCACGGCCTTGCCGCCGCCCACCGCGTTCAGCTCGGGCGTCAGCTGGATCGTGCGGAGCACGTCGCCCGGCTTTCGCTGGTTCTGGCCGGTGGTGAGGTCGTGGAGCAGCGTGGTGAAGTGCCGGCTGACCGCTTCCGCGCTGCTCTTGGACGCATTCTGCGCCTCCCGCGAGCTCTGGAGCTTCGCCGACGTGGCCCACCACCCCAGGCCCATGAAGATCGCGAGCGCCGCGGCGAGCGCGATGACGGTCCGGCTCCGGGCACGGCCCCGACGCTCCTTCCCGGCGCCGGACGCCGTCCGGATCTCCCGGACCACCCGCTCCTCGAGCGCGCGCGGCGGGTCGGCCTGCGCGATCGACATCGCCGCGGCCGCGGCCCCGCCGGCCAGCTCGGCCGCCTCCTTGCGGCATCCCGCGCACCACGCGAGGTGCCGCTCGACCGGCTCCAGCTCGGGGGCCGGCAGGAGCGACAGGGCGTACTCGGTCAGCCGGTCGCGCACGTCGACGCAGTCCATCTCCGGGGGGGGCTCGGCCTCGAGGCCCCGGGGCGGGTCACCGATGACGCGCACCTAGAACTCCTTGCCCTCGTTCAGCCGGCGCAGCTTGATGAGCGCCGTACGCAGACGGGTCTTCACCGTGCCCAGCGGGATCCCGTCGGCCTCCGCGATCTCCCGCGCCGTCTGCCCCGCGAAGTACGACCGGACGACCAGCATCCGTTCCGCGTCGGACAGCGAGGCCATGGCCCGGCGGGCCGAGTCCCGTTCGAGCACGGGCTCGACGTCGGACTCCGTGATGCGCTCCGGCACCTCCTCGACCAGGACCAGGCTCGGCCGGCCGGCCCCGGTCTCCCGGCGCAGCCGGTCCACGGCGAGGTTGTGCGCGATGGCCATCAGCCACGTCGACAGCCGTCCCCGGGAGGCGTCGAATCGGGCGGCCTTCCGCCAGGCCGTCAAAAACACGTCCTGGGTCAGCTCCTCCGCCGCCTCGGCACTGCCCAGCAGACGGAGCCCAAGGCTGTACACGGGTCGCGCGAACCGCGTGTAGATGGTCCGTACCGCCTCCTCGTCCCCGCACAGCAGGCGCTGGACCAGCACCTGCTCCTCATGAGCACTCAGGGGACCCGCCGACTCGAAGATCATCGGAAGCCCCCTCGCAGGGGTATACGCCGGGGAACCGGCCCCCGGCTTTGGGCGCCCGCGGCGGACAGGTGCGGCATGTCCCAAGTATGCGCCCCCGGACGACCCCATGTCGCCCCACGTTCGAGGGCGTCCAGCAGGGGATTCGTAGTGGCAGGTTGTCTTTTCGCTGACCCTCCCGCGGTGCGAAGATGGTGTGTCATGCGAGGGTTGCGTCGGATGGGGATGGTGGTGATGGCGGCTGCCGCGGTGTCGCTCGCCGGTGGTCCCGCCCACGCCGCCGGCAAGGAGATCCCGCGGCTCGACCTCAAGGGCGTCGTGGACCCCTTCACGGCCGACTACGTGACCTCCGGCATCCAGTCCGCCATCGACGACCACGACCAGGCGGTGATCGTGACCATCGACACGCCGGGCGGGCTCGACTCGTCCATGCGGAAGATCACCGAGACCATCCTCAACTCGCCCATCCCTGTGATCACCTACGTGTCCCCCTCGGGCGCGCGGGCCGCGTCGGCCGGGACGTTCATCCTGCTCTCGGGCTCGGTGGCCGCCATGGCCCCCGGCACCAACGTGGGGGCCGCGCACCCCGTGGGCGTCTCGGGCGCCATCGAGAGCGAGAAGGTGCTCGACGATGCGGTGGCCTACATCCGCTCGATCGCCGACGCGCGTGACCGCAACGCCGACTGGGCCGAGAGCGCGGTGCGGGACTCGGTCAGCATCCCGGCCGAGGAGGCCCTGAGCCTGGACGTCATCGACCTCATCGCTCCCGACGTTCCCGCGCTGCTCGAGGACCTGAACGGCCAGAGCGTCCCGGTGGCCAACGGAAAGACGGTGACCCTCGACACCACGGGCGCCACGGTCACGCCGGAGAGCATGGGAGTCGTGGGCAGCCTGCTCCACGGCCTGCTCTCCCCCGACCTGGCGTTCATTTTCTTCTGGCTGGGGATCGGCCTGATCGTCCTGGAGTTCGTCCATCCCGGGATCGGCCTCGCGGCCGTGTTCGGGATCCTGTGCCTTGCGGCCGCCTTCGTGTCGTTCGGCGCCCTGCCCGTCCAGATCCTGGGGGTGGTGCTGCTCATCGGCTCGGTGATCTCGTTCATCCTGGAGCTCAAGGCGCCCGGGGTGGGCATCTTCACCGTGGTCGGCGTCCTGCTGCTCGTCGCCGGAGCGCTGACGTTGTTCAATCCCTCCGTGCCGAACGCCCACGTGTCCTGGGGAGTCATCGTCCTGGTCGCGGGGCTGACGGCGGCGTTCTTCGGCCTGGCCATGGCGGCGCTGATGAAGGCCCGCCGCCTGCCGGTGAAGATGCGCACCCGGGCCCTGATCGGCCAGGTCGGCGTGGTCACGACCTCGCTGACGCCCACCGGCGTCGTGCTCGTGGCGTCGGAGTCCTGGAGCGCCGTCTCGACGTCCGGCCCGGTTCCCGCGGGGACCCGTGTGGTGATCGTCGACGTGGATGGCCTCCGCCTGAAGGTCTCCCCGGCGTCGTCGGCCGACGGACGGCCCCCGGTGCCCGACGCGGACATCCCCGTGTCGGAACGCTCCAAGCAACTCGAACACGGAACCGCCTTCGACCGGGCGGAGCCCCGCCCGACCTGAGCCAAGGGGGAAACAACGTGGTGGCTGCCTTGATCGTCGTCGGAGTGGTCCTGATCCTGTTCCTGCTCCTGTTGTCGCAGGCGCTCCGGGTTGTCCGGGAGTACCAGCGGCTGGTGGTGTTCCGGCTCGGCCGGAGCATCGGCCTCAAGGGGCCGGGCCTGGTGGTCCTGATCCCCATCATCGACAAGCCGGTCTGGGTGGACCTCCGGGAGCTGTACCTCGAGATCCCCCACCAGACCGCGATCACCAAGGACAACGCGCCGATCTCGATCGACTTCATCATCTTCTACAAGGTCGTCGACGCCCAGATGTCGGTGCTCTCCGTCGGGAACTTCGCAGGCGCCGCCCAGAACATCGCCGCGACGACCCTTCGCTCGGTGGTCGGCGACATGGCCCTCGACGACGTGCTGGCCAAGCGCGCCGAGATGAACGAGGTCATGCGGAACAAGCTCGACGAGGTCACCGAACGGTGGGGCGTCAAGGTCACCAACGTCGAGATCCGCGAGATCATCCCGCCGCCGGCGGTCCAGGAGGCCATGACCCGCCAGATGTCGGCCGAACGGACCCGCCGCGCCGTGGTCACCGAGGCGGAGGGCTCGAAGCAGGCGGCGATCACCGTGGCCGAGGGGAACAAGCAGGCCGCCATCCTCAACGCCGAGGGCGACCGGCAGGCCGCCATCCTGCGCGCCGAGGGGTTCGCCCTGGCCCTGTCGAAGATCTTCGACGTGGCCCGCGGCGTCGACGCGAACACCATGAGCCTGCAGTACCTCGACGCGCTGAAGCAGATCGGGTCGTCGCCGTCGACGAAGTTCGTGGTGCCGCTGGAGGTGTCCGAGCTGCTGTCCGGCCTCGGGGGGATGTTCAAGGCGTTCGGCAACGGCAACCCGAACGGCGGACCTCGCGGGAACGGCCAGTTCCAGCCGGCGCCCGAGCCGGTCGCCGAGCTCCCGGCCACCCCGCCCGAGCCCCCGCCGCCGCCGGCGCCCG
>DATBHM010000285.1:0-21589 GCA_036557505.1 Actinomycetota bacterium | reverse complement strand
TACGACGAGGTCGTCGCGACCCGCGACTGGGGACAGCGGGAGCGACGCATGTACGACAAGGTCGTCACCGAGCCCCGACTCACCTCCTCGTGGAACCTCGCGTCGGGCGACGCGCTGGAACCCCCGATCCTGGAGGGGATCCGGGTCCTGCTGGGCGAGCGATACGGGCGGGAGTTCGACTCGGTCGGCTTCAACCTGTACCGCAACGGCAGCGACAGTGTGGCATGGCACGCCGACCGCATCCCGAAGGCGATCGAGGCGCCGATCGTGGTGCTCGTGTCGCTCGGCGAGCCGCGTCGGTTCCTGCTCAAGCCGAAGGAGGGCGGGCAGTCGCGAGCGTTCTTCCTCGGCGAGGGTGACCTGCTCGTGACGGGCGGGAACACCCAGCGGACGTGGCTCCACTCGGTGCCGAAGGTCAAGCGGGCCGGCCCGCGCATCAGCGTCGCCTACCGCCACGGGTTCGTCGCTCCTCCGCCCGGGGCGAGGGCAGGCCGACGGGCCCTCAGCCCGCGAGCAGCTCGACCGTGATGAACCTGATCGTCGTATCGCCGGGGTTCTCGAGGTCGTGGACGAGCGGACGGTCGGCGCTCACCTCAAAGAATCGGGTGTCGTCGGCCACGTATCTCCACCTCCGAACGACGTCGTCCGCCGTGCGCTGCCGGCCGGACCCCGCGTCCACCACCGTCCAGAAATGCGTCGTCGAATGCGCGTGGAACGGGATGCGGTCGCCGGGCTCGAGCCGCACCTCCCATACGCGAACCCGATCGTTCTCGAGCAGCAGCCGGGTTCCGACGCGATCGTTGGCCGCGCCGGCCTCCAGCTCGGCGGCGGCCGCCGCCAGGTCGAACGTTCCCTCGTCGACCGCCTGACTGATCGGTTGTTCCATCGAACCACTCCAGGGGTCGGTGGGCGCCGCCTCGGGGTCTCCCAAACGGCCCGGCTCCAGTCCGGTCACCGGAGGAACCGGTCCAGCGTTCGCTGGTCGACGCCCCGCACGGAGAGCTCGGCCACCCGGCCCTCGTCGTCGAAGCCGAATACCTCTCGGAGCTTCGCCCGGAAGACGTCGGATGGCGGCACGCGGATCGACACCGTCACCAGCGCGTGCACCCTGCCGCCCCGCAGCGTGAGCGAGTCGATCTCCGAATGGAACGGGATGATCCGTTCCTCGAACTGGACCGCAAGCGCCACGAGCTGGCCGATCCCCTGATAGACACCCGCGTACCGCGAATGCCCGCCGATGCGCAGCACCGCGATGGGTGCGCATTCCCGTTGCAGCGCAGGCCAATCGCGACGCTGCAATGCGTCGTAGACGGACAGGACCCGATGCACCCGCGGGTCGTCCGGGAACTGGGGCGCTCCCACGACGCGATCGTAGGACACCGGCGGCCCGCGATTCCAGGCGAAGCCCGACTCACCGCAGTCGGAACTTCTCCGCCATCTCGATCTGGACGACCTTGCCGTCCTGCACGACCAGGAGCACCGTCCCGAACTGCAGCCGCTTCAGGATCTCGGAGACCTTCAGCAGGACCTGGCGCTCCTCGGCCGACAGCCCGGCCAGTGCGGAGATCGTCGCGTCGTCCGGCGGCTTGGGCTCGTTCACGGCGCCACCAGCAACCCCCGGCGGCTGCGCACCTTCCGGTCGAGCGCCGCGAAGCCGGCGTCGATGAGGATCCCGATCACCACGATCACGATCATCAGGGAGAGGATCGTGGCGGCGTCCAGCGACGCCCCCGCCGACGTCAGCGAGTGCCCGAGCCCCTTGCCGCCCTGGATGATCAGCTCCGCCGCGAGCAGCGACCGCCACGCGAACACCCACCCCTGCCGCAGCCCCTCCACGTAGCCCGGCACGGCGGCCGGTACGACGACGTGCCGGTACAGCTCCCACCCCTCGGCCCCGAGCGTCCGCCCGGCCCGGACCAGCAGCGGCGACACCTGCCGGATCGACGCGGCGGTCGCCATGGCGATCGACGGGAACGCCCCCACGATCACGACGAACACCACCGCCCGCTCCGAGAACCCGAACCACAGTGCGGCGAGCGGAAGCCAGGCGATCGGCGGCAGGGCCTGCAGCCCGGCCACCAGTGCGCCCACGGTCCGCTGGAAGTTCCGCGAGGCCGCCATCCCGACGCCGATGAGCGTTCCGAACACCGCCGCCACGGCCATGCCGAACACCAGCCGGATCAGCGTCCGCGACACCGCCGTGGGGATCGTGCCGTCGGTGATCCCGTGCCACAGCGTCGACCACACGGTGGCCGGGGACGGAAGGTCGTGCGGCGAGACCCAGCCGGTGGCGGTGAGCAGCCACCACACCAGGAGCACCCCGGCGGCGGCGATCAGGATTCCAGCGGTCCGCGACAGCGTGAAGCCGCCCGCCGCCGGTTCAGCCGTCGGTTCGGTCTCCGGTCTCGCGTGCCGCAACCTTGCTCACCTCCTCCGCCAGCCGGTCGTGGATGTCGACGACCACCCGGGACAGCAGCGCGTCCCCAAGCTGCCGGGGCCGGGGCGCGCGGATGCGGTATTCCTCGAGCAGCACACCCGGTGAGGCCGACATCAGCAGCACGCGGTCGGCCAGCAGCGCCGCCTCGCGGACGTTGTGGGTGACGAACACGAACGTCGTTCCGGTCTCCCCCCACACCTGCTGGACCTCGCCCTGGAGCGCCTCGCGGGCCTGGGCGTCGAGCGAGCCGAACGGCTCGTCCGCCAGCAGCACCTCCGGCGAACAGGCCAGTGCCCGGGCCAGCGCCGCCCGCTGCCGCATGCCGCCCGACAGCTCGTGCGGCTGCGCGTCGGTGAACCGCGCCAGGTGGACCTTCGACAGCCAGTGCATCGCCCGGTCGCGACGTTCGCCCGGGGGAACGCCCACCATCCGGAGCGCGAACTCCACGTTCCCCAGCACCGTCATCCACGGGAACAACGCAGGTTCCTGGAACAGGACCGCCCGGTCGGGCCCCGGGCCGGTGATGGCGTTGCCGTTCATCACGACGGACCCGGAGTCGGGGACGTCGAGCCCGGCGAGGACGTTCAGCACGGTGGACTTGCCGGAGCCACTCGGGCCCAACAGGCAGACGAACTCGCCCGGCGCCACGTCGAACGTGATGTCCTCAAGCGCCATGACACGGCCGCCGCGCTGGGTGGGGAACGACTTGCGCACGCCGCGCAGCGAGAGCTTGGGGTCGGCGGGTTCCGGATCCGGCACGACGTCGAGCCGTGCGGTTCCACGCCTCATTGGGAGCCGCCTCGCACTTCGATCGGGACCGCCCGAGCGGCCGTGCAACGCATCGGCGTTCAGGCTACCCCGCTGCCGTGGCCGTCGCCGCGGATTCGGCGTCGTCGGCCCCGAGGTCCGGGTCCGCCAGTCCCGGGCCGTCGCCCTCGCCGGGTGCGAAGACCTTGGCGTTGCGGAGGTCCACCCAGACCTCGTCTCCGGGCTGATGCGCCCCGAGCTCCTCGTTGGGGATGTGGGCGATGACCACCTGGCCGTCGGGCAGCCGGACGTGGAGCTTCGACATCCAGCCGAGGTCCTTCGATCGCTCGAGGACCCCCGGGAGCGACCCGCCGTTTTCTCTCGATCCGGAGACCCGGACGTCGTGCGGGCGGATGTACGCGTGGGCCTCGCTGCCGTCGTCGATGTGGGCCGCGTCCCACAGGACCTGCTCTCCGTTGACCTGCAGCCGGCCGCCCCGGACCCGGCCGGTCAGCACGTTGGCCGCACCGACGAACCCGGCCACGAACGGCGTCGCGGGCTCGTTGTAGACGGCCTCCGGCGACCCGACCTGCTCGACGCGCCCCCGGTGCATGACGACGAGCGTCTGGGCGAGCTCCAGGGCTTCTTCCTGGTCGTGCGTCACCAGCAGCGACGTCACCCCGAGGTCGCGATGGAGCTTGTCCAGCCAGTGCCGGAGGTCTTGCCGGACCCGCGCGTCGAGCGCGCCGAACGGCTCGTCGAGCAGCAGGACGCGAGGCCGGGGAGCCAGCGCACGCGCCAGCGCAACACGTTGTCGCTGGCCCCCCGACAGGTGGTGCGGATAGCGGTCGGCGAACGGCCCGAGCTGCACCAGCTCGAGGAGCTCGTCGACGCGCTTCCGCCGATCGGCCTTCCCGACCTTGCGGACGGAGAGGCCGAAGGCGACGTTGTCCCGCACGCTCATGTGCCGGAACAGCGCATAGTGCTGGAACACGAACCCGACCCTTCGGTCCTGCACGGACGCCCCGGTCTGGTCCTCGCCGGCGATCGTGATGCGCCCGGCCGTGGGTCGTTCGAGCCCGGCGATCATCCGCAGGACGGTGGACTTGCCCGAGCCGCTCGGCCCGAGCAGCGCGGTGATGCGCCCGTCGACGGCCGAAAAGCCCACGTCGGCGACGGCCACGAAGGACCCGAACCGCTTGGTGAGGCCCTCGACCTCGATGCCGTGTCCGGTCGACGGTCGCGGCGGCACCGCCATGTCGACGTTCGGCGCACTGGTGGTCATCTGCCGGCCTCCTTGATCTTCCTGCGCTTGAAGAGCTCGATGCCGATGAGCAACACGATCGAGAACGCGGCGAGCGTGAACGCCACGACGTACCCGGCCTGGTCCTGCAGCGAGGAGTGGCTCTGGTCGAACACCCGCAGGATGTAGAGCGTCGACGTCTCCGTCTGCCCCTGGATGGGGCCGGCCACGATGAGCACCGCACCCACCTCGCCGATCGCCCGGGCAGCCGACAGGGCGATGCCGTACCACAGGCCCCACCGGATGTTCGGCAGCGTGATGCGGAAGAACGTCCGCAGCCGCGAGGCGCCGAGGGTCCAGGCGGCCTGTTCCTCCTCCGTCCCCAGCTCCTGCAGGACGGGCACGACCTCCCGGATCGTGAACGGGATGGAGATGAAGGTCGTCACCAGAACCATCGACGGCAGCGCGAAGACGATCTGGATCCCCCGCGCCGCGAAGAACGACTCGAACCACCCGCCGCGGCCGAACAGCAGGACCGCCATCAGCCCGACGATCACCGGCGACACGCCGAGGGGGAGGTCGACGAGCGCCGACATGAACCGCCGGCCGACGAACCGGTCCCGGGCCAGCACCAGCGCGACGACGAGGCCGAACACGGTCGTCACGACGACCGTCACGACCATGATCAGGAACGTCAGGAGGAACGCGTGCAGGGCGTCGTGGTCGGTGAACGTGCGCAGGAAGTTCCCGATCCCGCCCTTCAGCGCCGAGACCACGATCCCGGCGAGCGGCGCGACGAGCAGCACCAGCACGTAGAGCAGTGCCGCGGTCAGCATCGCCGCTCGCACCCGCCGGCCCCGCCTCGCGTCGTGGTTGCCGGACCGCGCGTCGAGGTCGAGGGTCTCGAGGGGGGGCGTGCGTTCGCGGACCGCGCTCATCCCGTGTACCCCGCGGTCCGCTTCGACACCAGCCGCTCGGTGATCAGCACCAGCACGAACGCCATCCCGAACAGCAGCGCCGACACCGCCGCCGCCTCCGGGTACCGGAACTGGCTGACCAGCTGGAAGATGAACACCGGCGCCGTGAGGGTCCTGCCGGTGAGGTTCCCGGACACGATGACGATCGCGCCGAACTCGCCGAGGCACCGGGCGAACGTCAGCAGCATCCCGCCGGCGATCGCCGGCAGCAGCGCCGGGAACATCACCTTCCGGAACGTCGTCCACCGCCCGGCGCCGAGGACGCGGGCCGCCTCCTCCTCCGCCGGGTCGAGCTCGAGCAGCACCGGCTGCACGGTCCGGACGACGAGCGGCAGCGTGACGAACAGCAGCGCCAGCAGGATCCCGATCTGCGTGAAGATGACGTCCACGCCGTGGTTCGCGAGGAACCCGCCGATCGGCGAGTTCGGCCCGTACAGCGCTCGGAGCATCACCCCGGCCACGAGGGTCGGCACGGCGAACGGCAGGTCGACGATGGTCGACAGCAGCCCGCGGCCAGGGAACGGGATCCGCACCAGCACGTAGGCGAGGAGCGTCCCGAGCACGCCGTTGATGACGGCGGTGGCCAGGGCCATCTCGAGGGTCAGGCGGATCGCCGCCCACGCCCCGAACGACGACAGCGCCGCCGATAGCGAGGACAGTCCCTGGGCGAACCCGGCCTTGAGGATGGCCGCCACCGGGAGCAGGACCATCAGGCCGAGATAGACCCAGGCCACCCCCCGCAGGGCGAGGCGGCCGAGCCGCGCACCCGGCTCACGCCGGGTGCGGGACCTCGTCCGGGGGAGGGCGGCGTCGGCCATCGGCTACTGCGCAGCCTTGAGCGCGAGGGTGAACGCGCCGTTCGCCCCGAACACCGTGTCCTGCTCGATCTTGTCCCAGCCGCCGAGGTCGTCGGTCGTGAAGAAGTCCTCGACCGGCGGCTCCTCGTCGGTCCCCTTCTGGGCGGCAGCGACCTCGACCGGCCGCTCGAGCCCGATCGACTGGAACACGTCCTGCGCGTCCGGCGTGTGCAGGTACTGCACGAACGCGTTGGCGATGTCCTCGACGCAGTGCGCCTCGGCGTTCGTGTCGACGACCACCGTGGGCGTCTGGATCGCGACGGTCGACGGCGGGACGATCATCTGGTCGTCCCCGCCCGACTTGATCGCGGCCTGGACCGCGTAGTCGTAGTTGATGGCGACGTCGCCGTTGCCCGACTCGAAGTTCTTCAGCGAGTCGTTGGCGCTCTTGTCGAGGACGGAGACGTTGCCGAAGATCCCCGTCAGTAGCTTCTGGGCGTCGGTCTGGCTGTTGGCCCGGTAGCCGGGGACCTTGCCCCGCATCGCGGCGCCGTACGCGGCGACGATGTTCCACTTCGCACCGCCGGACTGGGCCGGGTCGGGCGTGAGGATCTGCAGCCCCGACTGGGTGAGGTCGTTCCAGTTCTCGATGTGCCTGGGGTTGCCCTTACGGACGTCGAACACGACCGCGCCGGTGGCGACGTGCGAGCCGTCGGTGTCCTGCTGCCAGTCGTGGGTGATGAGCCCGGCGTCCTGGATCAGCTGCACGTCGGGGTCGAGCGAGAGCGCGACGATGTCGGCCGGGAACCCGTTGACGACGTTCTGGGCCTGCGTCGTGCTGCCGCCGAACGACGTCTGGAAGATGACCTGCTGGCCCTCGTGCTTGTCCTTCCAGTCGGACTGGAAGTTCGAGATGAGCTTGCCGTAGACGTCGTAGACGTTGCTGTACGCGGCGAGCGTGACGACGGGCGAGGCGGCCGGCTTGCAGCTGGTGCCGACCACGCTCGAGCCGGGGTCGGTCGAGCCGGCAGCCTTCGAGCAGGCGGCGCCGGCGAGGGCGACGATCGAGATGGCGGCCACGGCGATGCGCCGATGGCG
Organism: Actinomycetota bacterium; assembly: GCA_036557505.1. GTDB lineage: Bacteria > Actinomycetota > UBA4738 > UBA4738 > JACQTL01 > DATBHM01. Next base: position 14,290 of record DATBHM010000285.1, on the reverse strand, counting down.
GAGGTACATGCGCGTCTCCTTTCGATCGACCGGTTGGGCCGAACGGAACCGATGAGCGGTCTCCGGTGGTCCGGTCAACCGAAAGGCTCGCCGCGTGGGCTCCTGGTCTCAGGTCACCCGCACGGTTCTGCGCGCTGGAGGTCGTGGCCTCCGGGATGAACCCGGTCAGCCACCGCGCCGAAGATAGCCACGGTCCCGCGGCTCTGTCAACGAACCTCATGTGAAGACATCGTTGCGGCGGACCGGCGGCGGCTACGCTTGCGGTGCATGCTGCGCATCGCGCTGGGCCAGGTGAACACCACAGTCGGCGACCTCGACGGCAACGCCTCGCTGATGGCCACCTGGGCGGCGAAGGCCACCGAGGCGGGTGCCGACATGGTGTGCTTCCCCGAGCTCGCGGTCACCGGCTACCCGCCCGAGGACCTCGTCCTGCGGCCGGAGTTCGTCCGGGACAACCTCCGGGCCCTCGACGATCTCGCTCGCGCCACGGCGGGTGGATGCGCGGTGCTGGTGGGGTTCGTCGACCGGACCGATCGGGGCCTGCACAACGCGGCCGCGCTGCTCGCCGGCGGCGAGGTCGTCGCCAGGTATCACAAGGTCAAGCTGCCCAACTACGGCGTGTTCGACGAGGCGCGGACGTTCGTCCCCGGCGAGGCGGCCTGTCCGGTCCGGCTGGCGTCGTCGGCGCTCGGGCTGTCGGTGTGCGAGGACGCGTGGTGGCCGGGACGGCCCTGGACCGACTACGAACGGCTGCGCACGTCGGTCATCCCGAACATCAACGCCTCGCCGTACCACGAGCGCAAGATCGCGCAGCGACTCGAGGTCGTCCGGGACCGGGCCAAGGAGACCGGCGCGTGGATCGTCTACGTGAACGCGGTCGGCGGGCAGGACGAGTTGGTGTTCGACGGCGGGTCGATGGTCGTCGCGCCGGACGGGACCCTCGCCTGGTTCGCCGCCACGTTCGAGGAGGACCTGCTGGTGGTCGACCTCGACGTCGACTCCGTGGCGGACACGTTTCCCGGTCCCGACGTGGAGGTCGCGCAGACCGCCGAGAAGCCACCGCTCCCCGACCCGGGGCGCGACGAGTGGCCGGAGGGACCCGAGGAGATCCACCACGCCCTGGTGCTGGGGCTCGGCGACTACGTCCGGAAGAACGGGTTCCGGGAGGTGGTGCTCGGACTGTCGGGCGGGATCGACTCCGCGCTGGTGGCGACGCTCGCCGTCGACGCGCTCGGGCCCGGGGCCGTGCGGGCACTGGCCATGCCGTCGCCGTTCTCCTCGGAGGGGAGCGTGACGGACGCCCGCGATCTCGCGGAGCGCCAGGGCATCCGCCTCGACATCGTTCCCATCGACGAGGTCTTCGCCGCATACGGCGACACGCTGGCGCCGCTGTTCGAGGGCACCGAGGAGGGCGTCGCCGAGGAGAACCTCCAGGCCCGCATCCGCGGCAACCTGCTGATGGCGCTGTCGAACAAGTTCGGCTCGCTCGTCCTCGCCACCGGGAACAAGAGCGAGATGGCCGTCGGCTACTCGACGCTGTACGGCGACCTGGCCGGTGGGTTCGCGCCGATCAAGGACGTCCCCAAGACGCTCGTGTACGAGGTGTGCCGGTGGCGGAACGAGTCGGCGATGGCCCAGGGCGAACCGGAGCCGATCCCGCAGTCGACCGTCGACAAGCCGCCCTCGGCCGAGCTCCGCCCCGGGCAGGTCGACACCGACTCGCTCCCGTCCTACGACGACCTGGACCCGGTGATCGAGGCCTACGTCGAGGACGACCGGTCGCCGGAGGAGATCGTCGCGGAGGGCGCCGACCCGGCGGTGGTCGATCGGGTGGTGGGGATGATCGACCGCGCCGAGTACAAGCGCCGGCAGGCCCCACCCGGGGTGAAGATCACGCCGAAGGCCTTCGGCCGCGACCGCCGCCTCCCCATCACCAACCGCTACCGCCCGGTACCGGCCGGGTCGGACGGCCCGTCGGGCCCCACCTCAACCCGGGGCGCCTGACCGGCCGGATTCCCTATGCTCTGGGAGCCCTGGGGCCGGTAGCTCAGGGGTAGAGCAGGGGGCTTTTAACCCTCGTGTCGCAGGTTCGAAGCCTGCCCGGCCCTCCGACCCGGCCCTCCGACCCGTGGCCCTCCGACCCGTAGCCCTCCGACCCGTTGCCCTCCGACCCGGCTCCCTGCCGTCAGGCCTTGCAGTTGCCCTCCCGGTCGACCCCGTGGATCGGAGGAACGCACACGGTGCGGTGGCCAGGGTGCCCCATGATGACGACGCGGCGGAGCGCGGTGTCGTTCGCCGTCGACTGCTCGTACAGCAGCCCGAGCGGGTTGACCTGGACGGCGACGTAGTACGCCCCGTTCGGCAGGCTCGTGATGTCGAATGCCTGACCGGCCACGCTCTGCGTGTAGGTGTCGCCCCAGCCGAGCGGCATGCTCTCGCGGATCCACACGGAGGTGGGTGCGCCGCAGTTGCCCTCGAAGCCGAAGATGTCGGGGACCGTCTGCGCGCCGGGGATCGTCAGGTCGATCGCGTCGGTGGGCGCGATGCAGAACGACTGCTTGTGGCTCCGAACGACGGTCGTCTTGGCGCTGTTCAGCAGGGAGTACCGGGCGAACTGCTCGAAGTGCCAGTGGTCGTGCCCGTGCCGCGTGTCGAACTCGAACTCCCCCACCCTGGCCTTCCCCACGACCTGACCGTCGCGGAAGAAGTACTGGTAGGCGTCCATGGTGCCGGAGTGGTGCCGGCGGAACCCCTGGACGTCCAGCGCCGATCCGCCGCCGACCCATTCGGTCGAGCCGAACGCCAGGTAGTCCTTGTCGCCGTGGTGGAACGTCGAGATGCCGAACGCCGGCAGCGCGCCGAGGTCGGGGAGGTACTGCGTGGCCGGGGGCCCGGAGTTGGCCACGTCGGGAAGCTGCGGCAGCCCCCCGGCGGACCGCCCCGGCCCCGCCCCGGCCGGGCAGATCTCGCGACAGCCCCGCGACCCGGACTTGACCGTGAGCCCCACGGTCGCCACGGCCCGCGACGCGTCCATTCGGAACATCTCCACGTAGCGGGGGGCCACCGCAACCCTGATGTGGTACCGGCCGTTCGGCAGCTTCAGCCGAAGGCCGTCGCCGAAGAACCCGCCGGGCCCGACGAAGAAGCCGCTCGACGACAGGGCGCTGACGGCCCAGCCGTGGTCGATGCCCCACAGGTTCGCCAGCAGGAAGGGGTTGAACGTCACCCCGCAGAACTGCGGGAACGTGGGCTGCGGAGGCGAGTCCGGCTTGACGCGCTGGGGGGCGTAGGAGTTCGGGCAGAACGGCCGCGACTCGCGGTGGACCACCTTGCCGTGCGCATCGATCACGGCGACGCGAAAGAAGTCGCGCAGCCCGCTCCACCCCTTGAGCGCGTCCGAGGGCAGGGTGCGGGTGTGCGTGCCCGTCGAGTCCGTCCAGATCTGGGTGAGCGCGATGGGCCCGCCGATGGTGGCCGCGTGGAGCTGGAGCTCGAACGAGTGCCCACTCGGGGTCACCAGCACACCGGGATCGACGAAGAACCGCGAGTGGCCGGGGCGCGCCACCACGACGTTCGACTGGGATGTGAGCAGTCGAAGCGTCGGCGCGTCGGTCGCCGCCAGAGCGGTGCCCGGCGCGAGCGCGGCGGCCATGACCAGCGCCGAGAGGGCGAACGGCGTCGCCCGCCGGAAGGATCGAATCGCGTGCATGTCGCCCCCCAGGGTGGATGGTCCGAATGTGGGACGGCACGAAGCCGTCGCGGGTTCCACACTGTGGCACGGATCCCCTGGAAATGCTCGGGGAACGCGATCAGTTTTCGCCGGCCATCACACCTCGTGCCGGAGCAGCCCCGCGCCCCGTTCGACGACGCGCCGGAGGACGGAACGGTCCCGCCACCGCCCCGGGTCGACCGCCTCGCTCCGCCGAAGGTCCTCGTCGAATTGACGGTCCAGCACCCGGACGAGGTCCGGGTCGAACGCCACCAGGTTGATCTCCTCGTCGAGCTCCTTCGATCGCGCGTTGAGGTTGGCCGAGCCGATGTTCGCGATCACCCCGTCCACGGTCATGACCTTGGCGTGGAGCATGGAGGGCTGGAATTCCCAGATCCTCACCCCGTTCGGCACGAGTCGTTCGAACGAAGACTCGCCCGCGAGCTGCACGAACCGCTTGTCCGTGTGCGGCCCGGGCAGCAGGATCTCGACGCGGACGCCACGGCCGGCCGTGGCGCACAACCGCTCCGTCAGCTGCGTATCCGGGACGAAATAGGCGGTGACGATCCGGACCCGTTCCTCCGCGAGCCGGAGCAGCGCCAGGAACAGGGTGTTGATGTCGCTCACGCCCACCTCCGAGGCACCGCGGACCGCCTGCACGATGGTCGCACCGGGCTGCGGCTGGTTCGGAAACCGGTCCACCGAGGCATCGAACAGGCCGTCGTCGGCCTCGATCCAGTTATCGAGGAACGCGGCACGGAGCCCGTCGACCGCCGGGCCGCGCACGCGGAAGTGCGTGTCACGCCATTCGCCCTCGTTGCGTGCGTCCCCCGACCACTGGTCGGCGATCCCCACCCCGCCGGTGAACCCGATCGACTCGTCGACGATCATGACCTTGCGGTGGGTGCGGTGGTTCATCCGGTGCACCTGCATCCGGGAGAGGGGTCGGAACCACCGGATCCGGACGCCGGCCTCCTCCATGGAGGTGACCAGGTCGTGGTCGATCGGGTGGGCCCCCCAGGCGTCGAGCAGCACGCGCACCCGCACGCCGGCACGGGCCCGCTGGGACAGGGCCTCGGCGAACTCCGTCCCCACCTCCCCGCGCCAGTAGACGAACGTCAGGAGGTCGACGGTGTGCTCGGCGCCGCCGATCGCGTCGAGCATCGCGGGGAAGATCTCGCGCCCGTTCCGCAGCACGTCGACCGCGTTGCCCTCCGTCGCCGGAACGCCGAGGACCCCCTCGAGCGCGCGCCGGAGGTGCTCGATCCGCTGCGTCGTGTCCCGGCAGGCGGTCTCGGTCAGCGTCACCGGCGTCACGACGCCCGTGCGACGGTGGGCAGGCCTGTGGTGGTCGTCCGGGGATCCGACTCCACGGCCTTCCGGTCACTGAGCGGCTCGGAGGCCCCGGCGCGGACCGCCTCGAGCTGCGCCGACAGCGCGGCGCCGTACAGGAACCCGGCCGACGCGAAATATCCCCAGAACGCCAGCGCGATCACGCCGGCGAGTGGGCCGTAGGTCGAGCCGAACGTGGTGCTGACCTGGAAGAAGAGGTTCAGGGCCAGCGTCACGAGCGCCACCATCCCGACGCCGGCGAGGGCCCCGAGGGAGAGCCACGACCACGACGGCTGGTGGCGCCTGGGCGACCACCGCATGATCATCGCGCTCGAGGCGATCAGCAGGCCGATCCCCACGGGCCACCGGACGATGTTCCAGATCGTGGCGGCCGTGCTCCCGGCGAACGACGAGGCGATGGCGTCGCCCAGCCCGAGCGCTGCGAACCCCAGCACCCCGAGCAGCCCGGCGGAGATCGTCAGCAGAAAGGCTTGGCCGTACTTCGGCGGCGCCGGCCGGTCCCGTTCGATCCCGTAGATGCGATTCAGGGCCCGCTCCATCTGACCCATGAGCGTCGTGCCGGTCACCAGCGCGCCGATGGTGCCGACCACGATCGCGACCCACTGCCCGGACGAGCTGACCTGGTGCGCGTGACGGACGGCCTGGGTGAGCACGCGCCCCGCCGGACCGGGAACGATCGACTGCAGCGCGCTCACGATCCCCCGGCTGAGCTTGCCGGTGCCGAGCGCGCTCGCGATGCCCACCGCGCCGATCACCACCTGCACGAACACGAGGATCACCAGGAACCCCATCGACCGCGCGTGGCTGAACCCGTCGGACATCCGCAGCCGGGTGAACGCGTCCTTGACGAGCGCCGAGCGACTGGTGTGCTCGAGTGTCTTCTTCGCGTCGTCGCCGGTGAGCTCCCAGGTCTCGGGAACCGGGTTGGCGATGCTCATGGTTCGTCCTTCCTCTCGGGTACGCAGACGGTGATCGCCGCGGGCTTCACGCGGATCTTGAGCCGCTTCGTGGAGGACCGGTCGCCGCCGTCCAGCTCGTACGGCGCCTTCCGGCGGAGCCGGATGTCGATCTTCTTCGCGGTGGTCGTCCGGACGAACGGCGAGGAGTTCGCGGAGCCCACCGCGGTCTTGCCGAGCGTCCGGGCCCAGTCCAGGAGGCTGGTGGCGGTGACCACGGCGACGTTCAGGCGCCCGTCGTCCGGCCGGGCGTCGGGGAATGCGGCGATCCCTCCGATGACCTCGCCCAGGTTCCCCACCAGCACGCAGGTGGCCCTGCCCTCGAACCATCGCCGGCCGTCGATCTCGACGCGCGTCCTGATGGGATCGCGCCGGACGGCCCGAACGCCGGTGAAGACGTAGGCCAGCCGCCCGAAACGGTCCTTCAACCCGCCGTCGGCGTCACGGATCATCGATGCGTCGAATCCCGTTCCGGCCATCACGGCGAACCGTTCCCCGTTGATCGAGCCGACGTCGAGCGTCCGGCGTGCCCCGTGGAGCCCGATGTGCACCGCCTGCTCCAGGTCCTTCGGGATGCCGAGGTTCGAGGCGAACAGGTTCGCGGTCCCGGCCGGGAGGATGGCCAGCGTGACCGGAGCCGTGCGGACCGCGTCGATGCAACGCTGCACCATGCCGTCGCCGCCCCACACGAACAGCAGGTCGACGCCGTCCGCGATCAGCTTCCCCACCTGCTTCGGGGCGAACCTGCTCTTGCGGACCTCGCGCCAGGCCGGGTCGTCGATTCCGTGGCGGCGGAGCGACTCCCGCAGCGCGTCGAGCCCGCCGCCGAGGGACTTCTGCTGATGCGCGACGACGCCGACCGACGTCACGACGCCATCCCGAGGCTGGTCTCCGACCGGACGAGCGGCACGGGTTCCGCCGCCCGCGCCTCCGACGCCGCGACGGCGCTGCGGGTGGCGAGGAGCGCGACCACGAGCGCCGCACAGCCCAGGACCACGCTGCCGAGCACGTCCGTCAGGTGGTGCATCCCGCGGTACAGGCGGGAGAGGCCGACGAAGATCGGCACCGCCACCGCGAGGACCCAGATGACCGTCCGGACCGCAGTGGAGCGCACGAGCGACCAGATCACGATGGCCAGGCCGACGTAGAGGGCGATCGACGCGGCCGTGTGGCCCGACGGATAGCTGGACGTCGGCGGGGTCGCGTCCAGACGGGGAACGTCGGGACGGCGGCGATCGACGAACAGGGTCGCCGTCAGGAAGACGGTGAACTCGACGGTCATGGCACAGACGAGGAACCCGATCTGGCGCCAGTGCCTCCCGACGGCGAGGACGACGACGGCGATGGCGGCCACGCCGAGCACGACCACCGTGGAGCCGATGTCGGAACCGATCGTCGACGCCGTGGTGAGCGACGGCGTCCGCTGCCCGACGAACCAGCTGCCGACGTTCCCGTCGAACCTTCCGACGCCGGCCGGGAGCAGGACCGTGGTGAGGAGCAGCCCGATGCCGACCATGACGGCGGCCAGGGCCACGATGGCGGCGAGCCACACGGCCAGGCCGGTCACGATCGGACGATGGTTCCGCATCCGCGTGCCGATCCGACGGGCGAGCGTGCTCTCCGCAGGTGTGAACACAGCATCGGTGTCCTCGTTCCTCATCGATCCGTCCTCCCGCGGGCCCCCTCGTTGTTTCCCGGCCGGGCGGTGAAGGTAAACGCCGTTTTCCTCAGCGGAGCCCGGGGTACAGGCGGAACAGGCAGGGCCGCGGCCCGGCCGGCCCGATCGAGGAGGAGCGACCGTTGCTGGAGCTGTCGGCACTGGCCGCGATCAGCGTGATCGTCGGCGTGGCCTGGATGCTCGTCGTGCGGGCCGTCCCCCACGCGGATCCGGCGGAACGGGTCAGCCGGAGGATTGGCGAACGGCTCGGCGAGCGACGCCGCGTGCGCATGCTGCTCCGGGAGCGTCTCGACCCCGAGACGGCGACCGGACTCGGGTTGAGCCTCGCCCTCCTCGCCGTGGCGGCGACGGGGATCGTGTTCGGCGTGTTCATCGTGATGATCCGCCAGGGAAGCGGCGTGGTGAACGTGGATGCCGCGGTCACCCGCTGGGCGGCCGCCCAAGCGACGAGCACGTCACTCACCATGGCCGGGTGGATCACGTGGGCCGGCAGCACGATCGTGATCGTGGCCGCGGCGCTCGCGACCGCGGCTTTCGCCGTGCGCCGGTGGAGCAGGTGGAGCCCGGCCCTGTTCCTGGCGGTCGTGGTGGTCGGCCAGTTCGTGCTGTCCAACGTGGTCAAGGCCGCGGTCGGGAGGATCCGGCCGGATGCGCCGCCGTTCCACGTCCTGTCGGGCCCCTCCTTTCCGAGCGGCCACTCCACCGCCGCGGCGGCCACGTGGGGGGCGATCGCCCTCGTCCTCGGCCGGGGGACCCCGGTCCGGTGGCGTGCCGCCCTCGCCGGGGGGGCGGCGACGCTCGCGACGGCGGTGGCGTGCTCGCGGGTGTTCCTCGGGGCGCACTGGACGTCGGACGCGGTGGGTGGTCTCGTGCTCGGCTGGACGTGGTTCGCCGTGTGCGCCGTGGCGTTCGGCGGCAGGATCCTGCGTCTCGGCAGGCCGGCCGAACCGGTGGCGGCGCCTCGACAGCGTCCGGCGGCCCGCGGCAGGCGGACGGCGGCCTGACGCAGCTACCCTCTGCGCAGATGGAGCGACGCGCGTTCGGCACGGCCGGGCTGCAGGTCCCGGTGATCGGCCTGGGGACGTGGCAGGTGTTCGACATCCCGGACCGCCGGCAGCGGGGAGCGGACGACGTGGTCGAGGCGGCCTTCGCCGGCGGCACCCGGCTGGTCGACTCCTCGCCGATGTACGGGCGGGCCGAGCGGGTCCTCGGCCGGGCCATTGCCGGCCGGCGGGACGATGCCCTCGTGGCCACGAAGATCTGGACGCCCTCGGTCGACGAGGGGCGACGCCAGTTCCGCGACCAGCTGGAGTTCTTCGGCGGCCGCGTCGACGTGGAGCAGGTCCACAACCTCGTGGCGTGGCAGGACCACCTCGACTGGATGGAACGGGAGCGCGACGACGGACGGATCGGATTGCTCGGGGCGACGCACTACAGCGCCGGCGCGTTCGGCGACCTCGAGGCGATCATGCGCTCGGGCCGCATCCAGGCCGTACAGATCCCGTTCAACCCGGCCGAACGCGACGTCGAACGCCGCATCCTTCCCCTGGCCGAGGAGCTGGGGCTGGGCGTGATCGCCATGCGGCCACTCGGGGCCGGGCGCCTGTTCCCGGGACCGCCGGCCGAACGGCTCGCGGCACTCGGCACGGCTTCGTGGTCGGAGGTGCTCCTGCGCTGGTGCCTCTCGGACCGACGCATCCACGTCGCCATCCCGGCGACGTCGATCCCCGACCACGCGACGTCGAACGCGGCCGCGGGCGACGGGCCGTGGTTCGACGACGACCACCGCGAGCTCGTCGCGCGCCTCGCCCTCGAGCCCTGACGTCGAGCCCCCGGTCGTGTCGGCGGCCGGTGCTACCGTCCCCCGCGGCCGGGAGGAAGGGTGCGACGGGGGGAGGCCATCGGCCCGAGGGGGCAGCGCTGGGTCGTCGAGGTCCCGGACGGCCGCCGGGAGCGGGCGCGGGGGCTCCTCGGTCGCGAGTCGATCGGCCCCGGGGAGGGCATGCTGTTCGAAGGGGCCCGGTCGGTCCACACGGTCGGGATGCGGTTCCCGATCGTCGCGGCGTTCCTGGGCCGTCCCGGCGACGACGGCCGACGGATCGTGCGGAGGGCGCTGGCCCTGCCACCGGGACGCGTGACCCTGCCGAGGCCCGGGTCGGACTCGGTCCTCGAGCTCGCCGCGGGGTCGGACGTCCGGGTCGGCGACGCTATACTCTGTCGGCTGCCCACAGCGGGGAGCGATGCGCGTGCCCCCATCGTCTAGCGGCCTAGGATTCCACCCTTTCAAGGTGGCGGCACGGGTTCGAATCCCGTTGGGGGTACCGTTCCCGGGTTGGGCCGGTACCGGGCAGCGCAGTACACATATGGTCCGGTGGAGCAGCTTGGCCGTGCTCGCCACCCTGTCAAGGTGGAGGTCGCGGGTTCGAATCCCGTCCGGACCGCGGAACACAGACCCCGCGTCCGTGCTCGCCGGCCGGCGAGCACGGACGCGGGGTCTGTGCGAGACCTGACGGCATGGCGGGCGATCCCGGCCGTCGTCGGGCGAGGTAGCTCAGTTGGTAGAGCACGCGGCTGAAAACCGCGGTGTCGGCGGTTCGATCCCGTCCCTCGCCACCCACACGCCGCCCCCCGGCGGCACCCCCTGGCCAGGCACGATCTCCCTGGAGTGCTAGGACCTCGAGTTCGATCCCTCGATGAGCCCGCGGATCTCGGACTCGCGGTAGCGGCGATGCCCGCCCAGGGTCCTGATCGAGGACAGCTTTCCTGCCTTGGCCCACCGGGTCACGGTCTTGGGGTCGACCCGGAACATGGACGCGACCTCGGCGGGAGTCAGGAGACGCTCGGCGTCCTCCTGGACCTTGGCCATCGTTCCCCCCCTTCGTCGTCGGCGGCTTGGTTCACCATGGTGATGCGCTGCTTGTATCGCTATGTGCGCAGATTATGGGGGTCCGGCATGCTGGGCGCAAGGGACAAAACGGCACATTGGTGCTCGCATCCATTGGACGGCAAGGCGCCGTCGCTCAGTTCAGGGACTCGTGACTCCGGACCTCGGCCCACCGGTTCGACACCGTCTGGTACAGCTCCACCGCCCGGGCCAGGTCGCCCTCTGACAGAAACCGCACCGACTCCTGGACCTCGGCGGCGCTATGGTCGTTGTCGAGCTCGTCCCAGCTGAACAGGCTGGACACCCCGTCGTAGTCGAGCTCGAGCACGGACCGGGCGTCGAAGGCAGCCAGCCACCTCGACAGGTCGCCGGCGAGGTCGGCCAGCGGGGACAGCTCCGAGCGGCGGAGCGCCACGAGGGCCACCTCCGCCCGTTTTCTGGCCTTCGTCACGTCCGTCCGGTAGAGGAGGCGGTACCCGAAATCCGGGTCCTCCACCAGGAGGCGCTCCTCGTCTCCCACCAGCGCGAACCACCGCATGGGCACGTGCCACGGGCTCTGCAGCAGGAACGGCACCGCCGCCGGGCCCCGCCGCCGCAACCGATTCAGCTCCCGCGCCGCCCGCCGGGCCTCGGACTCGGGCACGAAGGCGTCCACCATCTCGGGGGCGGTCGACTCCCGGAGCGACAGGAGGCTGGCCAGCTCCCGGAGGCGGGTCCGCCAGGGGCACACGTACACCTCGCCGTCCACGGTCCGAACGTCGGCGTGGTCGCCCTCAGCTGACGAGAGCAGCCCGATCCGTCCCTCGGGCACGGTCGGTCGCTCCCGGTAGATCGGCCGGAGCGGCGGCGTGCGCCCACCCTCCATGATGTAGCGCTCCCAGTGGGCCCGCTCGTGCGTGGGAAAGGCCGAAAGCGGCTGGAACACCCGCAGGTACGCGCAGGGGAACATCGCGCCCGGGATTCTATCCCCCGCACCTTTCGCCCTTCTGAAGCCCTGCGTGGCGCGTGCCCCGGGCCGGCCAAAAGGGACGGAACGGGCCCGATGCTATAGTCGATTTCCCGCGACCAGGAGGGCAGATCACGGTGACGTCCCGCATGCACGCCGCCCGCCGGAGCGGGAGCCGCTGATGGGGGTCTTCTCGGCGCTCGGGGACGAGTTCGAGGAGGTCGTGTTCTTCCACGACCGGCCCTCACGGCTTCGGGCCATCGTCGCCGTCCACTCAACCCAGCTCGGTCCCGCGCTCGGCGGGACGCGCTTCTACCCGTACCGGAGCGAGGAGGACGCGCTCCACGACGTGCTCCGTCTCGCCCGGGGGATGACGTTCAAGGCCGCCGCTGCGGGGCTCGACCTCGGGGGCGGCAAGGCCGTCATCATCGGCGACCCCCACCGGCTCCGGTCCGAGGAGCTGTTCCGGGCCTACGGGCGGTTCCTCGACACGCTCCAGGGCCGCTACATCACGGCGGAGGACGTCGGGACGACCGGCGACGACATGGACATGGTCCGCCGCGAGACCCGCAGCGTGGTCGGCGTCTCCCCCGCCATGGGGGGCTCGGGCGACCCCTCCCCCGTGACGGCGTGGGGTGTGTACCAGGGCCTGATCGCGTGCGCCGAGGAGGCGTGGAAGGACTCGGCGCTCGCCGGCAGGAAGGTCGCTGTGCAGGGCGTCGGCAAGGTCGGCTATTGGCTGGTGAAGCACCTCCGCGACGCCGGAGCGGACGTCGTCGTGTCGGACGTGGACGTCGACGCGGTGGCCCGCGCGGTGCGCGAGTTCGACGTGGAAACGGCCGATCCCGACAAGATCCACGCCGTGGACTGCGACATCTTCGCGCCGTGCGCGCTGGGCGGGATCATCCGCGACGACACGCTCCCCGAGCTGAAGTGCCGCGTCGTGGCCGGGTCGGCGAACAACCAGCTGGAACGCGATGAGCACGGCGAGGCGCTCCAACAGATGGGCGTGCTGTACGCGCCCGACTACGTGATCAACGCAGGCGGCCTGATCAACGTGGCCGACGAGCTCCGCGGCTACGACCGCGAGCGGGCCATGGCCAAGGTCGAGGGCATCTATCGGACGCTCCGCGAGGTGTTCCTGGTTTCACGGGAGCGGGGCGTCTCGACCGCGAAGGCCGCCGACGCGGTCGCCCAGGCCCGCATCGACCGGGTCGGGCGCCTTCGCCGGTATTGGGTGCCCGGGCGTTCCGCCGCCGGACCCCGCGCCGTCTGGTGAGCGACCCCTCCGGCTCCCAGGAGGCGGTCACGCGCTCCGACGATGCCTACCGGGTGATGTCCCCCGAGGGGAGCGGCGAGCCGCTGGTCGATCCCGCCGATCTGGGGTTGAAGGACGAGGACCTCCGCGAGCTGTACCGGTTGCTGGTCCGGGTGCGCAGTGCGGACGTCGAGGCCACGGCCCTGCAGCGCCAGGGCCAACTCGCGGTGTACCCGCCGTTGATCGGCCAGGAGGCCGCGCAGGTGGGCTCGGCCTTCGCCGTGCAGCGCAGCGACTACCTGTTCCCGTCGTATCGGGAGCTCGGCGCCGCGGTCGTGCGGGGCGTCGACCTCGTGGAGTACCTCCACTTCTACCGGGCCACCTGGCACGGGGGGACCTACGACGCGAACGAGCTCCGGTTCGGCCACGTGAGCGTCCCCGTGGGCTCGCAGGCCCTGCACGCGGTCGGGTGGGCGATGGGCGCGCGCAAGGACGGGCGGCCGGACGTGGCCGTCGCGTACTTCGGCGACGGCGCCACGTCCGAGGGGGATCTCCACGAGGCGTGGAACTACGCGGCGGTGTTCCGGGCGCCGGTGGTGTTCTTCTGCCAGAACAACCAGTGGGCGATCTCCGTTCCGTTGTCGCAGCAGACGGCCGCCCCGATCTGGCGGAAGGCCGAGGCGTACGGGTTCCCCGGGGTGCGGGTGGACGGCAATGACGTGCTCGCCGTGTACCAGGTGACGAGGGAGGCGGCCGAGCGGGCCCGCGCCGGGGGGGCGCCCACGCTGATCGAGGCGCTGACGTACCGGCTGGGCCCGCACTCGACGGCGGACGACGCCGGGCGGTACCAGCCCAAGGAACAGGTGGAGGAGTGGCGGGCCCGGGACCCGGTTGCCCGTTACGAGCGGTTCCTCCGGGACCGGGGGCTCGCCGACGACGAGTTCGTGGAGGCAACCGGGGCCGACGCCACGGCGTTCGGCCGGCGGGTGCGCGATGGCGTCATCGCGTCCGACCCCCGGCCGTTGCCGGAGCTCTTCGAGTGGGTTTTCGACGAGCTGCCGCCGGTCCTGGCGCGCCAGCGGGACGAGCTCCTCGGCGACGCCACGGAACACCGGGAGGACTGAGGATGGCCGAGGTGACCATGGTCCAGGCGCTGAACCAGGCGCTCCGCGACTCGCTCGCCGACGACGACCGAACCCTGCTGTTCGGCGAGGACGTCGCGAAGCTGGGCGGGGTCTTCCGGGTGACCGACGGCCTGCAGGACGAGTTCGGAGCGGAACGGGTGTTCGACACGCCGCTCGCCGAAGCGGGGATCGCCGGGGTCGCCGTGGGGCTGTGCATCGCGGGGTGGAGGCCCGTGGTCGAGATGCAGTTCGACGGCTTCTCGTATCCGGCGCTCGACCAGGTGATCAGCCACGTGGCCAAGTACCGCAACCGCTCGCGGGGCCGCCAGCCGATGCCCATGGTGATTCGCATGCCGTTCGCCGGTGGGTACGGCGGCGCCGA